>JAFSQV010000012.1 GCA_017446455.1 Paludibacteraceae bacterium
GAGAAGGAGAACAAGTACGTGATCGGTCATGACTTGGCTCAGTTCGGAATGAGTACTGCTGTTCCGCAGGTATGGGTGAACCGCTACGACACGAAGCTGGCGCTGAATACGACGGCATTGGTAGGCGAGACGGCCGAGTTCACGATGGGCGTATATGCTCCTGCAGCGGGCGAGTACACGATCAGCCTGAATGCGCAGCCGAGCGAGGACTATACGGTTTATCTGACGCGTGACGGACAAGTGATATGGAATCTGAGTGACGGTGCGTTTGTCACCACGCTCACTTCGGGTATCCAGTCGAACTACGGTGTACGTCTGGTAAGAAAAGCTCCTCAGGTGGCTACGGGCCTCGACGAGGCAGTTGTAGATGCGAAGAACGAGACCCGCAAGGTACTTATTGACAACCAAGTATTCATCATCCGCGAGGGACATGTATATACCGTCGACGGACAAATCGTAAAATAAATGGTACATGGTAAATGATAAAATGGTAAATGGCTTTATGGAAAAGAAACAATATACAATGCCTCTTACCGAGGTGATCCCGTTCGCTACGGAGCGTCTTATGACGACTGATACGATCAGCAATATCGCGCCGGAGAACCCGGGCGTAATACTCGCCCCCAAGCGCAATGACCCGGAGGTCTTTTAAGGCTTCTAAGCAACGAAAATGCAAAAAATCGGCATACAAATTTGCGTATGTCGATTTTTTGTTGTACTTTTGCAGCAAAATTAGCAAATATATATAATAATTAGCGAAAAATATTAAAGTAAATTATGGCTGAAAGTATTGATAAAGAGATACTTATGAATGTCAGGAAACGCGGGAGGGGGTCTGTGTTTTTTGCGAGGGAGTACTTGCGTTTTTCTAATCCTAAAAGGGTGCAGAAAGCGATGGAGCAGTTGGAGGCTCAAGGGCTCATTGTGCGGGTGGCCCGTGGAATCTATTGCTATCCGAAAAAAGATAAGGTTTGGGGAACGGGGTATTTACCTCCTTCGTATGATGATATTGCGAATGCGATAGCGAAGAAGGAACAAGCAAAGATTGTTCCTACAGGAGTGCATGCATTGAATAGAGTGGGATTGTCGGAGCAGATGCCTACACGATTTGTTTATCTTACGAGTGGTCGGAGCAAAACGGTAAAACTGGTTGATGGGCAAGAATTGCATTTTGTGCATACCGCCCTCAAAAATCTACAATTTTATAGTCGTACGGCCATGCTGGTAACCTTTGCTCTTAAAGAGATAGGTAAGAATAATGTAACTCAAGAACAAGTGCAACACGTGCAGCAATTGTTGGCAAACGAGAATAAATCGCACCTCAGGCACGATTTGGCTATGACGCCGGAGTGGATACAAGCGATAGTAAAACAAGTGATATGATACCATTTTTACAGTACACAGAAGAACAAAAGCGTCAAGCGTTCTTGTTGACATCTCAGAAGAAACACTTGCCGGAACCTGTCGTAGAGAAAGATTGGTGGGTAACCCAGGTGTTAAATATCTTGTTCGATTTGCCGATTGCGGGCCAATTGGTTTTTAAGGGAGGAACAAGTCTCAGTAAGGCATGGCAATTGATTGAGCGTTTCTCGGAGGATATAGATTTAGCGGTTAATCCTGCCTATTTCAACGTAACTGATACTCCAACCAAGAAGCAGATAAAGCAATTACGTAAGCGCTCTTCCCTGTTTGTGGCAGAAGAGTTGTCGATGCATCTTCAATCCGCATTGGATAAAACAGGCCTCGCTTCGTTGTGTCATATGGAAGTACAGCCTAATGGAGAAGGGGATGCTACCTATCCTGAACCGCGTGTGATTGTTTGACGCCTCCTCAACCCGTGCTATCCGATTGGGAAGAGGATTATCGTAAAATGTGTCAAACGATGATCTATGGTGATCGACTGCCGTTTGATAAACTTATGGAGCGGATGCATGAATTAGAGCGGCGATTCAGGGAGAGAGAATGATGACTATGGCCGGTAGGTTATGATGGTCAATACCGCACTTTCGTAAAAACGTAGGTGCGGTTATTTTTTAGTGGTTTCGCAATGGCAGAAAAGCGGTTTTTGTACAATTTGGATTGCAAAATGTTCCTTTTTTGCATTTTTTTTGTCATAAAATTTGGTGGTTTCAAAAAAAAACATTAACTTTGCACACTTTTTTAGTGCAAAGATGTATTTATCAATGAAAAAGTTACAATATATAGTACTGGTAATAACGCTCGTTATCGCGGGTGCGCAGATGTCGTTGCAAGCGCGTCAGGGCGACTCCTGCGGCGATCCGATTCAGCTCTATCCCGAGTTCAGTCAGACGATTATGCAGGCAGGCTCGTACTGGTATGTAGCCAATACGACAGACCTTCCGATGACGATTACTTTCCATCCCGGTATTCAGTCGGCTCAGGCTCCCCATGTGGAGTTGGATTTCGGTTGTACCCCCGGTTATTATGAGGATCCGATCTTGTGTAACATCTTCTGCGTCAGCAAGCCGGCGTATATCTCTATGCCGTACAGCCAGGATATTCCGAAGGCCTATGACGACGACGGTAATGTGATCTACCGCGTGGAGTTCGGTGAGTTCTACCGCGATATGCTGTACAGCCAGGGTATTTCCTACAACGTGCCGGTATATATCCACGCTACGTTCTATTGCGGCGGTGTGCTGGAGATGCAGCCGGATGCGTTCGGCAACTGTATGGACGGCGCGAAATTCATGCAGCTGGGCGACACGGTCCAAGTGGAGGCTGCGGATACCAAACGCCACGTGGTTGTGCCGTATATCCAATGGAAGATGGATTCGATTCGCTATGTATGGCATGGCTCGAAAGATTGTATCCTTGCGGTAGGCAGTACGTGCGATATTAACCCGCTGGATGCCGAGGATTCCCATATTATCGACGGTGGTCCGGATCACCCGATTGCGCCGGGCGGCCAACTCAAAGTATCGAGCGAATTGATAAAGAAATATCTGGCGCAATATCAGAACGAAGCAGGTATGTTCTATGCGAAGTTCTATAGCGAAGAGCCGGGTTATATGAAGATTGAGCGTATCCCTGCTCCGGCTCCGGGTTGCGGCGCGAAGCTGATGCGTCTGGGCGAGCAGACACAGATCGAGCGTAATGATATCGATGCGGTGTACGCGATACCGAGCAGTTGGGATGAGTCGATGCAGTTCACTTCGCCGACCTCGCATATCCTGAAGATGTACGTAGGCAAGACATGTGATTTCGCGCTGGAGGATGCGATTGCCGTTTACCAGTATGACCGTATAACGAACGGCCATCAGCTGGATATGCTGAAGGATGACCTGAAGAAGCTCTGGGAAAATAAATCGAAAACTGAGAACTATCTCTATATTCGCTTTGAGTGCTCCGACCAGACGACCGTTCGTCCGGCATTATGGACTCCGTCGGACTGCGAGGAGAACACGCAGCGTATGACGAAAGGTCAGCGCGAGCAGATAGGCGCCAAGTCGAGAGTGGTATATAGCCTGTACTACCCGGACTGGAAGGGCGGCGACCTGTCGCTATCCTGGGATAACACGCAGAGTAACTGCACGTTCTATATAGCCGATACCTGCCAGGTGCCCAACAACGCCAACGCGCCGGTCTTCTACAGCGAGACCATCGGCAAGCGCGCAACGTTCACCGTTCCTCAAGCGACAGTGGACAGTTGGGAGTCGAAAGCGGATCCGGACGGCTATATATACATCCGTTTCTATTCGCAGGCAAAGAGCTATATCACCATCTCAAGCACGGCTCCGGAAGAGGAGGATAATCCTTGCGAGACATATACCAAGAACAGCGAACTCGTCGCTTTTGACAGCGTGCTCTGGCGCGGCCAGATGTACTACGAGAGCGGTGTGTACAAGGCCTATGGCACCTTGGATCCGGAGACGAACTGCTATGACTCGATCTTCACGCTCGACCTCAACGTGCGCCATACGACGCATGAGACGATTACAGAGG
Organism: Paludibacteraceae bacterium; assembly: GCA_017446455.1. GTDB lineage: Bacteria > Bacteroidota > Bacteroidia > Bacteroidales > Paludibacteraceae > Colicola. The sequence goes on from JAFSQV010000012.1 coordinate 3,967, forward strand.
CGGCATGCGACAGCTTCGTCTATAATAGCAAGACCTACCGCGAGAGCGGTACATACAGCGATACGATCCTTATCACCGCCGGAAACCGCAAGATCACGACGCTGGAGCTGACGATCAATCATTCTACGGAAGCCAGCCAGACCGTTATGCAATACGATCCGTTCACGACAGCGAGCGGAAAAGTGCTGACGGAGAGCGGCGTATATTTGGATACGATTGCCAATGCAGCGGGTTGCGACTCGGTCATTACGTACAACTTGACGATTTACACAACGGGCAATGTGGTGATAGAAGAGAGCGGTTGCGACAGCATCGTCATCGAAGGTGAGCGTTATACCGAGTCGGGCGAGTATGTCGATACGCTGGATATCCCGGACGGCGGTCGCGTGATCCGTACGCTGCGTCTGACGATCGGCCATACTTCGTACACTACGGAAAATCCGAAGGCTTGCGGCAGTTATACTTCGCCGCGCGGGGTGCAATATACCGAGTCGGGCGACTATACCGAGAAACTGACTAACGTCTCCGGTTGCGACTCGATCATCTCGCTGCATGTGACGATCGGCAAGACTACCTACGGCGAACTGACTTTTACCAGATGCGTACAATATACTTCGCCTTGGGGCAAGGTGTATACCGAGTCGGGCGACTATACGGAGACCGGTACCAACGTCGCAGGTTGCGACTCGGTTGTAACGCTGCATCTGACGATTATTCCGGATTGCAACACGTACGACACGGCATATTTCTGCCGCGGCTTCAACAGCGAGCACGAGGAACTGATGGCTGACGGCATGATCCGCCGCTACCGCCCTTACGTATTTGAGTCGCCGGCGGAGTGGGATTTTATGGAGGGCGTGATTGTGGAACGAGAGCATGACCGCACGTTGGTGGATCTGCGCCGCGCCGAGGCGAACCTCTATGCGCACTATGTAGGCGAACGGACGCCGATCAGTTCTATCCGCTGGAGCGTACAATATGACGGCAGGGGTCAGTACGAGCCCCTGGCTGTGACGAATGAACCGCAATGGATTGCTGCCGGACACGTGGCGGTGCAGATTAGTTTCCTCTGCGGCGAGTTATATAATACTGAGTTTCCTACCGATATAGACCATGTATCGCAGGAAGCGGTTTCGGTCAAGCGCATCGAGAACGGCCGCGTGGTGATAATCCGCGGCGGCGCGAAATACGATATGTTCGGAACCAAAATACAATAAACGATCATGAAAACGGCTAAATGGATCTTAGGACTGTTGCTTCTGCTCCCGCTGCACGCATCGGCGCAGGCAACTTCGTGCGCAGACGACGCGTTCTGGAAAGTATATAAAGACTCGCTGCCCGCCACCTACTGCGAGTGCACCTATAACACGACGCCGTTTGTGTTCCCGATAGACACGGTACTGACCGAGCCGGTATGGTTCTCTGCGAAGATGGACGATATCAAGCAGGGCCTTTCCGCCTACTGGTTCTCGGAGGACTCGGTGGCGCTGGATATCTATGCGTTCTGCATCAGCCATGCGCCTGCGTTCTCGATGATTGTTCCGCCGAACCGGATGTACGAGATGCCGATGGATGAGATCAATAAACGCATCGATGAGCTGCCCGGCAGCGCCGAGTACCTCAAGACGCTCGAGCCGCGTATCCGCGCCTATACGCTTCATGGCGGAACGGGTCATGTCTATTGCTATCCGTACAACCACGGTCCGCACGCGACCTGCGAGAAGGCGATGGAGTTGCGCTCCTGGATGACCTATGTATGCGAAGAGCCGGAGAACGTATATCGTTTGCCGGCGAATACAATCCCTGCGAAAGGCAAAGCATTCCTGCGTTGGATCCAGAAGCCCGCGCATGCCAACATAAAGAGTAAACCGGCCGATATCCGCCTGACCTTGGATAGTTGCAACGGCGAGGAAGTGGGCCGCACCACGTTGACCGACTCGGTGCATGTATATGTATTTGACTCTACTATGTTAGTAGACGCGCGCAAGGCGGGACGCGACGTGTGGGTGCACGTGTCGCATGAGGAGGGTATCATCGGTCGCTTGCGCTATTTCGCCAATCCGAAATATGCGGAGGGACTGCTGGATATCAACGAGTCAATATGCTTAGGCAAGACGCTGACCGTCAATGGCCGTGAGTACAACTCGGATACGACGTTTATCGAAGGCATCTATGTCAACCGCGATACGCTGTCGACGCAGCACGTGACCCTGACCTTCACCGAGCCGACGCCGATATACGACACCGTCTTGGTAGACCCGAAGGACCTGAAGCGCGGCGTAGTGCATGAGATGACAGGCGCAGTGCTGTTCAACTACGGCGACACGATCATCGATATCGTGGCTCCGAAGCAGTGCACCAAGCGTTACCAAGTGACCGTGAAAGACCCGACCCCGATTGAGAATGTAGATGCGGACCGAAAAGGCGCCCGCAAACAGATACAAAACGGAAGAATAATCATCTTTGTTGATGAGCGAAAATACAACATCGTAGGACAACAAATTGATTAGAAATCAAATAACTATTAATTAACTCTATTTATTAACAAACAACAATCAATCACATGAAGAAGTTTTTCTTACTAACCATGGCGTCATTGATGACCGTTTTCGCAATGGCTATCGGACGTAATGATGGTAGTACCAAAGCCAATGCTATTGACTTTGATTGGGACCTGGGAAATCTGCACACAGCCGGTACCAAGTGGTATCGTGTTGACTTGGCTCCCCTCTACGAAGAGGAGAACCCCTCGTTGACGCTGTATGTGACGAACCCGAGTCGTGACAATTCGGTGGAGGCTAGCATGACAGCGACTGTTGCCGGTGAGACGGAGACGAAACACTACTCCGTTTCTCCTCACGAGCACCAGATCTATTCCGCTAATGCTTCCGTACTCGTGCGTCTGCATCAGACGGAGATTTACCTCACGCTGACTACCAATGGTGATGTGCTCTTGAGCGCGAAAGTGTTCGAGTCTTCGGATCTCGATGAGACCTGTAAAGACGCGAAGGAGCTCAAGTGGGACACCGAGGCTACCCAAACCAAGGGTTATGCAGCATGGTGGAAGGTGAATTTGAGTCAAATCAAAGACACGGTTAAGTTCGCAAAGAAAGATGCGAAAGTGACCCTCACCAATGCCGGTAAAGGTACGGTTAACGTAAAAGCCGGTCAGTCTCTCGACTGCCCGTCGTCCGGTTTGACCAAGCGTAATTTCACGCTCGCTGCCGGTGAGTCCATCGAGGACACCATCCCGCAGAGCATGATCCTGAATGTGTACCCGGATGAGCTCTATTTCAGTATTGAAAACCTGGAGCAACCGGTGAAGATTAAAGTGGAAATGGTGGACCAGCCCGCTGTTCCGGTTATCCCCGGACCGAGTGAGATGGCTGCCGTTGAGATCAAAGCTAATTCGGCGGACACTACTATCCAAGGCGCAACCATTCCTGCCGGCCAGACGCTGTACGCATTCAGCGTAGCTGACATGAATTCGCTCGCCAAGTACGAGCCGGAGTTTACGTACCGCAACGAGAACGGTGTTGCTGCTCATGTCACCACCAAGATGGCATTCGAGCGCCCGGCATTCGGTACCTCTAACACCAGCTACACGATCGCTGCCGGCGAAGACGAGATCGTGGTTTACAAAAAGAACATGTTGGAAGGTTTGACAGGTGTGGATTCCATCTTCCTGCTTACGATTTCCGACCAGCCGATTACGTTCCTGGCACGTTTCAAACACGTACGTGAGGGTAAGGCTTGTAAGACCAACATCGACTTTAACTGGGAGACCGGTCATACCCAAGAGGCTCGTACCACACAGTGGTATGCAGTAGACATCTCGGAGCCCCGCAGCAAGGTAGAGGATATTGTTGTTCACTTGGTGAACCTCGGCGCTGCTTCGGCTAAGATTAAAGCATCGTTGGCATTCTCCTGCCCGTATATCGACCTGCAGGAAGTATCTCAGACTGTTGAGGCTAACAAAGAAATCGTTCGTACGCTCCGCTATTCGTCGTACGCTATGATGTCCGACACCGTATGGATCGGATTGGAGACCAGCCAGGATCTGAAGTTCTGGGTTACCACCAAGCCGGCACAGACCAAAGAGCCGGATAAGGCTTGTGAGCAAGCAGTAGCATTCAACTGGGAGTCCGGCGTTGCACAAGCGAAGGACGATACCGTATGGTATAGAATTAATATGAACGAAGTGCGCGAGCAAGCCGCTAAGTTCCCGACTGTAGTGGTACAGAACATGAGTGCTTCGAACCCAGTGAAGATCAAAGCTGAGCTCTCGCTGGAGTGCCCGGATTCAATCGAGAACCAGAAGCGCGAGTTGACGATCGCCGCTAAGGGAACGTTCACCAAACAAATCTCGCGTAACCTATTCGAGAACATCATCCAAGATGAGATCTTCCTGCGCGTCATCGCTTCGGAGGACATCTCGTTGCAGATTCGTCTGACCGAAGAGGCAGAAGGTAGCAGCTGCTCGTCCGCTATTCCGTTCAACTGGGTATCGGGTGCTACGCAACCGGCTAACGCTAATCTCTGGTATGTAGTTGACTTGCGCGATGTAATGCAGCGCGGTAATGATATCGTAGTCAATGTTGAGAACCGCGATAATGCGAAGAGCCAAGGATCGGTAGGCGTATTGTACTCCTGCCCGGGTGAGGATCCTTCTACGGTGGACTTCACGATGAATCCGAAGGAGGTTCGCAAGGTGGACATCCAGAACAGTATGCTCGATGCATTGACCGACAGTCTGGTATATCTCAATGTAGAGTCTAATACCTCTCTCCGCGTTTGGATTGATACCCTGGCAGTAAAGCCGTTTACGCCGATCACAGGTGAAGGTATCAACCTGATTCCGGTGATGTGGGACAGCACCTATGTTGTAGAAGAAGATACCATCTGGTGCGTAATTCCGAAGTCGGAGTTGGATAAAGTACGCGAAGCAGAAGAGCGCGTGAAACCGGTAGCTCATCTGTGGAACTTGGGCCCGACCGAGAACAAGATCAAAGCTGAGGCTGCGTTTGCGTTCCCGATCACGAAGGGCATGATGGAATCGGTAATCACGCTGAAGAGCGGTGCGCATACTGCGGATACGATTCCTGTAGGTACATTCGAGCAATTCCTGAAGAAAGACTCGATTATTCTCCGCGTAACGCGTCCGAGCCACAGCGGTAAATTCCAGTTCAAGGCTGAGCTTATCAAGGCCTTTAGCGGTAACACCCGTAAGGAAGCACTTCCTGTTTCTCTGGATCAGCTCTATACGCAGGGTGCTAATACCGAGATGTGGTATAAGATCAAGACGGCTGACCTGAAGAAGCCGAATCTCTATAACAAGGTTCTGCACGTAGCGGCTAAGAATGCCGGTAAGGGTGACACGGAGATTCGCGTAGAGGCTTACGACGGCTTGAAGTCGGAAGACGACATGCTGATGAACCGCGGTAAGAAAGTCATCAAGAAGGGCGAGTCGAGATCGCACAACATTCCTGCACAGGCTATCTACGGTGTAGGTAATGTAGAGCTGTATATCAAGGTTCGTACGACCGATTCGATCGTCTTCTCGACGAAGTTCAACGGTGAGTATGCTCCGCTGGCTACCATCGATCCGGAGCAGCAGAATGCTAAGTTGATTGTGCCGAACGTAGAGTACACTATCGAAGGTGACAACCAAGCGCACTGGTATCAGGTATGTCTGCCGTATATCCAGAATAACTATAAATATACGGAGACGATGAGTCTGACTTATGAGTTGGACGGCCAGGCTACCATCGAGGGAACCGCTACGTTCCAAGATACGATGAAGTGCGCAATGCCTGTACGCTCGCGCGTTATTAATAAGAGTGGTAAGCACTACACCGGAACCAAGTACGTAAGCAAACTGATTGAAGAGGCTGTTAAGAAAGCCGGTTATACGATTTCGCTGGACGAGACCCAACCCGCTTATATCGACAGTCTGCTCCATCGCTTCGTAACGAAGGATTCCGTAACGCTATATGTTCGCTTCAAGACCGATAACACGATCAAGTTCAAGTTACATGCGCTTCAGACCACCGGTGACGATTGCCTCAACGCAATGTCCTTCGACTGGGAGCACGGTAATGTGAACCCGAAGAACCTGTTAGGTAGCGGTAACTCCTGGTATGTAGCAGCGCTGGATACCACGAAGTTGTATGCTGAGGGCAAGAGCTTGCGTCTCCACGTAGATAACTGGTCTAAGGAGAACGCAGACAAAGTAAAAGCTTCGCTCTACTTCAAGTGCGGTGATCCGTCGCAAGGCGATATCTCGACGACGATTGCGAAAGACTCCTTCCTGACGAAGGATATCGCTCTGGACTTCATCAAGGCTTCCAGCCCGCAGTTGATGTTCATCGAGTTCAACTCGTCTGAGGATACCCATATCTGGCTCGAGAAGATCGATTACAAACGCGACACTGTTTACGCTGACACCACGTTCTTCGTATGTCAGGGCGGTGACGTGCTGGGTAAGACCATCAACGCAGATACCGTTTGGAACGATACGATTCGCAACATCAAGAGCGAAGACAAACTCGCGATTTACGACTCGATCTCTACCGTTTACGCCTTTGTTCTCCGTGAGCCGAAGGCTTATGACTTCTCCGCTCAACTGGGTGAAATCCACCGCGGTGAAGCGCTTGACCTGACTACTGCTGACACGTGGTTGAAAGCACAGTATGCTGCTGACGACAACGATACGATTCAGACGCTGTCGAGTATCAAGTGGCAATATGCGGTTTATCCGAGTGAGACCTTCAAGGATATTGACTTGACGAACCAGCCGACCGTAACTTCGGAGCGTATCAAAGTAAGATACTTCGCATTTACGGAGTGTACGGAAGGTCAAGATCCGGATCCGTCTAAGGGTATCGTAGTATATAAGAACTATCTGAATACCGCGCGCGATACCGCTAAGTATACTGCATGTCACATGTATAAGTGGGCGGAGAATGATTCGACTTATATCGAGTCTACCACGGCTAATCCTGACTCGGTTGTCTTCCCGGGCGGTGTAAACTGGGGTGATAGTATCCTCTACTTGAGCCTGACGTTGAACAACCCGGCTAAGATGGACCTCAAGGCTGTTGCTAAGTACGGTAACCGTCTGTTGCTCATCAGCCGTTGGGACTTCGCTAAGTACGGCTTCGCAACCGATTCGATCTACACCTCTGGTGGTGCAGTGAAGGTTAAGTGGTTCGAGATGTTGGGTGCAACTCCGGATCCTGAGAATACGGATAAGTTCTTGATTGAAGGCTATTCGTACAACAATGCAGACGGTTCGCCGCTGGTAGGTACCTTCTACGCTGTTGTAACGGTAGATAACGGAACCGCTTGCGGTCTCTACGGACGTACGAATACGCTCGTTTGTGGTGCACCTGCCGGCGTTGCTCCGCTGCTCGCTCCGAGCATCGTAATGCCGGGTGAGGACATCAAGGTGCTCAACCTCAATCCGGACCAAGAGACCACGATCCGCATCTTTACGACCGAGGGTCTGCTCCACAATACCTATAAGGTAAGCGGACAGGAGACCTTCACGATCAAGGCTGCGAGCGATCATGGCTTCTACCTGGTAGAGCTCTTGAGCGGCGACGAGAAGTCCACTTTACGTTATATTGTTAAATAAGAATAGGAGGTAGCTCTATGAAAACTATTAAATCAATTTTAATTGCAGCCACCCTGATTTGTGCAACGGCCGTTTCGGCTCAAGAAGCACAAGCTCCGAAACATGAGTTTAAAGTGGCTATCGGAGACTCCGTAATGATTAAGCGTGAGTGTCAAAAGTACTGCACGGGTGAGACTCCTTCTGTTTGGGTATGGGATAAAGTTCATACGGTTCGTCAGTTGGGTACCAAGCGTTTCCCGGACGGCGTGCTGTTGATGAACATCTATTCCTGGATGTGTGAGGACTGCTTGATCCCGGTTAACGGTCAGGCAGAAGAGAAAGCAGAGCAGGCTAAGAAAGAGCAAGCCGGCCAGAAGAAAGTTTACGAGCAGGCAGTGAAGGACGGTAAGAAAGCCGAAGCTGCAAAGGCTGCAGAGGAAGTTAAGAAAGCAGAAGAGGCAAAGGCCGCTGAGGCTGCAAAGGCTGCCGCTGCTGCAACTGCTGCTGCCGCCGCAGAGCCTGTTAAGGCTGAAGAGGCTAAGGCTGCAGAGCCTGCAAAAGCAGTAGAGCCCGCTAAGGCAGAAGAGGCTAAGAAAGCTGAAGAAGCAAAGGCCGCTGAACCTGCTAAGGCTGAAGAGGAGAAACCTCTTGCTGCTGACGGCGTAAAGCACGAGACCGCTAAGGGTGACTCTATTCACTCGAAGCAGGACTTCCGTAGCGGTTACGATCGCTTCACGATCGGCGTACGCGGCGGTGTGGCTTCGCAGTTGCACCAAGCTGTTTCCGGCGTGAATGCACATTGGGGTATCGGCGGCGACGCTCTGCTCGACCTCCAATATGCTCACTACTGGACCAGCGACGCTCGCAAGATCGACCTCGGTCTTATCGTAGGCCTGAGCGTTGGTTATGCGCAAGGTAGCTTCTCCGGTTCGGCAGACTCCACCTTCAACAAAGGTGATCTCCGCTATACCATCAATGCGCAACAGATCAAAGAGACGGACCATCAGGTTCAACTCGAGATCCCGGTGATGTTCTCCTTGATCCATGACTGCGGTTTCTTCTTCAACGTAGGTCCGCGCTTCATGCTCCCGGTTTACACGCCGTTCAAGCAGAGCATCAATAGCGCAACGGCTTCGATCGCAGCGTACGATGCTGAGTCCGGCGTTACCATCCAGGATAACGTGGTAACCGGTAAGTACGTAGATCAGACTCCCCAGGGAGGCAACGACCTGCAATGGAAGATCAACATCATGCTGACCGCAGAACTCGGTTACGAGTGGATCCTCAAGAGCGGTAACTCGCTGGGTCTGGGTGTATATGCTGACTACTGCGTATATAACTCCCGTTCGATCCTGAATTCGGCTAAGCATCCGGCATTGCTGGATATCGCCAACCCGCCGAGTGCAGGTGGAACAGCGAACTTGGCAGTATTCTCTGCAACAGACACGTATGCAAGCCGTGTAGGTTACTTCGATGCCGGTATCAAGTTGGCTTACCACTTCAAC
>JAFSQV010000075.1 GCA_017446455.1 Paludibacteraceae bacterium
GGATTTGATTGGTAAGGTTCATGGTAAATTTACTTACAAATGAACGTTAGCAAGCAAAGACTTATGGATTATGTAATAATCTAAACAATAATCAGTATTTTTTTTATATTTTTCTCTATCTAAATTCGTATCAATGGAGTCTCTCTTCGGGGAGGCTCTTTTTTTGTATAAAAATATACAAACTCTTGCGTATATCAAAAAAAGTTGTACTTTTGCAGCGGAAAAATGTTACTAATCACAGAAAATCCTTGTAAATATGCGTTTTTTACGTTCGAAGTACTTACAACAACTTCTCGCGGGAAGAGGCAACGGAATGGTTAAAATAATCACCGGCGTCAGACGTTGCGGAAAATCATTTCTGTTATTCGATATATTCCGTTCTTATTTGCTTGACGAAGGCGTGAGTGAAGATCATATTATTGCGCTGACCCTGGATCAACGGGATATGAAAACTTTGCGCAATCGGCAGTTGCGCAATTAGATTCGAGTCTTTAGGAAGTGTCAACTCTTGGTTGTATTTTCGATTTTGCGCTGCAAAGGTACTGCTAAAGTTTTAATTGGCAAAAAGGCATAAAAAAAACAAGCCTTCAACTGATGGCTTGCTGTTGTAAATTATTCGGAAGAAAAGTGATCCGGAATAGAATTCCGGGCTAATGGACAAAGGACAAAGGACAAAGGGCGAGCAGGAGGAGGACGGAGGACAAAGGACAAAGGGCGCGCGGAACTATTTCCCGCAGATATCCTCTGCCATTTTGTTCATCTCTATGCATTCAGCGCGGGTGACGCCTTTCTTCTTGGGATCGTGCTTCCATGGAGAGAGAATCAACATCCTTCCCTCGGCGACCGCATCAAAGAGGCTCGCCGAGGGCTTAAAGTACTTTCCAAATCCATTCTCGGCAATATAGATAATCGGCCGCTGCTCTTGCATCAAGACCTCCAACACTTCCTTCTCATGCTCACTAATGAACGGCGACACCATCACCGCCCCTTCTCTTGCTGCTCGTACGCAATCATTCTTGTAATCCCGCAAGGCCGTATCATTCCCGTGCTCCTCAGCGTCTCTCACCCACATACTGCGCACGTGAACCGGCTCCATCCTCACAGCTTGCAAGAGCTTCGCATTTCCTACCGCACTATAACTCCGCCCGCTTATCTCCACTTGCTCCTGCACATAAAAATAACCGGGCTTGAAGCGCTTAGTGGCGAGGCGTTGGGGATTCATGCGGATATACTCATACATGGCCTGGAGCTGGCCTTTTCGAGACATAGGGCGGACGAATGGGCGTTCTGTAAAAATAGGATCTGCTTCCTTCCATCCTTTGTCCGTTAGACCCGAATTCAATTCGGGATTAATAAACAAAGGTTTTATAGTATAGGTGCGTCCTATTTTCTTGGCTCCTTGCCAAAAGCCGCGGATGACCGAATTGAAGGTCTTGTCCAGCGGTTGCCAGACGTGTAGGATGAAATGGATATGATCCGGCATGACACAATACTGGAGTATCCGCGTTTGAGGGTAGTAGTTATGAATCCCTAATACCTCATCCACAAGCTTGTCGCCCATCTCTGTCCTCTCAATATAGGCCCTTTCTGGGTCATCGTCCGGGATGACCAATTTGCCCAATAAGGGCTCTCTACTCGGCACGACCATCGTGACATGGTAAATCCCCATGCCCTTCCATGCCTTACCGGACTCTTGCCAATGCCACTTATTATTCTCCATCTTCTGCGCCAAAGTTGGTGCAAAGGTACAACAAAAAATTGACATACGCAAATTATTCGGATGAAAAGTGATCCCGAATATAATTCGGGGCTAATGGACAAAGGACGATGGATGAAAGGGGGGCGGCATAGAATGCCGGGCTAATGGACAAAGAAAAAAACGGCCGCAAAATACGAATAAATTTGCATATGTCAGAAAAAAGCAGTATCTTTGCACCCGCAAAGATGTGCACTGAAATAAATATAACCAAATCAATAGTATGAAAGAATACAATTTGACGACGAAGATGCGTGCCTATCAGTGGGACGAGTTGACGGATGAGCAGCGCGAGGTGCTCGAGTTGGCCAAAGCGCAAACGAAGCACAGTTACTGCCCGTACAGCGGTTTCCATGTAGGTGCGGCGGCGAAGTTAGGGAACGGTGTGTTAATCCCGGGTAGCAACCAAGAGAACGCGGCATACCCGAGTGGGTTATGCGCCGAGCGTACGGCGCTGTTTGCTGCCGGCGCACAGTACCCGGAGCAGCCGGTGACGAAGCTCGCTATCGCCTGCTTCACGGGCGGGCATTTCACCAAAGAACCCGGTTCGCCTTGCGGTTCGTGCCGACAGGTGATGATCGAGACCGAGCACCGCTACGGCGGAAAGATGGAAGTGCTGCTGTACGGCGAGGACGCTATTTGGGTGTTCGAATCGGCGGCAGACTTATTGCCCTTGATTTTCGTCAGTGAGAATTTGAAAGGGTAGTTTATTAGTAAATAAAAATAGATAAACACTGATTATTTATAGTACTGCGTACTCCAAAGTTTTGTTAAACTGATCCATTTATAAATAAATTTAACATGGCTCACTTCAACAAATCTTCCGAACTCTGCGAGTTCTCTATAAATAATCAGCAATAAACATAAATAAAATGGAATGAGCGCGACTACGTCGCTCAATGATGGAATGATGGGAATGATGGAATGATGGATTGATGGAATGATGGAATGATGGGAATGATGGAATGATGGGAATGATGAAGAAAATAGATGTGTACTTGCTGCGGAATTTTCTGGGGCTGTTCCTTGCTACTTTCTTCATTGCGATCTTTATATTGCTGATGCAGTTCATGTGGATCCACGTCGATGACCTGGTAGGCAAAGGTATCGGCTTGGGTGTGCTGTCGGAGTTTTTTATCTATGCCACGGCTGCGGTGGTGCCCTTGGCTTTGCCGCTGGCGATACTGCTGAGTTCGATCATCTCGTTCGGCAACTTAGCGGAGAAATCGGAGTTGACGGCGATGAAGGCGGCGGGAATATCGCTTTTCCGGATCATGCGTCCGCTGGTGGTGGCGGTGGCGTTCCTGAGCGTAGGTGCGTTTTTTTTTAGCAACAACGTGCTGCCCAAGTCGCAGATGAAGCTCTGGGCGCTTATCTTCTCGCTGCGCCAGAAGAGTCCGGAGTTGGACATCCCCGTAGGCGAGTTCTACGACGACATCAGCGGATTTCATATCTACGTGCACGACAAGACCTCCCGCGGCGAGTTGCTCAACATCATGATATACGACTACTCGAACGGCTTCGAGAACGTGAAGGTGATGGTGGCGGACACGGGCCGACTGACGGTGAGCGCGGACAAGCACTACCTGATCTTTGACCTCGTCAACGGCGAGTCGTTCGAGGACCTGAACAAGAAAGAACAGCGCGCGACGCGGAGCACGAAGAATATCCCGTACCGGCGTGAGACCTTCGCGCACAAACGGCTGCTGATAGATTTCTCGACGGACTTCAACCGCTTCGACGAGTCGATCCTCGAGGACCAGCACGTGAGTAAGAACGTCGCGCAGTTGACGCACTCGATCGACTCGGTGCGGGTGGTAGCCGAAGGGCGGAGTAGGGAGCAGAGTACGCAGTTGCTGACCGACCGCTATTTCGGTCGCGAGACGCGACGGCAGGTGAGCCTGCCCGAGACGGTGACGAAGGAGCAGAAAGAGAAATTCGATTGGGAAGGGCTGTGGAACTCACTGGACGCGTTCCGCCAGAGGCAAGTGCTGCAGATCGCGGCTGAGCGCGCCAGGGCGTACCGCGACCAGATAGAGTATAACGCGCTGCTGCTCGAGGACGCGGAGCGCTATGTGCGCAAGCACCAGATTGAGTTGTACCGCAAATATACGCTGGCTTTCGCCTGCCTGATCTTCTTCTTCATCGGTGCGCCGCTGGGCGCCATCATCCGCAAGGGAGGATTAGGAGCGCCGGTAGTGATCTCGGTGGTGATGTTTATCATCTATTACATCATCGACAACACGGGATACAAGATGGCGCGCGAAGCGTTATGGCCCTGCTGGGCGGGGATGTGGCTCAGTTCGTTCGTGCTGCTGCCGACGGGTATCTTCCTGACCTACAAGGCTGCGACCGACTCGCCGCTGTTCAACCCAGAGGCATGGGAGAAATGGTGGAAGAACGTTGTTAATTTAATAAAGAAAAATATATAAAAAATACCGATTATTTATAGTACTACGTACTCCGAATATTTATTCAATCGACTTATTTATAAATAAATTTAACATAACTCGCTCGAATAAATCTTCCCGAATTCTACGAATTCCTTATAAATAATCGGAGAAAATACCAAAAATATTATTCGCATTCAGGCTAATATGAGAATCAATACAATAGAAGAAGCGTTAGAGGATTTCCGTCAAGGGAAGTTTGTGATCGTCGCCGACGATGAAGACCGCGAGAACGAAGGCGACTTCATCATCGCGGCGGAGAAGATCACGCCGGAGAAAGTGAATTTCATGCTGCAGCACGGTCGCGGCGTGCTCTGCTGTCCGATCACGGAGGCGCGCTGCGCGCAGTTGGACCTGATGCACCAGGTGACGAATAACACCTCGATGCTCGGTACGCCGTTCACGGTGACGGTCGATAAACTCGAGGGCTGCACGACGGGTGTGTCGGCTGCGGATCGCGCAGCGACGATCCTGGCCCTCGCGGATCCCAACAGCAAACCCGAGACCTTCGGTCGACCGGGACATATCAACCCGTTGTACGCGAAAGCCGGCGGCGTGCTGCAACGCGCCGGACATACGGAGGCAGGCGTGGACCTCGCCCGTCTGGCAGGACTGCAACCCGCGGCGGCGCTGATAGAGATCATGAATGCCGACGGCACCATGGCCCGCATGCCGCAACTGCAGGAAGTAGCGAATCAGTTCGGGCTGAAAATCATCACGATCAAGGACCTGATAGCCTATAGGCTCCAGAAAGATGAAAGGTTAAAGGTGAAAGGTGAAAGGGCAGAGGTGAAAGGTGAAAGGACAGCGGACGAGCCGCTCAATGATGAGCTTATCGAGCGGGGGGAGACGGTGTTCCTGCCGACGCAAAACGGGGAGTTCATGCTCACGCCGTTCCGCGACCTGACGACGGGTCTGGAGCACGTAGTGCTGAGCAAAGGCGAGTGGACGAAAGATGAACCGGTCCTCTGCCGCGTACACTCGAGTTGTATGACCGGCGATGTGTTCGGCTCGAAGCGCTGCGAGTGCGGCGAGCAGTTGGCAAAGGCGATGCAGATGATCGAGGCCGAAGGACGCGGACTGATCGTCTATATGAATCAGGAGGGCCGCGGCATCGGACTGATGAACAAGATCCGCGCGTATAAGCTCCAAGAGCAAGGCGAAGACACGGTGGAGGCGAATGTGCATCTCGGTTTCCGCCCGGACGAACGGGACTACGGCGTCGGCGCGCAGATATTGCGCGAGATGGGGGCGTGCAAGTTGCGCCTGATGACCAACAACCCCGTGAAGCGCGTCGGACTGGAGAGCTACGGCATCGAGATCGTAGAGAACGTGCCGATAGAGATCCAACCGAACCGCTGGAACGAGCGCTACATGCGCACTAAAAAAGAGAAGATGCATCACGACTTAAAGCTGGTGTAAGAGTTTGGCACGATATTTGAAAGAGATAGACTAGGAGCCTAGGAACCTAGGGACCTAGGACCCTAGTAATAACCATTAAAACAACACGATTATGAAACGATTAACTACACTTTTGATGACGCTGATGCTGCTATGCATGGCTTCATGGGCGGAGCAGACCGTAACGGTTTCTGCCAACAGTTCGGACATCTCCGAAGGCCTGGACTTGAAGGTTGTAGCTAAGCTTTTTGCAGAGGCTAAGAACCTGGAAGAGTTCGAGACGATGCTCAACAACCCGGACAGCGCATTCTGCAACCTCGACCTGAACGGCGACGGTCAAGTGGATTACTTGCGCGTAATAGAGACGGGCGAGGGCAACAAGCGACTGATCGTATTGCAAGCTGTTCTGGCGAAAGATATCTATCAGGACGTTGCGTCTATCTACATTGAGAAAGACGAGAAGAACGAGGTAAGCGTTCAGATAGTAGGCGATGAATACGTTTACGGCGAGGCCTACATCATCGAACCGGTATTCGTTTACCGTCCGATAATATACGACTGGTTCTGGTGCGACGCATGGTACGCATGGCATAGTCCTTGGTACTGGGGATACTGGCCCGGATGGTGGTATGTACACGACTGCTGGGCGCACGACTGGTACTGGCGTCACTGCTACGCATGGCATCATCACCACCACTGCTGCTCTTTCCGTCGCGCACAAGCTGTTCGCCACGGCTATCGGGAGTTACACCGCGATGTATCGCGTAGAGACTACGCCGCCGCACATCCCGACCGTTCGTTCTCGGAGCGCAACGCAGGTATGCGTAACGCCGGTGATATCCGTCGCAGCAGCGGTAGCATAGGAGGAACGCGCGCGGCATCGGGTTCGGCGACGACCCGCGGTACCGGTTCGTTTGACCGCACGGCATCCGACAGCCGCACCTACGGCAGCCGTAACACCGCCGCTACGCGCAGTGCAGAAGGCCGCACGGCCGGCACTCGCACCACCAGCGGAAGTGCCACGACCCGTAGTTCAAGTACGTACAGCACCCGCAGCAGCGCAAGCGCCAGCACCGGTAGTCGCAGCGAAGCAAGTTCGCGCAGTACCGGCAGCCGCACGAGTTCGGGTTCGTATAGTACCCGCAGCGCAGGCAGTTCGAGTTCGTACAGCACTCGCTCGGCAAGCAGCAGTCGTTCGGCAGGATCGACCTACAGCACAAGTCGCAGCGCCGGCAGCAGCTCCGGCGCACGCACGTACTCCGGCAGTTCGAGCAGTCGCTCCGGCAGCAGTTACTCGAGTCCGAGTCGTTCGAGCAGTAGCAGCAGTTACGGCGGAAGCCGATCCAGCGGAGGTTATTCCGGCGGCGGAGGCAGTCGCTCGAGCGGAGGCTTCTCCGGAGGCGGCGGTGGACGCTCCGGTGGCGGAAGTGCAGGTACTCGTCGATAAGAGCTGAGAAGAAAACAAATAAGGTGGCCCAACGGTCACCTTATTTATTATGCGTACACGCGCAGGCGTGCGCCTGTTAATGCGCAGCGAGCATGTGCGCGGGATCAAGCAGGTCATCCAGTTGCTCTTTGCTGAGCAGACCCTGCTCGAGCACGAGGTTATAGACGGATTTGCCGGTCTCGAGGGCCTCTTTGGCGATCTTCGTAGCGGTCTTATATCCGATGACGGGGTTGAGCGCCGTGACGATACCGATAGAGTGCTTCACCGTCTCGAGGTTATGCTCGCGGTTGAGGGTGATGCCGTCGATACATTTCTCGCGGAGGATCTTCATCACGTTCTGCAACCAAGTCACGGACTCGAAGATACACTCGGTGATGATCGGCTCCATGACGTTGAGTTGGAGTTGGCCTGCTTCGGCAGCGAAGGTGACAGCGGTGTCATTACCGATGACCTTGAAGCATACCTGGTTGGTGACCTCAGGGATGACGGGGTTGACCTTACCCGGCATGATGGAGCTCCCCGGCGCCATCGGCGGGAGGTTGATCTCGTGCAGACCGCAGCGCGGACCGGAAGCCATGAGGCGCAGGTCGTTACACATCTTACTCAGTTTGACAGCCAGGCGCTTGAGGGAAGCGGAGTAGCTGACGTACGCGCCGGTGTCGGGCGTAGCCTCTACGAGGTCGCTCGCCAGTTGGAAGGGTTCGCCCGTCAGTTCGCGCATCTTCTTGATGCACAGTTCGGCATAGCCGGCCGCGGCGTTGATACCCGTACCGATAGCCGTTCCGCCCATGTTGATCTCATAGAGCAGTGAGACGTTGCGCTCGAGGTTGGCGATCTCCTCTTCGAGGTTGTTGGCGAAAGCATGGAACTCCTGGCCGCTGGTCATAGGCACGGCGTCCTGCAACTGGGTACGGCCCATCTTGATGGAGTCGTTGAATTCGTCGCCTTTCTTACGCAACGCCGCGATGAGGTTCTTGAGCTCCGCCTCGAGACCGCGGTTCATGCGGATGAAGGCATAGCGGAAAGCAGACGGATAGGCATCGTTGGTGCTCTGCGCGCAGTTGACGTGGTCGTTGGGCGAGCAGTACTGATACTCACCGCGCAGGTGACCCATGAGTTCGAGTGCGCGGTTGGCGATGACCTCGTTGGCGTTCATATTAACCGTTGTGCCGGCACCGCCCTGCACCATGTCGGTGGGGAACTGGTCGTGCATCTTGCCGTCGATGAGTTCGCGGCATGCCTGTGCGATCGCCTCGTAGAGCTCATCGTTGATGATACCTAATTCGTGGTTGGCTTCTACCGCTGCGAGCTTGATGTAACCCATAGCGATGATGTACTCCGGGAAGTCGGACATCTTGAGGTTAGACACTTTGTAGTTGTCGATACCGCGCTTGGTCTGGATACCATAGTACGCATCAACAGGTACCTCGAGTTCGCCTAACAAGTCGGATTCTACTCGATGGAGTTGAATTCCTTTCGGGGTAATGAAGGATGTTTCCATAAGATTAGAGTATTAGTGATTTAACAAATTCTATGCGGTTGAAGGTTTGGAGGTCGGTCATCTTCTCGCCCAGGCCGATATAGCGCACAGGGATCTTGAACTGGTCGCTGATGCCGATAACCACGCCGCCTTTGGCTGTGCCGTCGAGTTTGGTGATGGCGAGCGAGGTGACTTGGGTGGCAGCCGTGAACTGACGCGCCTGCTCGAACGCGTTCTGGCCTGTCGAACCGTCGAGGACGAGCATCACGTCGTGCGGTGCGTCGGGCACCACTTTCTGCATCACGTTCTTGATCTTCGTCAGTTCGTTCATGAGGTTGATTTTGTTATGCAGTCGGCCGGCGGTGTCGATGAGTACGACGTCCGCATCATTGGCTTTGGCGGACTGCAGGGTGTCGTAAGCTACGGACGCGGGGTCGGAGCCTTGCTGCTGCTTGATGACCGGTACGCCGACGCGTTCACCCCATATACAGAGTTGCTCTACCGCAGCGGCGCGGAAGGTGTCGGCTGCGCCGAGATACACTTTCTTGCCGGCCTGCTTGTACTGATAGGCTAACTTACCGATGGTGGTGGTCTTACCTACGCCGTTGACGCCGACGACCATCACTACGTAGGGTTTGGCGGGCAGCGGCGCGGAGAAGTCGAGTACGTCCTCGACATTGTTCTCCCGGAGCAGGGACGCTATCTCGTCCACCAGCAGGTGGCGTAGTTCGTCCGTGCCGACATACTTGTCGCGCTTGACGCGCTCCTGCACGCGCTCGATGATGCGCAGGGTCGTCTCGACGCCTACGTCCGAGGTGATGAGCGCCTCTTCCAAGTTATCCAGCACATCATCGTCGATGGTGGACTTACCGGCTATCGCGCGACCGATCTTACTGAGCACCGACTCTTTGGATTTCTCCAGTCCTTTGTCGAGTGTCTCTTTTTTCTCTCTGTTGAATAATCCGAAAAATGCCATGTTATTTATCGTATGATTTTAGCTATCGTAAGAAAAATGATTTTAAAGTATTGCCCCAGTGTGGGGTTGTTGATATACCGCCTGTTCAATTCTATCTTCGCCGGCATGATCTCTTCTATGTAGGTCTTGTCCGGATCCGCCGCTTGCGCCAGGAGTTTGTTCTCGTCGATATACTCGATAGAGGCGTAGTCGGTGATGCCCGGTCGAACGGACAGCACTTGGCGCTGCTTTTCGGTATAGAGGTCCACGTAGCGGCGCACTTCCGGGCGCGGGCCGACGAGCGACATGTCGCCGATGAGTACGTTCCATAACTGCGGCAGTTCGTCGAGTTTGAACTTGCGGATATAATACCCGGCTCGCGTGACGCGCGGGTCGCGGTCGCCGATGGTGATGAGGCTCATCTTGTCTGCCCCGATACGCATAGAGCGGAACTTAAGCAGTCCGAAATCCTTGTTATGGCGCCCTACACGCTGCTGGCGGTAGAACACCGGTCCCGGGTCATCGAGCACGATCCACAGCGCGACAATCAAGAAGAGCGGGCTGAGGAAAAGCAGTCCGAAAAAGCTGAATACTATGTCGCACAAGCGGGTCATCAATGCGTCAGGATGTCGGTATATTGTTCGATGATGTAGTCTATCTCTTCGTCCGTCAGGCGCGTATGCAGCGGGAGGGTGATCTCATTGGCAAAATGCGCGTAGGCGTTCGGGAAGTCCTTGATGTCGAAGCCCAAGTTCTTGTACGCCGTCATCATCGGCAGGGGCTTATAGTGCACGTTGGTGGCGATGCCGCGTTCCGCCATCTTGACGATGATGGCCTGGCGCTCTTCGAGACTCGTTTGGGGTATGCGCGTGAGATAGAGGTGACCGGACGAGCAGTAGTCGTCGGTGTAGTGCTTCAGCACCTCTACACCAAGAGGTTTGAAGGCGGCGTCATACCGCGCGATGATCTCGCGGCGGCGCGCCAAGAGGGCGGGGTAGCGCTTCATCTGTACGAGTCCCAGCGCCGCCATGATGTCCGTCATGTTGCATTTATACCACGGACCGACGATATCGTACTCCCATGCGCCGAGTTGGGTCTTGGCCAGCGCATCTTTCGACTGCCCGTGCAGCGAGAAGAGTTGTATCTGATGATAGAGCGCTTCGTCGTCGATACCTTCGATGGTGCGCCAGGTGAGGGCACCGCCTTCGGCTGTGGTGAAGTTCTTCACCGCGTGGAAGGAGAAGGACGTGAAGTCCGCTATGGAGCCGACCATCTTACCGTGCCACGAAGCGCCGAAAGCATGCGCCGCGTCGGCGCATATCGCGATGCGTCCGAGGGCGCGCTGGATATCGCTCGCGGGACGGAAGAGTGCACGCTTGCGCGCGGCAATCGCGAAGAGTTGGTCATAGTCGCAGGGAATACCGGCTAAGTCCACGGGGATGATGGCTTTCGTGCGCTCGGTGATAGCTGCTTCGACGGCTTGATAGTCCATCTCGAGACAGTCTTTCTGCACATCGACAAACACCACCTTTGCGCCTACGTGGTACACCACCGATGCGGAGGCCGTGTAGGTGTAAGCCGGCACGATGACTTCGTCCCCTTCACCAATACCCAACAGACGCAGCGCCAGTTCGAGACAAGCCGTCGCCGAATTGAGACACGCCGCACGGGCGGTGCCTACATAACTCGCTATTTGTCGCTCCAGCTCCTTGGTGCGCGGGCCGGTGGTGATCCAGCCGGACAAGATGGCGTCGCGTACTTCATTCACTTCCTCCTCCGTCATGTCCGGCGGCGAGAAGGGGATATTAAATCGTTTTAATTCGCTTGACATATCGAATTTTCTTATAACTGTTTCCAATAATATTCATGCCCATCCAAAAGGCTGCGGCAAACGGATTCATCTGCGCGCCCTGACGGAAGAGGATATAGTGCCAGCCTATTTTCTTCCATACGCCGGTGGGCGTGATAGAACCTGCCCGGCGCCGGTATTGCGCCAAGCACTCCGGTAGCAGGTAACAGTCCGCTTTCCGAATCGCTTGCAGCCACATCGCCGAGTCGTTGTTCTTCCGGATGTCCGGTATCTGAATGCGACCGACGACCTGCGCATCGTACACCACACTCAGGCAGCCCGGCCAGCAGCAGCAATACATATCGAACGGCCGCACATGCTTCTTTCCGCTCACGTACACGTGCAAAGGTTGGGAGTCTTCGTCTATCTCCGTGTACTCGTGGTAGGTGAAGGCATAGCCGTGCTGCTCCATGAACGCGATCTGTCTGGTTAGTTTCTCCGGCGCCCATACGTCATCGGCGTCGAGGAAAGCGATGTAACGTCCTTGGGCTTCCCGCAGCGCTTTGTTACGCGTTAGCGCCGCGCCCATATTACGGGTGTTGCGCTGATAACTGATACGCGGGTCGTCAAAACCAGCCACCCGCTCCGCCGTATCATCCGTCGAGCAGTCGTCCACGATGATGAGTTCCCAGTTGGTGTAGGTCTGGGCAACCACGCTGCGAATAGACTCGGCGATAAACCGACCGCAGTTGTAGGTGGGCATTATGACGCTAACCAGTTCCATCATTTCATTTGCTTTGCCATGGTGATTTCGTTTTTTCCTTCAAAAACCGGCTCCAGTCCCTGACGCTTGTAGAACGAAATCGCCCGGATGTTATCGGTATAGACACTTAATGTGTATGCCGTGATATTTCTGTTTCTCAAGAGCTCTTCAAAATGCTGCACCAACGCATCGGCAATACCTTTCCCGCGGAACTCCGGCAAGACGCATATAGATAGCAGGTCGCCTTTTTGCGTCGCTTCATAGCCTTTGCTTTTCGGCAGGAAGTTATCCAGGCATTTTGAGTACACGAGTTTGTTACAACTCAACAGGCCGATCAGTACCCGTCGGATGAGTGCTTTTTTGTTCTTCTGCATAAACCGCTCGCGCGCTTTCGTCGGCCGTTCGTAACCCATACAGAAACCGATGAGCGAGTGGTCCTCTTCCGCTACCACGAAGATATTCTGCTCTTGGATGTACTCGCTGTAGAAAGCACGGATCAGCGCTTCACCCAAGAACGCCCACATCGAATCCGGAAAGCACATAAGATGCACTTTCGCGATGGACGGAATGTCCGCTAATGTGGCGAGTCGATAGGTGATCATGTGGCAATTTTTTTCTGTGAAACCATCATTCCATGCAAGGTACCTAACAACCGAGTGAGGTAGAAAGAGAACTTGTAGCCTCTTCCGCGTACGTATATCTTGGTATATTGCCTCATCACCCGTAACCCGTTACGAATCCTTTGCATCCGACTCAGTTGGCGCGATGCGCCGCCCTGCTGAATCCGGCGATAATACACGGCTTGCGGATCGGTAAAAGCGACAAACCGCATCTTGTCGGAGATCTCAAACATGAAAAGGGAATCCTCGCTGACAGCAAACCGCGGATTATAGCGTCGTTCGGCGATAATACTGCGATGAATCAGTTTCATCCATGGTCCCCTGAAATATCTTTTCGCGACGTAATAAGGCACTGTTTTTTTTGCCGCGCATCGCCGGTATTCTTTCTCTATCGCATAGGGAAGATGTGCGTTTTGATCGGAGAAGGCCACCGTATTACTTGCGGCAATAGTGTCCGGCGTGGCGATGGCGGCTAATGCCTCCAAATATGTCGGAGAAACATAATCGTCATCGTCCAGAAAGGCAATATATTCCCCTTTGGCCTGATCCAGTCCGATATTACGGGCATTGGATACGCCGCCCTCGTCGGTCTGTATGAGACGGGCATTCGTCAAGG
Source organism: Paludibacteraceae bacterium (assembly GCA_017446455.1). GTDB lineage: Bacteria > Bacteroidota > Bacteroidia > Bacteroidales > Paludibacteraceae > Colicola. The sequence continues at coordinate 13,278 of JAFSQV010000075.1, forward strand.
GGTGACTTTGGATATATTGCTTTATTTCTGTTTTCCACGGTTCGGAGCAGCCGTTGAGCACAATAATCACCTCCCACAAGCGCTTATCCAACGTCTGTGCATCCAAACTATCGAGGCATTGCCACATATAGTTTTGGGGTTTATATGTCGGTATGATGACGCTTATTTGCATAGTATGCTTCTTAACCGTTCGATGCCTACCTCCAGGCCGAAGGTCTCGTAGTGTTTGTCTTGTATCTTCTCGCGCGAGTAGTCGGCCGATTGCATGTATTGTATGAGTTGTCTCAGCCCTTGCTCAAAACTCGCAGGATCATGATAGGTGTAAAAATACGGAGCGTCCAACAACGCGTCATAGCCGCGTGCTGAGCGCTCGTGCACCAGCACCGGCTGACCGGAGCGCAAGCCGTCCATCAGGCGCAGTTTCAGTCCTCCGCCGGCGTCCATAGGACAGAGATAGATATCACTCTCGGCGGCCAACTCACGGATGTTCTCGGGGTTCGGCGTGAGGCGCATACAGTCGTGCTGTTGTACCATTTCCCGAATCGCTTTCGACGGGTTGCGACCCATGAGGTGTATCGTCCAGTCCGGCAAGATATTCCGGAAGAGCGGCAGATACTGCTCTGCAAAACGGAGCAGCGGTGCCTGGTTCTGGATGTCGCCCAGCGCACAGGTGATGACCGCGCTCTTCGAAACGGGGTGGGGCACCAGGGCTTGCCGTTCCGCGCGCGTCTCAAAGATGCTCGTCACATGGTTCTGCGCATGCACCCCGTACTCCTGCTCGAAGCGCAGGCGGTCCTGGCGCGTCAGGAAGAGATTGATATCCGCCCCTTGATAGCCTTTGCGCTCCCAATTACGGACTATCCGGTCGGTGCGACCTTTCAAGGTGAGGATAGACTTGCTATCCATCCTGTACTCCGATTCAAAATTATGGTGTAACACCACGACGCTCAGACCCATGGCATGAAGCGCCCGGATGTTGCATCCGGCGTATAATCCCGTGTTGATCATCACCCTTTCATACTCCCCTTGGTGCGCCTGCAGATAGTCCACAAGGAAGGACGCGCTGCGGTAGAAGCGGCCGCGCAGGAAACCCAGCACGCGCTGCATACGACTCCTTCGAGGCACATCTATGGTTCGATAGCGGCTGTCGCGAATGTGCGCCTCTTGCGGATGCAGTACGTCCACTCGACCCGGGTACAGCGCCAAAAGAGCCTCCATGTAGGCTTGCGTACAGAACGACCCTCCGTTGGGAATAGTGATCGTCGTGTTGGTGGCGTCTATGAGTATGCGCTTAGCCATGGGTCTTAACGGCGTTTTTTTATAGAGTGATACAGCACGTAGTATGCTTTTTTCAGCGCTACGCGGAGTACGTTCCTGCAAAGGGTCTTGCGATACTCCTCATCTACCTCATTGTGAGTGGGACGGCGGAGATAGCGGATCTTCCAACAGGTA
>JAFSQV010000076.1 GCA_017446455.1 Paludibacteraceae bacterium
CGCTATTGGGAATTACCAGATTCGTTACTAATGTTCCATTAAGATATAGGTTATTTGCCTGATATAATGGATTGGACATATTATTATCAAATTTTATTGCACACCATGCAGAAATATCAGATACATTTACAAATTTCAAACTGCTACATTTATCGAAAGCATCACTTCCGATGCTTTTGACGCTACTGCCAATCGTCACAGTGGTCAAACCGGTGCAATAATAGAAAGCATACTCTCCAATGCTGGTGACGGTATAGGTCACTGAATTGTATTCCACCGAAGAGGGGATATTGGCAGTTGCAATTGTAGCTGACCAATATGGATTGCTACTATTTTGCGACGTAACTTGAGCCGTTTGGTTGGTGGCATCGAGATTGTAATACAAATCGCCGATTTGGACTTTTTCAGCGAACATGGTTCCTACGCTGGCTGCTACAGCGAGCAATAGGGTAAAGAGTTTTTTCATAATATGTCGTATTTTAATTTGTTTCTAAAAAAGTGTGAACTTCTGAATATTGGTCAATTCGGGCTTCGACTCCCTTCCTATCCAATATATGCAGAAAGCCCACACTCAACGTGTGAACATCCGCTATATTGAGGAATAGGATTACAATGTGTCGAAGATTGAATTGATCCTTAATAAAGCAAATGCTTATTTTAAGCGCAACGCTTTGCGCATATGTCTATCTATTTTTTCACCGCTTTTTTACGCTGTCGGTGAAGTCAGACCTGAGATATATCTTATGCCGGAGTGCCGATTTCATATAAATACTCCGGAGCAAAGCCTATTTCGTTTGACCAATCCACAGAAAAAGGATCCAGCCTGAATTGACGAAAATAATCCATGTTTTGCAGTTTCTTGCAAATACCTTTTTGCGCTAATGGCCAGAAGTCCACAATTTTAGTTACGCCATCATTGAACGATAGGCGCAAAACATAATTGCGGATGTAGTCTGCACTGGTTACTTTCAAAATAGGATTCATATTTTCCTCCTTTCTTATTGCAAAGGTGTAATTTTCATGGGAGCTTCAGATTTACCTAAACGCTCCCAATTAGCCATTAGTTCTTCTTGATGTAGATCAAGCCACTCATAGACTAATCGCAACGCGCGGCGAGGGAGTGAACTTGTAATAACTCCATCTTTTATGGTGATGATAGCTTCGTATTCCTGGTACTTCACATGAAAATGAGGTGGTATGGGTTAATGATTTTGCGCTGCAAAATTACAACTTTTTCTTGAAATACGCAAATATATTTGCAAAAATAGGCCGGTATAGGCAGAAAAAACAACGAACATATAATTGCAAAGGGGGCCCCGGAGTAAACCGAAGCCGAAGGCTGTTTGCTACGGGGAAGCGTAGCATAATATGCAGCATCATACGAGCGCTGCGCGCGAAGTCGTGCAAGGATTAATGCAAGCGCGCGACAGGATTTTCATAGCTTTTTGTAAGTTTTTGATTGTCAGGTGCGTAGGTGGTGTATAAATGTCGCGAGTTTTGGAGGTAGTCGTAAAATGGAAAACCTGCATTTTCGAGTATAGCTATACCTAAATCTCCTATATATAGAGGGAGTCGAATTTTGAGGGGACCACATATTATTAACCAATTAAAACCTTTATTATTATGATTCAAAACTTACAATCTGCGACGGAAGCGGAGCAGGATCTGCACATCGCGAAACATGTAGAGCCGGAGAAGTTGCCGGCAATGATTCAACCTATTATGTCGCTTGCGCAGAGTGATGCCGAGCGGGACATGTTGCTTCTCTCGCTGCTTACGGCGGCGGGAAGCTGCATGCCGAATCTCTATTTCCGCTACGGACTGACGGGCAAGAAGTACTATCCTAACCTTCAATGCTTTATCGTCGGTTCGGCAGCTTGCGGCAAGGGTATCGCGAATCTTGCCTTGGAGTTGGTGAGCAAGGTACACGAAGCCGCTCCGCTCGTTATTGCGGGCGATTCGTCTTACCCGGGATTCTACAAGCAGTTAGAGCGTCAGAACGGTCGCGGTTATATCCACGAGAGCGAAGGATCGGTTATTACCGATGTATGGCGTACGTCGGTGGCGAACTACAACACCGCACTCCGTAAAGCCGCGGAGCACGAGCCCATCACGCGTAACCGCGCGAACAATAATTCGTGTATCGCGTGCCCGCAGTTGAGTGTGCTGCTCACCGGTACGTTCAGCCAGTACAAAGCGCTCGTGCCATCTATCGAGAACGGTTATTTCTCGCGACTCTTGACACTCATTGTGAATGACCAACAAGCCTTCTCCAGCCGTTATGTCGAGCCCGCGAACGGTTCGAACAGTGTGATGACGATTGCAGCCCAACAGCTCTTCGACCTCTGCCAGGCACTGTATAAATGCAGACCGATAGAGTTCTCGCTTACAAGCGAGCAACGAGCGCGTTTGGGACAACACTTGGAGACGGCTTATCCGGCGCTCATGCAAGTGTTGGGAGTGAATTTCCACTCCGTCGTACTGCGTATGGCGGTGCATATAGAGCGGATAGCGATGGTGTTGTCCGCGTTACGAATGGCGGACAAGCTTTCAGTTATCAGCCATCAGTATTCAGATTTTCATTGTTCGGATGTGGACTATCAGACGGCGGAGATGATCGGGAATAAGCTGATTCTGCATATAGCGGCGGCGTACCGGATGATCAAAGGTGCAGAGGAGGTGAGTGTACCGAAAGTGCAGGCATTGGATCAACGTCAGATGTTGCTGAGTTTATTGCCGGAAGAGTTTGAGAGCAAGACCCTTATCGCCGAAGCCGCCTCACAAGGCATCCCGCAAAGTACGGTAATGCGATGGTGTAGTCAATGGATTGACCATGGATTATTGCTTCGAATGGCTTATGGACACTATAAAAAAATTGCATGAGAAAAGTGAGAATTCTCAGATTTCTCACTTTTCTCACAGCAAAAAAAATAGCGTTTATGCTTGTCGCATCCATGCGACACCCTAACCAGGCGGACACCCCAAAATCGTTAGTGATTCTTATATATTCTTAGTTATTCGTTAATGATTATAAGGGGCATTACGAGACTAAAAAAGGGGTATTCCCTGTTAAATATAAATAAATGATTAAATTGTAAATGAATTATGGCACATTACGTACCTTCAGACGGTTTTGAGAATTTTACCGGTGCATTAAGCAAAAAGAAAGTTCAAGGAGTTAACCACATGACCGTCACTCGCCGCAAAAGGGTCAAGGATCCTATTACAGGCGAAGTGGTCGGTTTAGGTCCGAAAGAGATCTACGCGCAGGAGCGTCGTGACTACAAGGAGCATCCATTGACGCCCAACGAGACCGTCCAGCGTTGCCGTTGGCGCGAAGCCTGCCGCGAAGCGAGTGCGATTGTTCGCGACAAGAACCATCCCCGTTTTATGGAGATGTACAATCTCTGGCGCGCCCAACTGACGAGCGATGCTCCCTGCAAGCAGTTCCCGAACTTCGTGAGGGCGGTGTTAGTAAGCGAAAAGAGTCCGCATTAACGGGCTCTTTTCGCTTGGTTTTGGGGTTATTTCACCCATTGACCTTGGGCATCATAGATACGTCCATTGTGCGTCCGGAGCTAACCATCACATCGAACCTATAACGGATTGACCCCGTTTGCAAGCACTCCGAATACTGCTCCTGCCGAAGCGATTTTCGCCCCGAACTCTTGCATATATCAAAAAAAAGCAGTACTTTTGCACTCGAAATGATACGATATACGAATGAGGACATAGAGATGCCGGTGCTCGACGAGCGTAAGACCAACCGCTGGATCCGGGCAGTAGCGGCGGACTACGGCTTTGCCGTAGGGAACATCAACTATATCTTCTGCTCCGACGAGCGTGAGTTGTCGGTGAACCGCGAGTTCTTAGGGCATGACTACTACACGGACGTCATCACCTTCGACTACTCGACCGCGCAGACGCTCAACGGAGACATCTTCATCTCGCTGGACACGGTGCGTTCCAATGCGGAGATGGTGGGCACAAGTTTTGATCATGAGTTAATGAGGATACTCATTCACGGTGTACTGCACCTCACCGGTCAAGGCGACAAGACGCCTGAGACGAAGGCGGAGATGACCGCGAAGGAAGAAAAGGCATTAAAAAAACTATCGATATGAAACGCTTAGGTTTATTAGCAGCATTTATCTGTATCTACTGGTCGTTAAGCGCAGTGAACTATTGCGCGCCGAGCAGTTGGGGGTATGCAGGAAACGTGACGGGCGGCGGAAATGCCACGCCTACATACGTAAGCAACGAGAGCCAGTTAGCTACAGCGCTGGGAAAGAAGAACAGCGTGATCATCATCACGAAGGACATCACCGTGAATAATCATATCAGTTCGGACAAGTCCAACCTGACCATCATGGCGCTGCCCGGAAAGAAGTTGATCTCCAACCAGCAGAACGCGGACAAGTCAGGTATCTTATACCTCAAAGGCAATAACATCATCCTTCGCAACCTGACCTTCGAGGGTCCCGGCGCGTACGACTGCGACGGATGGGATAACTTGTGCCTGGACAAAGCGACGAATGTATGGGTGGACCACTGCGATTTCCAAGACGGCTGCGACGGAAACTTTGATATCAAGGGCACGTCCGATAATATCACTGTCAGCTGGTGCCGTTTCCGCTATCTGAAAGAGCCGAAGGCCGGTGGTTCGGGTGGCGCAGACGACCATCGTTTCAGCAACCTGATAGGCTCCGGTTCAAGTGACAAGCCTTCCGATGGAACATATAACATCACGTACGCATTCTGTTGGTGGGACGAGGGTTGCAAGCAACGTATGACGCGCTGCCGCAACTGCTTGCTGCATTTTTTGAATTGCTACTGGAATAGTTCCGTAGCGGACTACTATGTAGGTCCGGAGAACGCCAGTTGCTATTTTGAAGGGTGCACGTTTGCCGGCAAAGCGAACACCAAGAAGAATATCTACAAAGGGTTTAACAGCACGACCAATTATTGTACGTTCGTCCACTGCTCCGGCAACTTACCGGCCAACGTCGGCGTAGTAGATGCGCCGAGTTATGCTTACGACCAACTGACTGCGTCTGCAGCAAAGACGGCTGTAACGAATGCGTCTTGCGGGGCAGGAGCGACGTTGACCGTTACCTCCGAGGCAGAAGTAAGTTCGTCCTGCGACGGCGATGATCCGGATCCGCAACCCGTGGTGTCCGATTTCTGGAACATCTCTGACGACGACTTCAACGGCTTAGGTACCATCACTACGGAGACCGTAGTACGCGACCTGCATATCGTCGCCACCGCCGACAAAGCTATCACGGTAGATGAGTCTGCACAGACGGTAGGTGATTATGCGTTTACCCATCGTCTTAAGTTCGGCGGATCCGGCAATGCCAACTACCGCCATCTATGGTTCGCGGTGACGGGCAAGTGCTCGGTGACGGTATGGTTAACCAGCAGTAGCGGCACCGGCGATGCGCGCACCCTGAATATCGCAGACGGTTCGTTCGGCAATGTGGTTGGTACGATGTCTGCTCCGGCGGGTTCTATCAACCAAGCGACATATGAGTACGAGGGCGCCGCTACGCAGCTCTATCTCTATTCCGCCAACAGCGGTATCAATATCTACGGCATTCAGCTATCCTACCCTTCTACACCGACAGATATCGACCATATACAAAAACCAAGCGCAGCACATAAAGTACTGCGCAATGGTCAAGTGGTGGTCGTTCGCGAAAGCAATACCTACAACCTATTAGGCACGCGTATTGATTAACGCACGCGCTGACCGGTAACGGTATATTCTACTCCGCTGCGGATGATGATGAGTTGTCCATGGCGGATTTCTTTATATGCTGCCGATTCGTCTGCTACATTCTCAATCGGCTGTGCGCTTGAGCAGGTAGCCTTGATCTTCAGGTTCTTGATTTCCCATGTGGCATAATTCGTAGCAGTACTCATATACTTGAATGCAAAGACCGTATTCGAACCTAAGTACTCAACCGGCACATCGATAGAAGCATCGACAAATTTCCAGTCTGTATTGGCTGCATAAGGACTGATAGTCAGTTGGTACCATGTAGAAGACTCTACGTCGCCTTGGAAATCCGGTGTTACCCAGAGCGTCAACTCTTCAGACGGAGTTCCCGCCCACTTATGCGTATGCTGGAAGCTGATCGTCGCCGAACTCATCTCACTGAGATTCATTTCGGGCGTTAACATACAATCGGTATAGCCACCTTGCTTCTGTGCTTTGGCATAGCCACCTGAATTCCAGTACCAGATATTATTGACCGAGGTCAACGGATCCAGACTGCTGGTCAGATAGGTCACATCGATATCTTCGCAAGGACCTTCCTCCGCAGGCTCAGTACTCAGGTTTATCTCCACTACATACGGATCATGGTCGGACCATGACTGCCAAGAGTTAACGGCGGAGTTGCACTTATAAGCAGAGACGTGCTTCACGTACGCATTGACGATTTGGTCAGCCATAGAGGCGTTCGCCAAAACGTGATCAATCAGTTCACCGCTGCCGTAACAGTGCGACCAAGCGGACGGGTCGTACTTGAGCAGTTGCTCCTCATAGCCGGCATTAATAAGCATCGTGATAGGTGTCTCGCCATATTGGCAGTTGAGGTCACCGAGAATTAAGATATCGGGATCGACGCTCACCTTTTTAAGTGCGTTAAGCAGGTTCGTGGCGTTGGTCTCACGCATAGATGCCCCTTGGTCGGACGATGAATCTTTGGCCTTGAAGTGGTTCATGCTGATAACGAGTCTCTCGCCGTTTTCTTTCTGCTCAAAGACTTGGAGACGCATAGTATGGGCATAATAGCCGTTCCCGGATACCGCGCTGGTATTGGAGCCGTAGGTCTTCACACGGTCGGTTCGATAGATAAAGCCGGACTTGATTTGGTTATCCGAGATACCTTCGTACCATGTATAGTCAATACCATCGCTGACCGCTACATAACGCCCCGCTTCTCCGGCCTGCGCACTCATCGCTTCGGCCAGATGCTGCAATGCGATCGGGGTTGCTTCTACTTCGCAGAACGCATAGATATCCGCATCGATATCCAACATAGCATTGACGATCTTCTGCGTCTTTTCCTGGAAACCCGCTTCGTCGCTATAACTTGGCCGTGTCGACTGCGTATAGTTATAGTAATAGTTATTCAAGTTCTGCGCGCATACGCGAAGCGAACCCGTCTCCGGTTCCGGTTGCGATTCCAGCCATGTAGCAGGAGCGTTAGTAGGATACGTTTCAACCGTACTGTAATACTTCCTCAGTTGAGTAACCACACGCACTTTATCTCCCACCTCTAACTCTCTGTCCGGTCGGCAACGATAACATTGCAGTGCGCCCAAAGCGGAACTATTGGCGGTGCCACGGGTGTCAGCAATCCAAAAGGTCATGTTGTTATACGACGTATTGAATTCATTTTTGTCAATGAAATTCACATAACCTTCAACGGTATATGTCTCCTCTGTCGGAACATTATTTTCCGTTTGAGCAAGTCCAATAGCAATGGCTTCGGCTACCGTAATGGTCTGCGCAAAGACGCTTACCGCAAACAACAGGACAAAACATACAGAAGTGAACTTTTTCATAGGTGTTGATTTTAAAATTAGTGCAACGAGGGCGGGTATCAGCCGCCCTCGAGCTATAAAATTGCCTTACGAGGCAAAACACTGTTAGTCCTTGAACTTAGCCGCCAGGAACTCGCGGTTGAGGCGAGCTATGTTAGCAAGGCTAACGGATTTCGGGCACTCAGCGGCACATGCGCCGGTGTTGGTACAGTTACCGAAACCGAGTTCGTCCATCTTAGCCACCATCGCTTTCGCGCGAGCAGCTGCCTCGATTTTTCCTTGCGGCAGGAGGGCAAGTTGCGATACTTTCGCAGCGACGAACAACATCGCCGAACCGTTCTTACAAGCCGCAGCACAAGCGCCACAACCGATACAGGACGCAGCGTCCATCGCTTCGTCAGCCACGGGCTTCGGAATAGGTATGGCATTCGCGTCGGGTACACCACCGGTGTTGACACTCACGAAGCCACCTGCTTGCATGATCTTGTCGTACGCACCGCGATCGACCATGAGGTCCTTGATTACAGGGAACGCACGGCTACGCCACGGCTCCACGGTGATCGTCTCACCGTCTTTGAACTTACGCATGTGCAGCTGGCAGGTCGTGATAGCGCTGTCAGGTCCGTGCGGGTGACCGTTGACGTACATCGAGCACATACCGCAAATACCCTCACGGCAATCGTGATCGTAGGTAACAGGGTCTTTGTGCTGAGCAACAAGTTGCTCGTTGAGAATATCAATCATCTCCAAGAACGAAGCACCTTGGAATACGTGCTTCAGGTCATAGGTTTCAAAATGACCTTGTGCTTTAGGTCCCGCCTGTCTCCAAACTCGAACCTTAATATCAATGTATTGATCCATAAAACTATTTACGATTTAATCATTTACCATTTGGTCATTTAGTTCTTATAGTTACGGGTCTTACGTTCCGTGAATTCGTAGTCAAGCGGCTCCTTGATGAGTTCGGGTTCGCTGTCTTCGCCAGTTTATTTCCAGCAGCCGACATATGCGAACTTATCGTCCTGACGGAGAGCCTCACCTTCCGGCGTCTGGTATTCCTCGCGGAAGTGACCACCGCAGGACTCCTCACGATGGAGGGCGTCAACCGCCATCAGACGGCCGATCTCGATGAAGTCAGCCAGACGGAGCGCTTTCTCCAGCTCGTTGTTCAGGCTGTTAGCCTCACCCGGGATATACACGTTGGTCCAGAACTCTTTCTTGATGGCATCAATCTTCTTGATACCCTCTTTCAAGCCCTCAGCAGTACGACCCATGCCGACGAAGTCCCACATGATAAGACCGAGCTCTTTGTGGATCGAGTCAACCGAGCGGTTACCCTTGATGGCCATGAGGCGGTCGATCTTGTCTTGAACAGCTTTCTCAGCTTCAGCGAACTCAGGCAGGTCGGTACTCATGCGCGGAACACCAATCTGGTCTGCGAGGTAGTTTTGGATCGTATAAGGCAATACGAAGTATCCGTCAGCCAAACCTTGCATCAACGCCGACGCACCCAGACGGTTAGCACCGTGGTCGGAGAAGTTCGCCTCACCGATACAGAACAGACCCTTAACAGTCGTCTGCAGCTCGTAGTCTACCCAGATACCACCCATCGTGTAGTGGATAGCCGGGAAAATCATCATCGGGTTCTCGTACGGGTTCTCATCCACGATTTTCTCATACATCTGGAAGAGGTTACCGTATTTCTGCGCAACCACGTCCTTGCCCAGACGCTGGATAGCATCGCTGAAGTCCAGGAACACAGCGAGACCGGTGTTGTTCACACCAAAGCCCTTATCGCAACGCTCTTTGGCAGCACGGCTCGCTACGTCACGCGGAACGAGGTTACCGAAGGCCGGATAACGACGCTCGAGATAGTAGTCACGATCCTCTTCGGGGATGTCACGACCCTTGATCTCGCCAGCTTGCAGACGCTTTGCATCTTCGAGTTTCTTCGGAACCCAAATACGACCATCGTTACGGAGGGACTCCGACATAAGCGTCAACTTACTCTGGAAGTCACCGTGCTTCGGAATACAGGTCGGGTGGATCTGTGCGTAGCAGGGGTTAGCAAAGAGGGCACCGTGACGGTACATCTGCATTGCAGCCGAACCGTTCGAAGCCATCGCATTGGTGGAGAGGAAGAAGGTGTTTCCGTAGCCACCGGAACCTACTACTACTGCGTGCGCGAAAAAGCGCTCAATGCGACCGGTCACGAGGTTACGCGCGATGATACCGCGAGCACGTTTCTCGCCATTCTCATCCGGGATGAGGACGATATCGAGCATCTCATAACGGGTGTACATCTTCACTTTGCCCTTACCGATTTGACGACTCAATGCGCTATACGCACCAAGCAATAACTGCTGACCGGTCTGACCTTTAGCGTAGAAGGTACGACTTACCTGCGCACCACCGAACGAACGGTTGTCAAGCAGACCACCGTACTCACGTGCGAAGGGCACACCCTGTGCGACGCACTGGTCGATGATGTTATTGGATACTTCGGCCAGACGATAGACGTTCGCCTCACGAGCGCGGTAGTCACCGCCCTTGATGGTATCATAATACAGACGATAGACGGAGTCACCGTCGTTCTGGTAGTTCTTTGCCGCATTGATACCGCCCTGTGCAGCAATCGAGTGCGCACGACGCGGGCTGTCCTGGATACAGAAGTTGAGCACATTGAATCCCATCTCTGCCAGCGATGCCGCAGCCGAAGCACCGGCAAGACCCGTACCGACTACGATGACGTCGAGACGACGTTTGTTAGCCGGGTTAACGAGTTTCTGGTGGTTCTTATAGTTCGTCCACTTGAGCTCCAGCGGACCTGCAGGGATCTTCGCCATTTCCGGCGTGATGACTTTTACATTTTTCTCGGAAGGAGTAGCCATTACCTCTGCCGCAGCTTTAGCTGCTTTGCCGGCTTTCTGGGCTGCCTCTGTGGCGGCTTTGACAGCCTCTTTGACCTCAGCACGCTCTGCCACTTTCTCGGCACGAGCTTGTATTTCTTCGGCTACCGCCTGCGCTGTCTCAGCCACTTTTTCTGCCATTTCAGTCGCTTTCTCCTTAGCCGCAGCCACTACTTCCTGCACTTGCGGGTCATTAGCGACTTGCTCTACTTTCTCTTTGATTACTTCGGCTGCTTTCTTTGCAGCATCCAGTATTTCTTCTTTCTTTGCCATAGTCGTCAATCATTAAGCGGCGCAGAGCATACCTATGCCCATGCCAAAGTAATACAATACAACGATAGTGAATGGCAGTACGACCAGCGTAGCCACAACCGTGCTGATGACCTCTACGCGTTTCTGCCACTTGAGGTTGTTCAGTCCCATGGAGGTCATAGCGGAGCCTACACCATGATTGAGGTGGAGCCACAGCACAACGAACCAAAGGAGATAGAGCACGCAATAAACCTGGCCCCATACAGGCTCGGTGAACAATGCCTTGACATAAGCGGCTCCGTTCTGCGGGTCAAACGCACCCGTCTGGATGCCGGTCAATTCGGCAAACTGCATCTTGTACCAGAAATTGTAGAGGTGCAGGCAGAGGAAACCAAGGATGATAAATCCGAGAACAAGCATGTTCTCCGACTCCCAGGTCACTCCCTCTTTCTTTCCACGAACCTCGTAACGGTCGTTCCCGCGCGCTGCCCGGTTCTGGATAGTTAGATACAGACCATAGCAGAAATGCACCAGTACGAGGAACGCAATACCGAGCGAACCGATTACTGCGTACCAGTTAGCACCGAGGAAACGGCAAATAGCGTTGTACGCCTCTTCGCTGAACACCAGCGCAAGGTTCATGCAACCGTGAAACAGCAGGAAAAACACCAATGCTGCTCCACTCA
>JAFSQV010000013.1 GCA_017446455.1 Paludibacteraceae bacterium
CAGGAGTTGTCCTCCGGTACGGGGAACACGGCGCACGATGATGTGCTTGCGGTAGTGGCGGCCCTCCTTATGGGTGTCAAAGGCACCCCAGAGCATGTTGATGCCGACAACAGGCACGAGGTATCGCACTCCGCGTCGGTGGGAAGCGGAGATGTCCGAATGAGGGGCGTAGTACGCAACTGCGCATTTCAAACGGTTTTTTACGATAGATTTCAGGTGTCGTGCCATTGATTGTAAGTATCTGTATATTTGTTAGTTACAGTGTAATAAAAATGAGCATGGTCTAGGATTACCCTGATGCGCATATTTTCCGCCCTAACGATAACCCTAATTCGTAGCCTAAGTTGTTTCTTAATTCCGGTGCAAAGGTACAACAAAAAAATGACATTTCCAAATTTTTGCGTTCGGAAATGTCACTAAAATGGATGAGAAAAGAGATTTTGTTATTGTTTACTCAGTTCGTGTTCCTGTTAGTTTTCCGTTGCAAATAAGATCTCCATACTGATTAACATTATCTCCCATCATGTCTGGGCCATAGTGAGACCAGTGGTTTTCATACTGATAATCACCTTCACAATTATCCTCATCTACACGATTAAGGACAAACAGCTCTGATCGTGTGAGATTATAGTAGGAAGGATTTTTATATTCATAAGTATACACTAATCTCCCTTCGTTATCTATTATGATCTTGGCATATTTCGTATCATCGCTTAATCCCTCATAATGTCCCACATACGAAATTGATTCTTGTGAGTCTACAGTTTTTATGATTTCTATAGTAAAATCGTTTTTATCAACATTTTTGATGGTTAGTATAAATTCAGGATGAGTTGTTCGATCTTCATTCCAATACCATCCTTTGTCTTTGATGTCTACACTACCACAAATTTTCCACTTTGTATTATTCCATTGATTTTCCGCCGGTGCTTCTTGTATAATCGGCATGGTGGTGTAAATTGTATTGCCGTCTTTGAGATAGGCCGACACTCTCAACACATCTACTATCCGTTCTTTGGATGTGTTTGGACCGGCGTCTAAGAAAAATGAAGAGGCCGCCTTGTCCACTTTGGTAATCCATTTCGGAACATTCAAATCAAAACCGAGCAAAAGGTCTCTATCTATAAGCAATGCTGCTCCGCGCGAACCACCGGAAGCCTTAAAGGTCAACGAACTTGGTTCCATATGCAAATCGCCTTTAGTGATGAAGGTAACAGCGTTACTTTTATATGTTTTTCCGCTTGATATCACTTCCGCCCAACAGTTATATTCAGTCAAGGAAGTTAGTCCGTTTAGTGTGACGTGTGCGGACATATCGTAGAACGATTGTTCCTTTGTTTCACCCGTAGTTGTATTCGTATATTTCAACTTTTTCTCCAACCATCCCAAATCATCATTCCCTATTAAGTCCGAGACTGTGACAAAAAGTCGGGCGGAGTTTTCTGTCACTTCTTCTTTTTCAAGCAAGGCAGAACAATCCGGATGAGCATTCAAATATTCTCTCATCTCAGCATAATGAAACTCAAATTGATGAGCAGTGTATGAAATTGGATATATTCTAGTTGGATGATGCTCATCTTCTGTAGCATCTTCAATCTTTCCATCAGCAAGCCATTGTTTGCCGATAGCTGTCCAATCTATAATTTTATGATATACAGTACTTGCTAAATCATATGCAGTATAACTTCGCAAAATTAAATCTATGAATGTGCGGTCATCCTGTTTTATTCTTTCCTCCAATTGATCCTGTAGGTCAGGATTTCCGCTGTATATCTGATGGAGCGAAGCTGCAAAGGCAAATGTCGTCCACATCGTTGCAGCGTTTACTGCATTTGATTTGGAGCTTTGAATCCAATTTAGTGGGCTTGTCTTATTGTTGAGTTCTGTCGCTCCATATTTAAAATGATCACTAATGTCATTGTATACCGATACATCGTAATTATCTTTTCTCTGCATTTTCTTAGCTTTAGTAGAGCGAGGAATAACTATTTCAGACAAAATTTCCTGATCTTCCCATATCTTTCGAACTACGCAGCAACGAATATATTCGTCATAAAACATAGTTACCAGAACATTGTTTTCCAAAATATTATCCATTGGGTCTTCCGTAAATTGCGACATTACGACCATACTATCCAATGCATATAGGTAATAGCCAATCTGCTCCTCTTCGTGCATAAATGCAAATGCCCTAGAATTGTGTTGTAATTTGTCGTCTTTAAGCTCCAAAAGTACCCACCCTTCACTCTCTGCCATCATGCGGACGTACGGATAGTCCGAATGAAATTCTTCGGACAAGACATCTATTGAGAGTTCGCGTACTTGCTTATACGAGGAGTTACCAGAATTATCCGGATCATTAGAACCTAGTATATCACAAGACGACAAACAAAGGCAGATGCCTAATATGCAATTTAATAAGGAGTATTTCTTTTTCATTGTTGTTTATAAAGTTATTTATTATAGCCAATTCCATTGTAAGAAATAAATGACGATACCACCTCGTACATCCCATACAAAACCTGGTTTTTTGCCATTACCACCTAATCCGATGCCGGCACCTGCAATCAAGCCTATCACATGTTCGGGACCTATAAGATGTGTTGTGCTGAGATCAACTACACCTGTCCATGCATTGTTATAAGGTTGACTAGACTTACCAAATTTAACACCAAAATCAACGTCCCAGAGATAAATATCACTCGGTCTACCTCCGAAGTACATTCCAAGTCCAACACTCCAATTGAGTTTATAACTTTCGTACGGATCCTTATTTTTAATCCAATCATATCCGACCATACCTGTTACGTCTCCACCGAATCTGCTAGAACCGTAACGCAAGCGAAGTTCTAAGTTTTCCCCCCATAAAGGAGATACAGTAGCTGCTAATGAGAAACCTCCAGCTGTGTAGTTGTCATTATAATCAATGGCTTTTGTCGCTCTTGCCGCTCCCGCCCAAGCGGATCCTAATTGCGAAGCAGAACTACTTGAAGAACTACTTGAATAGCTACTACTCGAAGAAGAACTATTACTTGAAGAAGAACTTGAAGAAGAATAAACTCCGGTTATTTGATAGTAATGATGTACATAATTACCTCCTGAGCCAGAATTCTGGTCGTATGAATGCCTGTATATACAGTTATTACCGTGAGCATCGGTAATAGTCGCATTGGGAATACGGGTCGTAATTGTATATTGACGCGAATTAATTGTCCATACATTGCTACTATATCGCACATATACAGGCAATGTAACATTGGAACTGATTGTAAATGTAGTACCATCGAATCTGTTGTCTCCTGCCGATATACCGGAGACTAACAACAAGGCACATAAGAAACAAAATAAACGATTTTTCATAATGATATATTAATTTAAGTGATTATGTTCATCATATACTGGCCGCACAGAGAAACCTAAAAATCGTGCCCATTCTTGTACGGAAACTTGTTCGTCAATAATCAATGCATAAGCAAATTTAGGATATTCATAGTAATCAAAAACAGAATTTTCCGTATATAACATATCCATCGCCCACATATTTGCAGAAGTTTCTACATCAACAAGTCCTTCTTCTGTTTTGCATCCTGCAAGAGGAAAGAATATAGCATTTTTTGTTTTCTCGCTATATGCTATGCAGCCCCATACACCGCGAAATTTAAACACCTGCCATATTGTATTTTCCACTAAATCCTTCATTTCGAATTTTAGAGGCATACGCCATTTACCACCCCATTTTTGTTTAGCCACATCGTCAGCTATTTGTAATCTGTCAAATCGATCTATTGTAGGACCGTATTTTTTGAAACGCGGATTGTTTGAGGTCCCCGGGTATACATATTTGTAGTTCCCCCATTCATATTTGCTTTTAGGTTCTATTTCTCCCCATGAATAGTAGTCGCCGAATTTATCAGGAGAAGAAGCTCCTACATTACATGCGGCCCAACGCACATTCATCCCCATATCAACCGCACCAGATAAAGCCAAGTGATACTTAACTCCATCTATGTCAATAATGGTATCCTTAACAACAGTCGAGACCGTCTGTGGAATATTTTTCTTGCGTTGAATTTCATTAAAACGCCGAAGAATTGATTGACAAGAATCTCGCAACTCGGCATATGGCATAAAACCAGAAATAGTCGCTCTGGAATAAAAATTATTCCTATCATCTGTTTTGAAAATAAATTGTATCATAGGTATTGCACCGTCTCGTGTTTCGTAAGAAAACCAATCTTTCTCACGATCTATATTCACTTTATAAAAATCAATCTCCGGAAATTCCTGAGCAAGACGCGCGATAATTGATCCTTGTTGCTTACATGGCGCACACCAATCTGCATAGAATTCAAGAATAACAGGTTTCGTAATTTTTAACTCATCCCACTGTTCTTCTGTAATACGACGTTGCCCGTTCATTACGGAAACACAAGACAACAACATTAAAAGAAAATAAACCTTCTTCATAAAAAATTCTTTTAAACAGCCTACTCTTTAATGGATTTTCGGCATTCTCCATATTACACACAATAAAAGCGTGAAATCCGCTTGCTCTTCACGCTCTTCAAGGGCTTCGCAATCCCCGTACTTAGTAGAAAAACAACCGAAATCCACGCCCGATATGTAGAACCCACCTCGCCCTTCGACGGGCGTGGAAGTACTATTACATACCCACATGGACATTCACCGTGGTTGTCGCGACTAAGTACAAAATGTTGCGAAGATTCTGAAGAGTCGCAAACAACGTTAATAAACGCCTTTTACTATGTCCTTGCTTTTTAACGCTGTCAAGGCCAGCGAGGGGTTATTCAAACCTTTGCGGCTGCAAAGGTACAACAAAAAAATGATATATGCAAATAAAAATAAAAAAAACGTACACGCGGGGCTACACCCGCCTTTATCCGTATCGGGCGGGCCCTCGGCGTTTGTGTTTACAAAGACGAGGGACGATACGGGATAACTCGTCCTCGCGCAGAGCGAGGACAACGAAGCGCGATAAGTGATCACCGCCTACACCGCGAGTCCCCAAAACAACAAAGCGAAAAATAACTATTCTGCGCTAGTCGAAAGAGCGGACGGAGCGGCGGCAGAGGGAGAGGAAGGGGCAGTAAGACTTGCACTTGTTCTCCTCGCAAGGCGGGAACTCTGTAACCGTCGCAATCTCATTTATCTTCGTTTGCAGGGCCTCCAGGAAAGTGTCTTGGAGCTCACGGTAGTTGGCGACCACCGCTTTGTTGACCTTCACCGTCGTCGGCAAATCGGTGAGTTTATGGCTGCAGAAGAAGAGGTTGGGTTCGATAGGCAGATTCTTTTTTCTCTCTTTCTCGTTCTCATTCGCCATCACGGCGTGACTGTACATCAGCGTCTGACGCACGTAGTTCTTTTCCGGTTTCTCCATCCATTCCTCCGTGGCAGTCGTCAGTCGGGCGGGATTGTAACCGCCTGATTTATAATCCACTACGCGTATTTTCTGCTGTCCTTCCGGTCCGTAGATATCCAGTCTGTCGATAAACCCGCCTATCTCCAGCGAACCGATTTCTTTGACGTCCATCCGGAAATAGTACGGTGCTTCGAGTCTGCATATTTGCAGTCCGATAGCGGCATCCGCTTGGTCGCGCTCGAGGATGTTCAACACAAAGCGCATAATAATCTCGTTATCGCTCAGGTGCTCTTCCGGCACATGTTTACCAACCTCTTCATACGCATGAAGCAGAGCTTCCTCCAAGTGCGCACTGTCGCTGATAGCCGCGATCTGTTCGGGCGTGACATGCACAGGTTTGGTATTGTCGCAACCCAGATAGTGCTTGTACAGATACTCTATCGAGGCATGGACGTAGGTTCCCTTCTCCGCCGGTGTGAATTGGGCCTCTTCTTTCTCTTCGCCCTTCCGGCCTTGGATATACTGCAGGCAGAACTTACGCGGGCATTCAATATAGGTATTGATGGCGCTGGGCGAGAGGCGGTGAGGATGAATGGACGCAAAGGACTTACCGCTTGTTCCCAAACACGCGTCATCAAACTCAGGCACGACACTCGGTTCGTGCAGGCTCTCTTTCTGCACGTTAAATTCCGGCGAGTAGAGGATTTGCATAATGAAGCGCGACATACCTTTACTGTTCTCCGCGCCCTCAGTAGTCGTGTACAGCACGGTGGCATGTCCGGTGCGGCTGATGAGGCGGAAGAAGTTATAGGCATAGATGGTCGCCTTCTCGTCCGGTGTCTGCATCGAGTAGGCTTTGCGCAGGTAGTACGGGATGAAGCTGTTATCCGTTTGGTGTTGCGGGATGACGCCTTCGTCGGCGTTGAGAATGAGCAACTTGTCGAAGTCCAACATACGCGTCTCGAGCACACCCATGATCTGAATATCCGTGATGGGTTCGCCGTGGAATGGCATAGTGACGTTCTCCATCGTGCGGCGCATCAACAGCCGCAGCAGTTTGAGCGTGAACGGCACATCGCCCAGGCCGTTGGTGATGAGCAACCGCATCTGGTTCGCGATCTTCCGCACCTGGTACTCGGACTCCAAGATCAGCAGGTCCTTCCAGTTCATCGTCTCGGAGTTGTCGGAATATTCCGAATCCTCCGATTCGTCGGAATTCTCCGAGGTCTTCGGGAAGAGATACTCCAATAGGTCATCGATAATCTTTGGCGTGACAAGTTCTTCAGCCTGACCGTTTTTCTTGTCGTAGAGCCACGCGAGGGTGCGGGCATAGACGGCGGTGTTGCGCAGCGGAAAGCCCTTGGTGATGTTAATCGGTTCGGTTTCCGTCTCTCCCTCTAACGTGATGGCCGGAATGGTATAGATGACGGACTCGAGCATCGACTCGTCGCATATCACGACGCCCACTTTCTGACCGTGCCCCGTGTAGTTAGCCAGTAGCCACTGGTGCACAAACTGCGCCTGCGACTCGCGCGAGGGGCAGGCCATGACGGTGATATCTTTCGGGAATTGGGCCTGCGAGAACGCGGAGACCTCGGGAGCGCTATTGCCTAAAATGCCACTGTTGAGTTGGGCAAAATGGAAGGCTTTGCTATTGGTCTGGAAGTCGGGTACGAAGTCCCAATAGAACATCGCCTGACCGTTCGCTTTCAGCTTCTCCATCAATTCGCGCTCGACGGGCAGCAAGTAGTTAAAGCCTACGAAAATATACGTCCGGCCTGCTACCTGTTTCTGCACCGAGTCCTCATCCCAATGCTCAATGACCGCCCGCTGTCGCATACCCGGATACCCTTTCTGTTCGGCCGCCAACTCGGCGTGCAGCGCCTGATACAACTCGTAGAGTTGATCCCAGATGACGGCATAGCGGCTGTATATCGAGTCGGCGCCGTGTTGCGCGTTGGGGTTCACGAGACTGTTGAGTCGTTCGCGGGTATCCTGGTCTAACTGCAGTTGCTCCAACGTATTCGCAGCAATCGCGTTATCAAAGAAATTCGCCACCTGCTCCGCCGGCATGGACGCATCGACATTGGTAAAATCGGCGATCATCTGGCGGCCCCATCCGTAGAACATATCGAGCGGCATGAGGTCCGTATCGCCTTCGTTGAGGCGACGGTAATGGCGGTAGAGACGCACGACGGTGAATAGTTCGTCTTCGGTATAGAGCGGACTGAGCGCATCTTGCAACTGCGTCAAGGTCTTCACGTCCGGCGACCATATCGCTTTGCAATTTTGCTCCTGCTGCAAGCGCATCAGTTCGTTTTTCAGCACCAACCCGGCGCGGTGGGACGGCAACACGAGCGTGGTGTTACTCAACTGACTCCATTCGATATGCGCGACGATGGATTGCGCGGTCTGTTGTAAGAATGATCTCATGCCTTCCCTCCTTTCACTTCTACCAACCGGTTCTCCCGTGCGTACCATAGGAAGCCGCGCACGTGCGGGTGCCCGAGGCTATGCAGCGCATCCATGTACTGGCGCACTTGGGTGATATAATGGTCGTTCCACCGCCCGAACTTATAGTCAAGCACGATGGCATCGTTCGTAAGTTTATCAATCATCACGCGGTCGGGGCGTATCTCCTTGAACTCCTGCATGATCGCTTGCTCCAGTTTGAGTTCCCACGGGTCGACGAACCAACTGCGCATCAGTTCATTCCCCGTCCAAGCGGACGAGATCAGTTCTCTGAACTTCTCGCGTTCCTCCTTACTGCGTATCTCGCCGCGGGTCTCGAACTGATCAAGCACCGCGTCCAGGTCTTCGGCCTTCTGGATGTTCGCAAAGATCTCATGACAGAGTGTACCTTCTTCCATCCGCGCCACACGGCGGTAGGCTTCATTGCCGTTCTCGGTATAGAGCGCACCTTCCTGCGACTGAATGAACCGCACCTGGTCGCTGTTCGCCCATAGTTCTGCGATCTGCTGCGCGGCGGGTTCTGCCTTGATAGGTTTGATGACCACTTGTCCCTGCTCGTACTCCGTGCCTTGGAAGGCCACGAGATACTCACCGACATGCTTAGGCTTTTCGCCTTTCTGGGTCAACTTATAATCGGTGAAGACAAAGAGGTTGTCTTCGGCGCGGGTGAGGGCCACATAGAGCATATTCAGACTATCTACCCGCAGGTTGATGTGCTCCTCGATATAGTGCTCGCTGTACGCCGAATCGGCCATCTTGGAGTGGTTCGGAATCGGGATATAATCCTTGCCTTCATCCAGCATCGGCGCGATCGGACACCAGATCTTCGATGACGCGTCGCCTTCGTCCCTATCCCAGTTGCAGAAGGGGATGAAGAGGGTCTGGGCTTGGAGTCCTTTGCTCTTATGGATGGTCATAATTCGGATGGCGCCAGCCGCCGACGTCGGGATCGGTTTCTCGTGCATCGTCTCGTCCCAGTATTGCAGGAATTGCTTGATGTCGCTGCCGTAGGCAGAGACATACTCGCGCGTGCGGTCGAGCAGGTTGTTGATGTAGGCCGTCTCGGAGCCGCAGTACTGACCGTTCTCATTCGTCAGCAGAATCTTGAGCAATTCGCATACCGCTTCATACAAGGGCGTGCGAACGGTCACTTGTTGACGTATCTCATCGAGAATACCGGAGCGTCCTACCGCCAGTTCTACCTGATAGGCTGAGACGTCATCTTTCTTATTGGTCACCCACCGTAGAGCGGCTATCAGGGTGTTCACGGCTTCCGACGCATCGAGTTGGAAACTCGAAGCGGACACAAAAGCCCTCTTGCTTAGGTTCGGGTATTGCTCGGAATCGAGATAAGCATGCGCATCGGTGATGAGTTGGGCATCCGCCGCGCCGCGCACCAGCACCATCATCTGCGACGGATCGATGTCGGGCAGCAGTTGCTCCATCGTATCGAAGAGCCGGGTCAGACACTCGTCTTTGCTCTCTAGTGCGCTGAAGCGCACATACCCGCCGCGTTTCTTCTTCGACTGATAGAACTGATCCAAAAGTTCCGGTCGGTAGTGCTCGTCATAGATACGCCGAATGAGTGCCGTTTCATCGCTCCGGAGTTCGGGATGGAAATCCGTATAATGGTCCATGACATACTGGAAGAACGACAGGTTGAACCGCACCACTTCTTCGCTGCTGCGGAAGTTCTGCTGTAGGGACGTGAAGAGCGGATTGAGCCGGTCTCTCGTTAACTCACTCATTCCCTCACTCGTTAACTCATCCATGATATGCCAGTCGCCGTTGCGCCAGCGGTAGATAGACTGCTTGATATCGCCGACGATGAGCAGCGAGTTGCCCTCGCCCGCGACGAGTTCCTGCAGCAGCTTCTCAATCACGCTCCACTGCAGTTTGCTCGTGTCCTGAAACTCGTCCATGAGCACGTGATGGTAGCGGATGCCTACTTTCTCCAAGATAAAATCGGCGTCTCCGCCGCGCAGGGCGCTGTCCAAGATGCTCGCTGTGCGGCTGAGCAGCGCACAATTCGCTTCGGCAAGGTTGCGCTGGATGATGCGCTGCAGCGAAGTCATCAACTGCATTTCATAACTGAGGGCTACCGTCAGGTCAATCGTGTCGTAGAACGCCCGGCAGCGACGCGCGGCAGCGGTCAGCGCGATGACCAGATCATATACCGGCTTCGGCACTTTGGCCCAATCGCCTGTGCCTTCCTTCGCCGCTGCATACGCCTCATTCGTCAGTCCGCGGAAAGGAGATTTGCACTCACCCCCATCCGACGGAAACAGACTCTCGCGGATATTCGTTATCGCCGATTTGATCGATGTTCCGACGCGCCCGCAGCCGCTTTTATCCATACCTTCCAGCGACAGCAGCAGTTGCTCCGTTTCTTTACGCAGGCGGATGATCTCCGGTGAGTTCTCCCGCATGGCAGCGAGGCGCTCGCGGCGCTCGGTGATCTTCTGCGCATCAAAGACGATCTCGCCGCGCGAGTCCAACATCTGGACCGACTCATTATACAGTTCTTTCGCGAGCGCTACCAGACTCTGCTTGATATATATCGTTCCTTCTTGCTCCAGGCGCACATAGAGGAAGTCGCGCATGATAACGAGGTCCTGCTCCGTCATCTCGGACGTCAACAACTGATCCACCGCTTCGTTGATGACGCGGTCGCTATCCAGTTCGGTATTCATGCCCGCACTCTGGTGCAGCATACCCGCCAATCCGTTGAGCAGGGTCTGTAGGAAAGAGTCAATAGTCTGGATCTTGACGTTGTCGAAATCAACCAACATCTGGTTGAAGCACCATTCGGCGCGGGCTTGCATCCAGGCCGCATCTTTGTCGCGGTTGCGGAACATGAACGACCGCACGGACTCCACAAAATTGAGGTCAGCCGTCCCGTGCCAGATCTCGTAGAGATTCTTCAAGATACGCTCGCTCATCTCCGCCGTCGCTTTGTTGGTAAAGGTGATGGCGAGGATAGCACGATAGTCCTCACCGCTCATCAGCAACCCGATATAATAGGCCGCGAGGGTGAAGGTCTTTCCTGTGCCGGCGGAGGCTTTGCAAACCGTCACCGGATGATGCATGTCGATGCGTGTATTCATAACAAAAATGTGTGCAAAGATACGATTTTTTGCTGATATATGCAAATAAATTTGCAAATATCAATTATTTGTAGTACTTTTGCAGCCGATTTTAGTTTGCGTAAGTATGCGCACATGCGCAAGATATGGAATATCAGTACATCAATAAGATCGATTCGCCGGCAGATTTGAAGCAGCTGAAGATGGAGGAATTGCCCGCCGTGTGTGCGGAGTTGAGGCAGTTTATCATCGAGGCGTTGAGTAAGAACCCCGGTCATTTGGCATCGTCTTTGGGTGCTATCGAACTGACGGTAGCCTTGCACTACGTCTTCGATACGCCGAACGATAAGTTAGTTTGGGACGTAGGTCATCAGGCTTACGCGCATAAGATTCTCACCGGTCGTCGCGACCGCTTTCATACCAACCGGCAGTTCAAAGGTCTGTCGCCCTTCACGAATCCCGCGGAGAGCGAATACGATGCGTTCATCGCCGGCCATGCAAGCAATTCTATCTCCGCAGCGCTGGGTCTGGATATCGCGGACGGCCATAATGTCGTAGCCATCATCGGCGATGGTGCCATGACGGGCGGTTTGGCGTTCGAGGGACTGAACAACACCTCGATGGACAAGAACAACCTGCTCATCGTGTTGAACGACAATCACATGGCCATCGACCCGCTCAAGGGCGGATTTACCCAATACCTTGTGGACCTCACCACCAGCGCGATGTATAACAAGTGGCGCTGGCGGTTCTATCAAGCCGCAGTGAAGTTGCACCTGATGAACGACGAGAAGAAACAACGTATCTTACGGCGGAACAACAACTGGAAAGCGGCGCTGAGCAAGCAGAAGAGTAATATCTTCACGGGCCTGAACATCCGCTATTTCGGTCCGACCGACGGACATGACGTAGTAGGGCTGGTGCGCATCCTGAGTGAGATCAAGAACCACCGCGGACCGAAGGTGCTGCATATCATCACTAAGAAAGGCAAAGGCTACGCGCCCGCGGAGAATGACCAGACGGTATGGCATGCGCCGGGTGAGTTTAACGTAAGTAACGGTGAGCGGTTAGCGGTGAGCGGTGAGGGGACTCCTCTTTGGCAGGAAGTGTTCGGTAACTCCCTCTTAGACTTAGCTAAGAAGAATGAGAAGATCGTCGGTATCACGCCGGCCATGCCGAGTGGTTGCTCGATGAGTATCATGCAAAAAGAACTGCCGGATCGCGTCTATGACGTCGGCATCGCCGAAGGACATGCCGTGACCTTCAGTGCGGGACTAGCCAAGGCGGGTATGCTGCCCTACTGCAATATCTACTCCACTTTCCTCCAACGCGCATACGACAACATCGTCCATGATGTGGCGCTGCAGAACCTGCATGTCGTCTTCTGTATCGACCGCGCAGGTATCGTCGGCAATGACGGAGCCACCCATCATGGTCTGCTCGACCTCGCGTACCTCCGTCCGATACCCAACATGCAGATATGCGCCCCGCGTACGGGCGAGGACCTCAAGCAGATGTTGACGCTCGCTGAGAAACTCAACGGACCGGTAGCTATCCGATACCCGAGAGGAAGGACACCAGTGGTAAATGGTGACGTTTCGCTTAATGGTGGAATGGTGAAATACGGCAAGGGAGTGAAACTCCGGGACGGAAAAGACGTAGCGGTGCTGACTATCGGCGCGATAGGAAACCCGATGAGCGAAGCCATTGAAGAAGTGACAAAGGTACAAAGTACAAAGTACAAAGGAGGCATTGCGCACTACGACATGCGCTGGCTCAAGCCCATGGACGAAGAGTTGCTGCATGAGGTGGGTAAAAAATTCAAGACCATCGTCACGGCCGAAGACGGCATGATTGCCGGCGGTCTGGGTAGTGCGGTGCTGGAATGGATGGCTGACCACGGTTACACGCCCCGTGTGATACGTCTGGGCGTAAACGATCAGTTCGTAGAACATGGTTCTACCAAAGAGTTGTATCAAATGTTACATTTAGATAAAGAAGGATTATGCGAATCGTTATTGCAGGTGCCGGAGAAGTAGGCACGCACTTGGCTAAGCTGCTGAGCCGCGAAGACATGGAGATCAGCCTGCTCGACGAGAGCCGGGAGCGCTTGGGAGACCTGAGTGCCAACTACGACATGCTCACGAAAGTGGGTAACCCCACTTCTATCCATGATCTACGGGAGATCGGTGTCAAAGACTGCGACCTCTTTATCTCCGTTACGCCTCATGAGACGGAGAATATGACGGCCTGTCTGATCGCCAACAGTCTGGGTGCCAAGCGTACCTTAGCGCGTATCGATAACTACGAGTACCTGTTGCCTGAGAACAAGAAATTCTTCGAGAATATGGGTCTTAACCACCTCATCTATCCGGAGGTGCTGGCAGCCAATGAGATCGAAGAGAGTCTGCGCACCAACTGGATGCGATACCACCTGCACCTCTGTCAAGGCGCACTGGAGTTGTGCATCGTCAAAGTGCGTTCGGCGGCCAAAATCATCGGGCAGGAATTTTCCTCCGGCGTGTACAACCACGGCAAATACCGCATCGTAGCTATCAAGCGCGATCAGGAGACCATTATCCCGCGCGGACAGGACATGGTGCTGGAAAACGACATGGTGTTCTGCGTCTGTCCGAAAGAGAACATGGAGTTTATGCGCGAGGAGCTCGGCAAATCCAAACGCGAGATCAAGAACGTCATCTTCTTCGGCGGCGACCGTATCACCCGCAAGGCAGCGACCGAACTGACGGACGAGATGAATATCAAGATCATCGAGAAAGACCGCGAGCTATGTAACCTGTTGAGCGAGAAAGTGCCGAACGCACTCATCATCAATGCCGACGGCTCCGATATGGATGTACTCAAAGAAGAAGGTATCCAGGATGCGGACGCGTTCGTAGCCGTGACGGACAGCAGCGAAGCGAATATCTTCGCGTGCCTCGCCGCCAAGCGTTTTGGTGTGCGTAAGACGATTGCCGAGGTAGAGAACCTCGATTATATACCGATGGCCGAAGGACTGGATATCGGAACGGTACTCAATAAGAAAACCATCGCCGCGAGTTATATCTACCAGATGTTGCTCGATGCGTCCGTGCGCGGCGTACACAACCTGACGAGCGCCGACGCGGAGATCGTCGAGTTCTACGCCAAGGAAGGCAGTATCATCACCCGTCGTCAGGTCAAGCATCTGAACTTACCGGACGAGGCGAATATCGGCGGTATCGTTCGCGCCGGAGAAGGTGTTCTCGTTAACGGCGACACCCAAGTGATTGCCGGCGACCTGGTAGTGGTCTTCTGCAAGAGCCATGTAATACGAACCTTAGAGCGCTTCTTTAAATGACACGAACATTCAACTGGCGAATAGTCTTTAAGACGATGGGGGTGCTCACCCTCCTCGAGGCGCTTTTCATGCTGGTGCCTACATTCGTCGCATGGTGGTACCATGAGGCGGATCTCGGCGCATGGCTCGTCTCGAGCGTCATCACGTGGATCAACTGCTGGTGGCTGTTAGGCGCAGGCCGTAAGGCCGAGAAGCATGTGGGCGAACGCGAAGGCTACGTGATTGTTGCCGCAGTATGGCTCGTCTATTCGCTCTTCGGTATGTTACCTTACTGGTTGAGCGGCGCCCTACCGACCATCACCGACGCGTGGTATGAGACCATGGCGGGATTCACCACCACCGGTTCAACCCTCTTCACCGACGTCGCGGCCCAGACACATTCGGTACTCCTCTGGCGCGCGCTGACGCAGTGGATCGGAGGTATGGGAATTATCGTGCTCAGTGTGGCTATCCTGCCGATGTTCGGCTTGGGCGGCATGCAGCTCTATAGCGCAGAGGTGACGGGCGTGAGCTACGAGAAACTCAG
This sequence comes from Paludibacteraceae bacterium, assembly GCA_017446455.1. Lineage (GTDB taxonomy): Bacteria > Bacteroidota > Bacteroidia > Bacteroidales > Paludibacteraceae > Colicola. The sequence continues at coordinate 14,805 of JAFSQV010000013.1, forward strand.
TCCGCGTATCGCTGACACGGCGAAGCACATGTGGCTGACGTACATCGGTCTGACCATCGCCGAAGGACTGCTGTTATGGCTCTTCGGCATGGGCCGTTTTGATGCAATATGCCACTCCATGGCGACGATCTCTACCGGCGGTTTCGCTACGCACAACGACAGCGTCATCGCCTACAGCCCCGCAATTCAATGGATCATCATGCTCTTCATGCTGCTCTCGGGTATCAACTTCACGCAACTCATCTATCTCTTCCGCGGCAAGCCCCAGCGTGTACTCCATGACGAAGAGACGCATTGGTACGTCGGCGCATGTCTGGCCGGAGGACTGGTGCTCGCTATCGGGTTGTTCATCTATTCCGGCATGTGGTCCAGTATCCGTATCGGATTCTTCACCGCTATCGCGATGATCACCAGTACGGGTTTTGTGGCCGCCGACTATATGATATGGCCGTCCGTCCTCTGGGTGCTCGTCTTCTTTATGATGTTCACCGGCGGTGCGTCGGGTTCGACCTCCGGAGGTATGAAATGGGTACGTGTCGGCATCTTTGCGAAGTCTGCCTTGGCGGAGATCAAGCGCCGCATCCACCCGAACGCCGTCATTCCGGTGCGCTTCAACGGCCAGACGCTGCGCGAGCAGACCACCAGTAATGTCATGGCGTTCATGTTCTTCTACCTCGTCATCATCATGTTGGCGACTTTGTGGTTCTGCGGATGCGGCATCGGTTTCGATGAG
>JAFSQV010000014.1 GCA_017446455.1 Paludibacteraceae bacterium
GTCTTCGGCATTGATAGTGAGGTTGGCAGGACGGTCATCGAGCTTAATGGTAAACGAGCCAAGGGATATAGGGTTTCCAAACTGCAAATTATGGTTACCCTTCAGCCAGACTATTTCGGCGTTGCCATTACCATAGTCGTCGTAACTATTAAAAGCATAATAGGCCCCTAACGTGGTGTTTCTAAACACTATGTCCCCACGCAAAGCCAGCAGGTCATAATTGCCGTCGCCGTCTATATCCTGCAAAGCAGAGAACCACAGATTATTCTCCCCGTGGTCTTGTTCTTCTTGTTGCGTGAAGACACCTTGCCCGTTATTGGTAAAGAAACAGGTATAGGCATAGCCTGTAGAGTTCTTGGCTGCGGTGAAGGTAGCCAGCAGATCGAGGTCACCGTCCTTATCGAAATCATAACAATAAACGATATCATCTACTGCCACATTCTGATAGAGCGTAGTGATATTGAACTGTTTGGCCGTGCGATTGTAGATAGCCGTGTATAATTTGGCACCCGGGAAGATGAAATCCATGATGCCGTCGTTGTTCAAGTCGGCAGGGATGACGAGTCCGTTGGTCTGTGTCCATACCCATTTGCCGTTACCCATATTTGTGTAGATGATACCGTCTTTCTCGTCAACGAGGTCCATCAGACCGTCGCCGTTCAGGTCGATGGATTTGGTCGGCGCATTGATGGTATGTCCGATACCCGGTGCTTTCTTCGATTCCGGTGCATTACGTCTCGGTGCACGAGCTAATGACCAGCCGCCTAAAGTGGCACTATAGGTGTAGCGCGACACATCGCCAAGAGAGTAGTTTTGCGGATTTGCATACATATCTTGCTCTTCCGGTGTCATTTGTGCAACGAACTCATCCCACGTCATTACTTGCATTGGCTCTGTGCGGAATGTGCCATCCGTTAACTGGTAAGCGATGTCGCCGTAATACGCATATGAGTTATTGGAAATCTGGATATTCCTATTCAACATCAAATAGTCTTTCCGACCGTCACCGTTCAAGTCCATGTTCGTTCCTGCCAAAGCATCGTCAATTCTAATATAACCAGTTGCACTACTCATTAATAGGAAGCGTGCATCGGCATCCGTGATATCCAGTGTGCCATCGTTGTTCACATCTTCTATGTAAGCGTTGGCGATATCCAGTGCCAGTTTCGTCTCATAAACAGCCTGTTTGATACCATCACCGTTGAAATCATACATGGATGGAGCGTTCACCATGGGACGAGAGAGCAGGGACTGATATACCAGGTGCGCATTAATCAATTGGTAGCCCCAACTGCCATTCGGGTTATATACTTGACCATAGATATATAGGGTGTCAAATTTATGAAGTTGCTCAGCGGATACAAAAGGAGCATTGTTCAAACCCGACATATGCGGCACTTCCAGCGAACCACTATTTTCTTCTCCTACAAGTCTAAAACTGATTGTACCACCTTCTTCCAGAGTTCCCGCCATTGGAGAGTAATCCTCCGGAACCACACCACGTATATAACAATAATCACTGGTTGCACCTGCGTGTCCACGAACAAGTGATATTGCATCATAAACGGACAATACATTAGAATTGTTCGGGTCAAACTCTTGTGCGTGCATTGCTACTGCCATTAGCAGTGCTAATGCAATAAATAGAAAACGTCTCATATTTGTTACTGTTAATGTTTTTTTTTCAATGAAGTGTATACATACGAAAAGCGTGCGCTTTCGTTCGCTTTAATTTGATTTGTTGAGGTCTTCGACTACCTTAGTAATTCAAATAAATGCACGGAAAACTCACGCTGGTACGTGAGCGTGCATAAACCGTACTTGGATTACTAATTGATTTTGTTAAAAGTGTCGAAGTTTCAACAAATCAAGTTGGGCTTATTACGCTATGTATAGTGCAACACTTTGCGCTAGTATGTGTCCTTCTGTTTTACGTCGGCAAGCGACGATTATTCTATGCTCGCGCTTATTCCTCGTAGTGGGTACTACTCGGGCGCTTCGCTCGGAGTGCGTTCCGTCGCACTCCTTCATGCTGTCAAGGCCAGCGGGATTTAATTATCTTATTTCTGTCTGGAAGCTATTACCTCCATAAAATAGTTAGCCATTTCTTCGGCTGAGACATTATATTTCGGCTGCATAAGGTCGAAGTCTTGCGGCTTCTGGTATAAAGTCGGAGTAATCAATGCCGACAAGACGGCTTTTGAATGGACTTGATGTCTGGTAAATTTCAAAGCATAGTCCAAGCCTTCCTCAAACGAGAGGCCTGCTTTTAGCAGCGAATAGATGTCGTAATAATCGCGATATAGACTCCTGACGGTAATAGTGAATAACTTCATTCCCAAAGCGTCCTGCGCGTCAACCGTCTTGAGGTTGTTGTATGTAAATCCGGTATGCAAAGCCGGAACGCGGTTCTGTGGCGCAAAGAACGACAGCTTCACATGGTTACCGACATATTTCTTAGGTGACTTAATATGGAAGAAGAGGGCTGCCAAAAGCATATTCAGGGTGCCGTAATAATCAGGATATGGCAACATGCGCTGCTGCCACACCTGCTTAATTTGCCGATACGGGAATGCCTTAAAAAGCTTGGGCATGTCTTCAAACTCAAGATGCGATAAACCATTTAGAATCAACTCTTCATCAGGAAGCATAGCCTTGTCGCCCGCGGCCCTATAGGACCACAAGTAACCACTATCATACAATTGCTTCGAGAGCGATTGTCTTTTATCCAACTTGTTTTTCTGAACGGACATTATTTCCTTTCTTAACCTTTGCGGCTGCAAAGGTACAAAAAAAAAATCATATATGCAAATAAAAATGAAGAGTTGCCACAAATATGCGATAAAAATGTTCAAATATTTGCGTATGTCAAAAAAAAAAGCAGTACTTTCGGCCCTCCCGCAAGCGGGTTCCCGCCGAAAGTACGTTCGCACTTTCGTGCAAACTACAATCTTTTTAGCACGTAAAAGTACGCTTAAGCGAGCTTAGACTACTTTTTTTGCTAAAAATCTTGCAAATTTGGAAAATTTGTAGTACTTTTGCAGCCGCAAAAGTTTGAACATGGCAAAGATAGGTGTTTTTGACAGCGGTTATGGCGGATTGACGATCTTGGATGCAATCCGCAAGGAGTTGCCCCAGTACGATTACTTGTACTTGGGCGACAACGCGCGTGCGCCATATGGCACGCACTCGTTCGATGTTATATACCGCTATACGCTGGAGGCAGTGAAGTATTTGTTTGAGCAAGATTGCGCACTCATCATTCTGGCTTGTAATACGGCGAGCGCGAAGGCGCTGAGGACGATTCAACAGAAGGATTTATTATTGATTAATGATGAGAATGGTGACGCTGCGCTTAATGGTGAAAAGAGGAAGCCGGTGAATGTGTTGGGCGTTATTCGGCCTACTGTAGAAGCTGTGCCGAGTATCACCAAAACCGGGCACGTCGGCATTCTGGCTACACCTGCTACCGTTTCTTCCGAATCCTATGTCCTCGAATTGGAGAAAATAGCACCGGAGTTAACCATTGTTCAGCACGCTTGTCCTATGTGGGTTCCCCTGATTGAAGCCGGCGAACACAACGGACCCGGCGCCAAATACTTCATCGGCAAGTACCTGCGTGAGATACTCGCCAAAGATCCTCAGATTGACACCCTCGTGCTCGGTTGTACCCACTATCCGCTGATGAAAGAGCGGATCGACAACTGGCTCGAGTTCCGTCATGAACTGGATGAGTCGGAATTCCCGCAACCGACGGACTCACCAAAGGTGACTACTATTGCGCAGGGCGAGTTGGAGGCGAAGAGTTTGGCGGATTATCTGAAGCGTCATCCGGAGTATCGCGAGCAACTGAGTACCGGCGGAACGTGCACCTATCTAACCACAGAAAATGCCGACCGCTTTGCGCAATCGGCATCGAACTTTTTGTCTGCGCCTATAAGCGCGAAGACGATTCAATTAGGGGAGTAGTTAACCTACTGAACCTTCCAAACTGACTTGCAGTAATTTCTGGGCTTCGACGGCAAACTCCATCGGCAGTTTGTCCATCACTTCTTTGGCATAGCCGTTCACGATCAGTCCCACCGCATCTTCCATGCCGATGCCGCGTTGACGGCAATAGAACAACTGGTCTTCGTTGATCTTGCTGGTCGTGGCTTCGTGTTCGACAGTCGCCGTAGGGTTGGAGATAATCATATCCGGGAAGGTGTGTGCGCCGCACTTGTCGCCCAACAACAGACTGTCGCACTGGCTGTAATTGCGTGCGTTCTCGGCATGTACGCCCATCTTTACCAAACCGCGGTAAGCGTTCTGGCTGTGTCCGGCCGAGATACCTTTAGATATTATACGCGAGCGCGTGTTGCGGCCGATATGAATCATCTTCGTGCCGGTATCGGCTTGCTGGTAGTTGTTGGTGACAGCGACCGAGTAGAACTCTGCGCTGGAGTTGTCGCCGCGCAGGATACAGCTCGGGTACTTCCAGGTGATGGCAGAACCGGTCTCAACCTGCGTCCAAGAGAGGCGTGCGTTCTCGTGCGTGATTCCTCGTTTCGTCACGAAGTTATAGATTCCGCCTTTGCCGTTTTTATCGCCCGGATACCAGTTTTGCACGGTGGAATATTTGACCTCCGCGTCTTTGTGGACGACGATCTCCACGATCGCCGCGTGCAACTGGTTCTCATCGCGCATCGGCGCCGTACAACCCTCTAAATAAGAGAGATACGCGCCTTCGTCGGCGACGAGTAACGTGCGCTCGAACTGACCTGTCTTACCGGCGTTGATGCGGAAATAGGTGCTTAACTCCATCGGACACCGCACGCCTTTCGGCACATAGACGAACGAGCCGTCCGAGAAGACCGCGGAATTGAGTGCCGCATAGAAATTATCGGTCGGAGGAACGACGCTACCAAGATACTTTTTGACCAATTCCGGATACTCGCGCACCGCCTCGGAGATCGAGCAGAAAATGATGCCTTTCTCAGCCAAGGTCTCGCGGAAAGTGGTCTTCACGGATACCGAATCCATAACGGCGTCCACCGCCATGTTTCCGGCCAGCGCCGCACGTTCTTCCAAGGGAATGCCGAGTTTGTCGAAGGTCTTCATGATCTCTTCGTCAATCTCGTCTTTCTGTCCTTGCTCATTCTTAGCTTTCGGTGCGGCGAAGTACGAAATGGCCTGGAAATCTATCTCCGGAATGTCGAGGTGCGCCCAGGTCGGCACAGGCATCGTCTGCCATTTACGGAAAGCTTTCAGACGGAACTCCAGCAGCCATTCGGGTTCGTTTTTCTTCGCCGAAATCAACCGAACGATGTCTTCGTTCAGTCCCGCCGGTACCACCTCCGTCTCCACGTCGGTCGTGAAGCCGTACTTGTACTCTTGAGAAGTAATATTTTCTATTATACTGTCCATAGGTCTTCCTAGGTAGTAATAGGTCTTCCTAAGAAAAAATAAGCCGCCCTTTTTTCGGGCGGCTTGGAGGCCGGTAGCGGAGTCAAACCGCTCTAAACGGTTTTGCAGACCGCTGACTAAGTCGCTCATCCAACCGGCCGTTCGCGTTCGGTACCCTCGGACTGCCATACGACTGCGTCGTAAGGATAAGTCTCTCGGGCCCTCCGCTCTCCCCAAAAATTGGAAATTTTCGGGGACCCCGATAACTCCATTCTTTGGAAAGCGGGTGCAAAAGTACTGCTTTTTTTTGAATTACGCAAATTTTTGGGCATTTTTTTTGCAAATATGGGAAAAAAAGAGTAACTTTGCACCCGCAAAAGTTTGTGTTATATGGCAAAATACATCGTTATGGCCGAAGAGGGCGAGTTGCCGTTGATCGACAAAGCCCGCGAAGAGTTGGGGTTGGATCTGCGTGATGCGGAGATTCTTTTTACCGGCGTCGGCGCAATCAATATCATCCGTTCGCTGCAGCACTTAGACCGCGAGGCGGAGTTGTACAATATCGGCTATGCCGGCAGTGCCAATTTTGATTTGGGCAGTTGGGTAGAAGTGACGGAAGTGCGACTGAATCATCCGAATGTGACGTACGCGGAGCCGCGCCTGTCGCTGGTGGATGAGTCGCTCGGCGCTGAACTGCCGCCGGAGCACGAGACACGCCGTGCGATTTGTTATACGAATTGCGATTTTGTGCTGGCGTCGGATTACAAGGATTGTGTGTTCGACATGGAACTGGCGTTCATTGCGGCGCTGGGATTCAAGAATCTGCATGCCCTTAAGTACGTGAGCGACAACCTTTCGTTGCACGCCTATCACGAACATACGAGGGGAGTTGAGTGATGACCACGATTATCTTAAAACCGCATAAAGAAGAGTCGCTGAAGCGTTTTCACCCGTGGGTGTTCAGTGGCGCCATCGCCCGCATCGTTTTGGATGCGGCGCATAAGGCTGCTGCGCCGGAAGAGGGTGAACTCGTTTGCGTGGAGAGTGCGAATGGCGAAACGCTGGGTGTGGGGCATTGGCAGGTGGGTTCGATTGCGGTGCGCATCTTGGAGTTTGGCGTAGCGGAGTTGCCGGCTGATTTCTGGGAACAGCGTGTCCGCGCGGCGTATCAGGTGCGCGCGAGTTTGGGGTTAGTGAGAAAGGACAACGACACTTTCCGACTCGTTCACGGCGAAGGCGATTGGTTGCCGGGACTGATTGTGGACGTGTATGCGGACACGGCGGTCGTTCAGGCTCATTCGGTGGGCATGCACGTGTTCCGCGCGGCGATCGCTGAGGCGATTGTGGCGGTAGTGCCGCAGGTCAAAAACGTGTATTATAAGTCCGACGACACCTTGCCGTTTAAGGCGGCGATAGAGGGGGAGAAGACGGGATGGCTGGTGAGGGGTTCCGAGTATTCGGAGAATTCTGAGGATTCTGAGTTTTGGAGTACGGAGAACGGGTTGGAGTTTCGGATTGATTGGTTGAAGGGCCAGAAAACGGGATTCTTTGTGGATCAGCGCGAGAACCGCGCGTTGGTGGAGCGCTATGCGGCCGGAAAGGAAGTGCTGAATATGTTCTGCTACACCGGTGGATTCAGTCTATATGCCCTGCGCGGCGGCGCGAAGCGTGTGGACTCGGTGGATGTGAGTCAGAAGGCGATTGACCTTGTGAATGCGAATGTGGCGCATAACTTTCCGAAAGCCAAGAATCATACGGCTGTCACGGCCGATGCCTTTGAGTACCTCACGGCGCAGAAGAATGCAGGTCGGACGTTCGATTTGATTATCTTGGATCCGCCTGCTTTTGCCAAGCACCGCGATGCGGTGAAGAATGCTCTGCGCGGGTATCAACGCATCAATGCGAAGGCGATAGAGATGATTCGACCGGGCGGTATATTATTTACCTTCTCCTGCTCACAGGCGGTGGATAAGGAAGCCTTCCGTTTGGCGGTCTTCAGTGCGGCGGCTTCCGTAGGAAGAAAAGTAAGGATTCTGCACCAGTTGCATCAGCCGCAAGATCACCCGATAAATATTTACCACCCGGAGGGCGAGTACCTGAAGGGATTAGTGCTTTATATAGAATGAAACTCGTTTGTTTTGATACCGAGACCACGGGTCTGGATGTGCAGAAAGAGCACATTATTCAGTTGTCGTTAGTGAAGGTGGACACCGCCGATTGGAATGTGGTGGACCAGCGCGATTGGTATATCCTTCCGGAAGGGGAGTTTACGATTCCTGCTGAGGCGGAGGCCGTGCATCATATCTCCAAGGATTTTCTGCTGGAGCACGGTGTGTCGCTGCGCAGCGTGTATGATGATCTGATAGCCTTTACGGAGGGTTGCGATATCCTCTCGTATAACGGGAACGGGTATGACGCGCCGATCTTGCACTATAACCTGGCGCGCTTGGGTCTGAGCTTCGATTTTGACGGTCGCACGTGGTACGACGCGTTGTTGCTGGAGCGCATCCATACGGCAGGGCAGGTGGACGAGAACGGCGAGAAGTTGCATAATAACCTGACGGCGGCTTATACCCGCTATTATGGTCATCCGTTCGAAGGTGCGCATAACTCGTTGGATGATGTGCTGGCTACGATCGAGGTGTTCAAAGCGCAGGTGGCAGCGCATGGATGGGAATGGGCACAGCGCCCGGAGTTCGGGTTTATCTCTTTCGACCGCTGGTTGGTGAAAAAGGGCGATTATTACTATCTCAATCAGGGCGCGCACCGCAATGAGTCGATTGAGTCGATGCTGCGTATTGACCGTTCGTACCTGGAGTGGATCGTGGATAAATGTCCGACGACGGATGAGCAAACCCGCGCGATCATCAACCCGTATATCGGTCGGTATGTATCGCCTTTTGCGCCGACAGGCACGAATGGAGCAAAACCTTCTTCGCGGGGCAAAAAACGCTCCAAAGGAATCATTACGGACGCCGATTTGAGCCTTTTTTAATGCAGTACCTTCGGACTCCGCCTTGCTTCGCAATTCCCCCGAAGCTACGTTCGCACTTCCGTGCAAACGGCAAATATTTTAACAAAAAAGTCCTTTTATGCACGCATAATTCATTTTTTTGTTAAAATATTTGCACATTTAAAAAATTTGTAGTACCTTTGCACCCGCTTTTCGAAAGAGAAGATATATCGCGGAGTAGAGCAGTGGTAGCTCGTCAGGCTCATAACCTGAAGGTCGGTGGTTCGATCCCGCCCTCCGCAACCAACTATGAGAAAGCACTTTATAATCCTCATGACTCTTTACACGCTCTCCGTTTCGGCGGTGGAGCGTGTTTCGTTAGAGCAGTTACAGGCTGATTGGTCTCGCTATGCCAATCGGATGGTTCAAGTCACGACGCCGCTCGTAGTATGCGGTAGTTATTATGACTCTTTGATTCTGGCTCCGGAGCGCTTGTATTGTCCGGAAGAACGCGCGGTGGGTTTGGCGGACGGCGACAGTACGGACTATTGGCGCATCCAGGCTTCTAATCGCGCGAACTCGATTTGCGTACATTGTCGTAACACTTATTATAAGGTTCGCACGGGCGATCGTGTGCGCGGGTTTCAAGCGCGCGTGACAGGTGAGCGGCATTTTGTGACGGGTGCGGGTGTGAAGACTTCGCATGTGCGTGTAACTCCGCTCGCGCGGAAGGAGAAAGATGCAGTGCGCGTGGTAGGCGCGAATGTGGAGAATCTGTTTGCGGATCTTGGCGGATATGCCACGCGGCGTACGACCCCGAAGCAGAATGCGCTGAAGTTAAGTAAAGTGGCGAAAGGACTGAAGGCGATGAAGGCGGACCTCTATGCGCTGTGTGAAGTGCAGGTGGGTGATAAAGCGCCGACGATGCTTCTGGAGGCGTTGAACAAAGGCGGTAAGAAATACGCGTATGTCTCGATGCCGATGGAGAATATGGATCGTATCGGCGGTTGTTTTATCTATCGTACGGACCGCGTGCAACCGTATGAAGCGCCGCTTTCTGCGTACGCCGATACGAGCAGCCATTACCATGCCCGTATGTTCGCGCAGGGATTTGAATGTCTCGATAAGAAAGGTCAGCCTACGGGCGAACGCTTCATTGTCAGTCTGAATCACCTGAAGTCCAAGCGGGCAGGCCGTGGAAACTATGACACGCATCTAAAGAGAATGTCTAATGTGGATTCGCTGTTGGCGATGCTCCCGCAAGCTGTTGCACTGTATGGCGATTCGGATGTGCTGCTGTTGGGCGATTATAACTGCTATACGCAGGAGTTGCCGATTCAGGCGATTGTGCGTGCCGGTTATCCGGATCAGTTGATGCGTTTCTGTCCGGATGACTATTCGTATGTATTCCGAGGCGAGATGGGGTATTTGGACCGTTGCTTCGCTTCACCGTCCATGGCGACGCAGGTGGTACATGTGCAACCCTGGCACGTCAATACCGATTGGTATTACCAGCATGGCGCGAATAGGTTGAAGGACAAGAGCATGCATCGCTACGCGGACCACGAACCAATCATCGTGGATATCAAACTTCAATAAGAAAAGAGCAGTCATCGAGACTGCTCTTTCTGTGACCCCGCTGGGCGGGTTCTACCTTGCACCTGGCGGTGCGAGCTTCTGTGACCCCGCTGGGCGGGTTCTACCTTGCACCTAGCGGTGCGAGCTTCTGTGACCCCGCTGGGACTGCGCAGATTGTGAGGCCTTATTAGCGCTTGATAGGGAATTTCGGGTGATTTTTCGGGTGAAATTTCGGGTAATAGCCGATTTTCATATTAGCGATTCACAACACTTCGCAACAAATCCCGTCAAAATCCCGTCATTTTTTCTCTGCCATTCGCTTGAGCACATTCAGTTTCATTTCGTCGTCCACATCCGTGTAACGTGCAAAAGCGCGCGATCCATCTGCGTGGCCAGTGAAAGATGAAGTGATGCGCTCCGATCCGGTTTCTTTAAATATATGCATCATAAACGTGCGTCTGGCGATGTGCGAGCTGGCAATCTCCCATAGGTGCTTCGGTTTTGTCTCGAGTGTCTTTGGATCCTGGACCATGATGACGCGATCCATGCCGGCATCCTTCAGTATTTTGTGAATATCCCGATTGTACACGATGGGGTCGACGAATGGAAGCAAACGCCCATCCGGCTGCCCTTTGTATCTTGATACGATCTCCAAAGCTGTGTCGGAGAGAGGGACACGCACGACAACCGGGTGACCTTTGCGCGTCTTGCGCGCGATGTACTGCAAGAAGCCATCCTCCGTTACATTGTCCTCACGAAGCTCTATGAGGTCCGACACACGGCAACCGACGTGGCATTGAAATATAAAGATGTCGCGCTGTGCTGCCATGCTTGGAGAAAGGCCTGAAATCTCATATAAGGCATTGCGCTCGTCAAGCGTAAGGTACGTCGGTGTTCCATATACCTCGCGTGGAATCTTGTAGCCGCCAAGACCAAACGGGTCCTGCCGCATTTCTCCAATGCGGACGGCTTCCTTGCATGCGGCGCGGAGCTTCTTCATTCGCGTGACGATAGTATTCCTGCCGCGTATGATTCCGGATTCTCCTTTCTCGTTCATGAGGAACCTGACAAAAGCGGCTGCATCGTCGGCCGTGAATGTGTCGGTATATAGTTTGCCGTGTTTCTCCTCGAAGCGCTGAATATCGCGCGCAATTACCTCATATATAGCAGCGGTAGCCGGTTCGAGGTTTTTCTTGTTAGGGTACTCCATAACACATTCGTAGAGCCTGCGCCTGGCTGGTCGCCTGCTCGCATTGATCCCGCGCGCTTCATCAATAGTCTGCTGCAGCCATCCGTCGCCGGCATCGTATTGATCCCGCCACCAAGCGTCCAGCACGGTGTTCGTCAGTTCGTCGAGTTCCTGCTGCCTTTCGCGCAGAGCGACCGCCTCCGGCGTCATTTTGCGAGGTATTGACAAACACCCATCCGCTTCGTTCCAAGCAGCCACAGGCACCGGTATGTGCGTCTTGGCGCGCTGTGAGAACGTGCCTGCGTAGAAACGCGCAAGCACCTCGGCTTGCCCATTGTACACGCGGGATGATATGCGGAACTTGAGTGTTGGCATCAGTCCTTCTTTATAATGAAATCTCCCTCTCCTTTTATGATCCAATCAAGTGAGACACCAAAAACCGTAGAGAGGTAGTAGATATTATCCAAGGAACACGTCATGCGGCCCTGTTCGATCACAGAGAAATTCTGCGGAAACAGATGCACCCTTGTACAAAATTCACTCTTATTCCTTACGATACCGTCGAGATAAAGCAGTCTGTATGCACGAATGAAACGTGCAGCGATCTCGTCTTTGATTTTCCTACCCATTGTTGGTGTCGTTTATCAGTTGTTGACATTTATCTGCAACTGCGTGAGTTGTTTCTAATGTTTCTTTTGTCTGCTTTGCAGCAGCTTTTCCTTGTGCCTGCGCGTCCGCGACGTGCGCTCGCGTGTATTCCTTATATATATTGATCAGCAAGCGCCCGTCCTCGGTCATCCAAAAAGGTGACGGCTGGACACCATACGATAAGCAAAGAAGCTGCTGTGTCAGTTTGGAAAGCGATGTGGTCCGTCCGTTATAAGACACACGTTTATTATCAATAACCGTACAAGTGATGGACGTGTCTTTTTTGAAACGGAGCACGGTGCCAACCGGCAACCCCATAGCAAGGAAGTCCATGTTCGGTGCTTTTTTACGTTTTGCCTCCTCATCATTGATTTCTTTTTGCACAGCAGTAGTCATGGGCTCAAACTTTCCAATACCTCTCATTAGTTTATCCACCGTTTCTGGTGTTACACGAAAAAACTCAGAATTGCCCACACGCTTATCGGAGTAATTATCGTGCAAGATTGCCTCAATGTTCGACAATTCTTCATCTGGGACTTTATATGCGTATGCACACATGAACGGCTCCGGGACAGCAGTTCCGAGTTCGCGGATTCGATGCCGAATGTCAGTCCTGTGCGTCATTCCGATTTTCACCATCCCATTAAAATAGGGATTAGTGAGCACATAAATCAGTCCGTAGTCTTTGCTTTCCATAGTTGCTTATTTTTGATTAGTGGTTACTTTTTCGTATTTGTCCGGATATGTCACGATATCAACGATAGAAACTCCGAGAATGTCAGCAATGCGCAGAAGCGTCGAGAGTTTCATATCGTCCGTTTTATTAATACAACGTGAATATGCTGACTGCAGGATTCCAAGCTTTTCAGCTAACTCTTTTTGACTTAAACCGCGTTCTTTTCGCAGATTTTCCACATTTTTCAAAATATTATTCATTTTTTTTCAAAATTACTTGCATATATGACAAAAATGTTATAACTTTGCACCCGAATTGAAAAATTCAAGTTTGCAGACACGGGAGAGTATTGTGAGGTAACCGCAATACTCTTTTTTTGTCTACAGCCGCCCGCGACCGAGGCGCGAGATAGGCGCGAGAGTGGCGCGACCGTGGCTAATTGACTGAGAGCCGACAGAGAACCAACAGATACTACTTATAATTGTAAAGTTTCCGAATAGTTACCCTGCCAGCACAGAGTCTCGCGGCGCAATAGTATCTCCCCCTTTTAATTCACTGATTCGCTCATTAAGTGAATTTATAAGCTCACGTTGCGTTTCTATTGTTTCTTGTTTTGTGGCTATTACATCACGGAGAGAATCAATCAAATCTCGCGCTTCCGTCTCTTGTAGATCAAGTTTCATGTTGCCATTTCCACGCATAAGCCACTCTGCTGACAAATCTTTATATTGGAATAATATTTCCAACAAGGTGACTGCAGGGATCGTAGTCTCACCGTTAATATGGTTATTCAACGAGCGAGTTTGCACATTTATTTGCTTGGCCATGGAATTGACACTAAGGCCTTCTTTTTCCATGAAATAAAGCAGTCTTTTTCTTAGATTTTCTTCCATAAAACTCTCAATTTTTGCCGATTTTCAAAAAAAATGCATTTTTTAGCAAGATTTTTCCAAAATAATTTGCGTGTTTGGAAAAATTTTTCTACCTTTGCACTCGCAAACGGAAAACAAATGCACCGCAGCCACAAAGAAGAACTAAAAATTGCCGCAAAGGTAATAAAAAAATACCGAATACGCAAATAAAAACCAATAAAAAATTCAAAAAAAATGAAAGATTAGGATGTATGGACTTAATAGTGACATTCTGTCGGGGGGGGGGGGAGAAGCCCGCCGCATTCAAAAAACAGACATGTAAAAACAATTTATTAACAATTAAAAAATGAAAATATGGCAAGCGAAAGACAAAACATAGAAGCTTTATTGAAAAAAGGAGCCAATATTGCAAATCCTACTCTCAACCCACAAATGAAAGAGAAAGATAAGCTGAAAAAGTTTACTGATTCTGTAAGCAAGTTTATGACGGCCGCAGGTTTTCCATGCGGACTCGATTACAGAGGAGCATTCAAAGTTATAGGTAGTAATAAAAACTACATTTACACCGTAGAGGATAAAAACGGCAAATTAGCTTTTATTTACTCGCACTCTGAATACTAATCATAGGCCATAAGCGGCTGATAGCCGCTTATGGTTGCAATAACCAACAACTAAAACAATATCATTATGAGTGTAACAATCGAACAACTGCGCGAACTACGCGCAAGCCTGCCGAAAGGGCAGAAGGACCCATGGGGAGAGTGCTGCATCTCGAAGCGCACACTCCTGCAGAGGGCATTAAAACGCAACACGCTGGCCGAGCTCACAACCGGCGAGCAAGCGGTAGTACAAGAGTTCATCGTGCATTGCAAGTCGGTGCGTGACGAGCAGAAGAAACTGGCTGCAGAGATTGATCAACTATCCAATACCGAATTATAATGAGCACCACCAACCCACTCGAGCAATTAGCCGGCACGCGCAGCGTGATCATGATTGACGCTGCCACGCTCCTGGAGTACCTGCACCAAGACCGTGAGGAGACCTACATGGAAGGCATCCGCGAGGGTCGCCGTCTGGCAGAGGCAGCAGCATTGGCAACGACAGCAGAGCCGCTGACGAAGAAGCAGGCCGCAAAGGCACTCGGATTCTCCGAGGGCACGATTGACAACATGCGACGCCGGGGCGAGCTGGAGAGCTACGAGTACGGTGGGCAGGTACGGATAGAACGCGCCGAGGTGGAGCGATGGAAACGCACCCACACCGGTCTGTATGCAAAAAGCAAACGTCTAACCTATAAAAAATGACAACAATGAGAACAATCCAACTTGAGCGGATGGCGCTGCGCAACTTCAAGGGCGTACAATCCGCAGACTATGCCTTCGGGCAAGTAACGAACATCATCGGAGCCAACGGTACCGGCAAGTCCACCATCTTCGATGCGTACCTCTGGTGCCTCTTCGACAAGGACCAGGCAGGCAACAAGCCGAAAGTGCAGCCGCTGGACGAAAACAACGAAGTGATCCACGACCTCACCACATCGGTAGTGCTTCTTATGAAGATTGACGGCAACGAAATGGTTGTAGAGCGCCGGCTGAAAGAAACCTGGAGCAAGACGGGCGAGTGTACAGGTACCAAGAGCGAGTACCTTGTGAACGAGGTGCCCATGACGCAGACGCAGTTCCAAGCTAAAATGAGCGAGATTCTGCCACTTGACAAATGGTTCATCATCAGCTCTATCGGCATCATTCCTAACATGGACCAGAAGACATGCCGGGCGGCGCTACAACAGATTGCACCAGCCATTGACGAGAAAGCCATCGCAGCCAAGTACAAAGCGGTCGCCATCGCCATGGCAAAAGGCATATCGGTGGATGAACTTGCCGCGATGACCAAGAGTGAAAAGACCAAGGCGCAAAAGGAGCTCGACAGCATCCCGGCACAGCTGGATGCACAGGACCGCCTGCGTGTTGAGGACGATTTCACAGCGGTAGGAAAGCGCATCGACGAAATCAACGCAGAGGTGCGCCAACTGACAGCAGACATCGACGAAGCCAAGCGCGTAGAGCTCACTCCGGAGGAGATTGCCAAAGCCGAGCAACGCCGCAAGGAGATGAAGGAAGTGAGCGACAAGATGGCTGATATTGAAAAACAGATCAGCAAGGAGCGTGGCGAAAAGGACTACGCTTTCGAGAACGAAATGCGGAAAATCAGTCTGTATACCGACAAAGCAATGTCAGATATTGCAGGTTGGCAAAAACAGCTGGATATCTGCAACGAGCGCATAGCCCAACTGAACACTGAGGTGGATGCAGCCCGCAAACGTTGGATGGAACTAAACGCCACCACGTACACAGGAACGGTACTCGACGAGGTTTGCCCGACCTGCGGTCAGCGGATCCCGGAGGAGAAGATTGCCGAGGCAGCAGCCAAAGCAGAGGCTAACTGGAAAGCAGCCAAGGTTCAGCAACTTGAGCAGATCAACCACCAAGGCAAGGCGCTCAAAGCCGAGATCGACAGCCTCACAATACGCGTGGAAAACCTGCAGGCGAATATTGACAAGACCAACGCTATGCTGGACGAGTTCAAAGCAAGAATGGATGAACTGCATGATCAAGACGGCAAACTGCCGAGCTACCAGGATATGCTGGACGAGAATGCTGAACATGCCGAGTTGCAGAAACGCTACAATGCTCTGGTGGCAGAGATTCACGCTGAATCCGAGAGCAACGAAAAGACCGAAGAGGCGATTGCAGCCAAAGTGGAGCCGCTCAAGGCGAAGATGGAAAGCCTCATGGCCGAACGGTCCGAACTCGAGAAGAGAATGGCGCAGAAAGCCACGAACGAGCGCATCGATGAAGAGCGAAAGCGCCTGCTGGCCAACCAAAGCACTCTGCAGCAAGCCATCGCCGAATATGAAGCAGCCGAAGCAGATATTGCCGGATTCAAGAAAGAGAAGATCACGGCGGTGGAGAACGGCGTGAGCAGCCTCTTCCGGATGGTGCATTGGAAGATGTACGAAGCCAACGTGACCAACTCCGGCGAAAAGGAAATCTGCCAGGCCATCATCGACGGTGTGCCATACGAGCAGCAGAACACCGCCACGCAGGTCAACGCGGGCATTGATATCGTGGAGGCCTTCGGCAAAGCCTACGGCGTGGAAGCACCGCTGTTCATCGACAACGCGGAGAGCGTAACAGACCTGCTTGATACTGAGCGTCAACTTATCAAACTGACGGTAGTTTCCGGCGCAAAACTGAGTGTAATTGGCCTACCAGAAGAGGTAGATTTCGAATAAATCGCTAAATATCAACTAATTATGCAAAATAACTTGCGTGTTCCAAAAAAAAGTGCGTACTTTGCACCGCGTTTGGAACACGCACAATACAAACCATTTAAAAATAAGAAGTGATGAATATAAATGATTACATGAATCGTCAGGAAGGACGAAAAGCAAACGGACAATTCTCGCGTGAAGCACTCAATCGTATGGCTGATAAATTGCGAGATGTGATCCTAAATCTAAAACAAAGATGGTACACATCACCTAAAGATTACGGACAGGCTCTCGCCAACCGTCCTCGCCACGCTCATGCTAAAGGGCGCAGGGTTTTACATACAACTAATTTCTAATCATTCAAAATCCTTACAAAAATGCCAAATCCAACTAACACGCCGGCAGTAGCTCCGGCAGCGCCCATGCAGGTTTCTTACGAGGTCATGGGACAGAAAGTAACACTCAACGCGGACATGGTTCGCAAGTATCTAACCAAGGGTAACGGAAGCGTAACCGACCAAGAGGTGCTACAGTTCATCAGCATCTGCAAGTACCAACAGCTCAATCCGTTCTTAAACGAGGCCTACCTGGTCAAGTTCGCCAACAACAGAGGCGGCGAGGACAATGCGCAGATCATTGTCAGCAAGGAGGCATTTATGAAGCGCGCCGAGGGTGATCCGCACTACAAAGGCTTTAAAGCCGGACTGATTGTGAAGCGAGGCGACAGCATTGAATATCCGGAAGGTGAGTTCATGCTGCAATCGGATGTGCTGCTCGGCGGCTGGGCAGAGGTGTTACGCGACGACCGCGAGTACCCAATTAAGGCTTTTGTGAGCCTTGCGGACTACGACAAAGGTCGCAGCACGTGGAGCCAAATCAAATGCACGATGATTCGCAAGACCGCGCTGGTTCACGCGCTCCGCGAGGCGTTCCCTGCCCAACTGGGCGCGCTCTACACCCGCGAGGAGAGCCGCATCGAGGATGTGAACTTCGAGGAAGTACACGAAACCAAGGTGCAAGCCAACGCTAATGCTGCTCCGCTTCCGGAAGAGGAAGGCAACATGCATGCTGGTGATCCGGAACCGAAAGAGCCTGCAGCCCCAGCAAACGGAGGTACTAACGAACCAAAGATGGAGTTCTGATCATGACGCTGACGGTACTTGGAAGCGGGTCCACGGGCAACGGGTATGTCCTGCAGAACGAGCACGAAGCACTCGTCCTTGAGTGCGGAATGCCACGGCAGGACTGCCTGGCAGCCTTGGGCTACAACGTAAAGAAAGTGCGCGGGTGCCTTGTGACGCACGAGCACGGCGACCATGCCGGTTTCATTGAAGACTACATGGAGCTGATGCCATGCTACACCAGCGCCGGTACTGCCAACGCTATCCGGTACCGCAAACAGCGTCGTCCGGAGGTGCTGGAGGTATTAAGAACCGTCCGGCTTGGTGGATTCAGCGTGCGGCCTATACCGGCAGAGCACGACGCAGCGGAGCCTTTCGCCTATATCATCGACCACGAGGAGAGCGGGCGGCTGCTCTTCGCCACCGACACCTACTACATCCGCTACACCATTCCGCATTTGAATAACCTCATGATTGAGTGCAATTACTCGCTGCCTTTGTTGGAAGCCAACATCGCGTCCGGGCTGGTTCCGGAAGCGCTCAAAGCTCGCACCCTGGAAAGTCACATGAGCCTTGCGCACCTCAAGGAGATGCTGACGGCTAATGACCTCACGGCTGTAAACAACATCGTCTTGATCCACATGTCCGGGCGCAACAGCCAACAGGACGCGTTTGTGCGCGAGATAACCGAGCACACGGGCAAACATACCGTGGCAGCGACAAAAGGCCTCACTATCGAAATAAACAAGACACCGTTCTGATGGATAAAGAGCGTGCGACATATACCAAGAGCACTCCGGACAATCTGGTGCAGATAGTAGGTGGCATAAAATACGCAGGCATTGCCATGCTGGCAATAAGGCTCAATGCCTTTGCGGACGGCGACGAGGCGCGCGTTTCGATCCAGATGCTCTGCGAGATATTCTCCTGCAGCGTGAACACCATAAAGGAGTACGCGAGACGGTTGGCGATGCTGGATATCTGGCACTTGAAAACGTTCCACGGACGAGGTGATGTCGCAGTCTGGAAAAAAGGATCAAACTTTGATGCTTATACCACCATAAAACCATCAAACTTTGACGCTTTTGTAACTATAGAAAACCATCAAACTTTGACGAAAAAACCATCAAACTTTGACGGTAACAATATAGATAACAATATAGCAGCCGAGCGCGCGGATAAGCGCGCGCATGCGGCTGAGAAAAATGCTGCTGCCGATGGCGAGCTGGAGAAGGGCTCGCCCCGGCAGGGAAAGGAGGATAAAATGATACAGCAACAATTCGAGGAGTTCTGGACCCTATTCGACGCAAAAGACGAATACCAGGACCGCAAAGAGCGCTGCGAGCGCGTGTGGTACAACGCTACCTCCCAGGAGCGCCGCGAGGCTTACATCAAGGCTTTGCGCGCCGGCAAGAAGCACCGCGACAACCCGCTCCATTACCTGCAGTACGACACGCCGGAGGAGGCAAAGGCGGAGTTCCCGATCTTCGTCAACGGTGACGGTTCGATTGCCATGGCATTGAACGAAGCGGAGAATGGCGGACGGCCGTTGGCATTTGTCCGGGGCGGGCTGCAGCTGCATATCAACGATAACTTCGCATACATCTACGTCACAGACGCGATTGCGCAGAAGATTCGGGTGATCCGAACCATCCCAAGTCGCGCCATTGAGCATGTGCCTGCGGAGCTAAGAGAAAATCAACAATAACTAAAAACCCTTAAAAAACAAAAATTATGATTCTTAATGAAGTAAAAGTGAACTACACCCGCCAGACGGGTGAGGACAACCCAGGTAAGGTACGCGAGGCGTACTTAGTTGAGAGCATTAGCTGCTCCGATGCAGAAAAGCAAGTAACCGATTATCTTGAGCCTTACATCTTTGGAGACTTTGAGGCTCCGCAAATCCGGAAGCGTCAGTTCTTTGATGTTTTCGATAATAGAAGCGGGGAATTCTTCTATGAATCCAAAGTAGAGATAATCATAGTTGACGGAGATAAAGAAACGCGCAAAGCCGTGACGGTGCTCGTACAAGAGAATACGCTGACAGGTGCTTTGGAAGAGCTCAAGCGCAAGATGGAGACCTACGACTGCGAGATCATTAGCATCAAGAAGTCTGCAATTCTGGAACTCCTGCGTCCTACGAAATGAAAGCGCTCATGTTTAGTGTAATAACAATCCTCGTGATGGTTGGTGTTTCGGCGGTTCTACTCCGCCGGAGCATTGACCGCGAGGAGAAAAACGAAAAGCAATGAAAATCTATCCATTACTATTATCGCAGACATTCCCTGCAACGCACCCCAGGCACGGCGAGCCGACGTACTTTAAGGAGAAAATGCATAACGCACTCCTTTGGGAGAAAGGAATGAATGTCGGATATGCGCTCAATCCAAGCTACGCGGTTCCTCAAGATCAGCCGCAAATGAAACTGCATACCATCCGGGCAAACTTTAAACTATGGGTCTATCGGTTCGCAAAGATTTACACCGGCCAAGCGTGCCTCTCTCTACGGGTGTGGTCCGGCAAGCCTTACGCCAGTAAGCAGATCGAGATTGCCCGGCTGACAAAGGAAGACGGCATTGGTCTGCAGGCGCTGGAGTTCCTGGAGTTTGATCCGGTATTCAAGCCAGGCATCTGGATCGCCGGCAAAACGTATGAGCAAAGCCAGAAACTGATCCTTGCCAAGAACGACGGTCTTTCGTTTGACGACTGGAACGCGTGGTTTTTCGGCAAAAAGAAAAACGGCGAACCGCTATATGACCTTACAGAGAAGATGGCAATTATCCATTTCACAAGTTTTCGGTACTAATGGCGACGAAAGATTGTAAAAACGGCTGCCCTCCTGGGACGGATATGCGGACTTGTATGCTTGCTTTCATGGAAGGCTGCCCGTACCTCTCCAGCAGAGATGGAGATATTTTCGTAAAACAAAACACACAGCAATTATGAGCAAAGCAATTTACATGCCAAAAGGCAAGGCAGGCGAGTACGCCAAATATGCCTGCAACTTCTACGTCGGATGCAGTAACGATTGTTCTTACTGCTACTGCAAGCGCGGACTGCTGGGACATGCCATGGGCGGCACCACTCCGACACTCAAAAAGTGCTTCAAGGACGAAGACGACGCGCTCAAAGTCTTCGAGCGCGAACTGGCGGCAAACTTACAAGAGTTGCAAAATCACGGATTGTTCTTTACGTTCACCTCCGACCCGCTGCTGCCTGAGACGGAAGGTCTGACATTCGCGGCTATCGACACCTGCATCGACTACGATGTGCCTGTTAAGCTGCTGACCAAGCGGGCGGACTTCGATGTGAGTTCCTATTACGACATACACCTCGACAGTATAGCCTTTGGTTTCACGCTGACAGGCTGCGACGAGTTGGAACGCAACGCCAGCACAAACGCCGAACGCATAGCCAAAATGAAAGAACTCTACCACCGAGGCTTCAAGACCTTTGCGTCCATTGAGCCGGTGATTGACCTCGGCAAGAGTTACGACATGATAGCCAAGACGATCGGACACTGCGACCTCTACAAGATAGGCCTGCTGACGGGCAAACGTAACTACACGCCGGAAGATGTGTCGCAGTTCGTGTGTAAAGTGAACGACATGATTCACCGTCACAACTTCTTCAACAAAGAGGAAGTCAAAGTCTATTGGAAAGACAGCGTGCCGGGGTTCCTAAAGATTGAGCGCACAGACAAGTGTTTCGATCATTGGTTCTGCGTCGGCGCGGATTATGACATCTTTAATGAATGATCCGTGTTTAAGAATTATCGACCGAATGTTATAAATCGGAGGGTAGTGGCGCATTATAATCGCAAATAACTTGCACGTGAAAAATAATAGTGTTACCTTTGCACCAACAAAACGTAAACAACTGATTATCAACCTTTAAAACAAAAAGACAATGAAACGGTACAGAGCAGAGCTTTTCAGCAGGCCATTAGGATTATGGATCGAACACTGGCGATCATGTGAAACGCAAGAGGAAGCCCAAGAAGTATGCGACCTATATACAACTAACCAAGGATACATATACCCAAAGGCAAGAGTCGTAGAGATAGAGACGAAACAATAACTAACCAGGCACGGGGCTTCGGCCCCTGCCACAAAACCCTTATAAAACATGGCATTCGAAGTATTTAACATCAACCCGAAAGGGCGCAAGACCGGGGACTGCGTGACGCGAGCTATCGCAAAGGCAGCCGGCATCACATGGCAAGAGGCGCTTCGCCTCCAGTATGAAACATCGCTCAAGACCGGATGGTCGCTAACCAGCACACAAACGATTAACTTGGTGCTGAAGGGACTGGGCTTCGAGGAGCAGACGGTAAGGCCGCTGCCGGGCACAAAACGGCCGACGGTGGCGAAACTCGCTGAGCTCTACGACCTCATGAGTGTTGAGAGTATCGTAGTCAAAGTATCCGGGCACCTCACATGCGCTGTCGCAGGAACCATATATGACCTTTGGGACTGCAGCGCGAAGCCGGCATACAAGTTTTGGATAAAATACGTGGAGGATTGAATATGCAAGAAACCTCGAAAAAATATAAACTTATGAAGACAAAAACTATTCCGTTCGATGCTAAGATGGCAAAGGACATCCAAGATGGAAAGAATGATGGCAAAATCAAAACGAGAGATTCTAAAGATGTAGATGAGATAGTATTCTTCGGGACACCTTTAGAGTATAAAGTATATGCAGTAATTAACGGAAGACCACACTCATTTACAGAGAGAGGATTCGAGAGAAGTTGGGATAAAAGCGGCAAATGGCATGGCGACCTCGTTATCGAAGTGCCCGACAATGAGCCGCAGTTCAAACCGTTTGATAAGGTGCTGGTGCGAAATGAAGATACATCAGCTTGGACTTGTGCTATCTTCTCGCATCATATAAATAACACAGTCAGTTTTCTGTATGCTGCAAACAGCTTCTTATGGAAGCAATGCATCCCATACGAAGGCAATGAGCACTTGGTAGGTACTACCGACAAACCAAAGGAGGACTGAGTATGACAATAAAAGAAAAAATAATCAACCGTCTTAACAAGGGTTTTAACGGTCATTACAATATACCGCATAATGCACAATGGAAAACAAATCAAGCGCGAGGTATGTGGGTTCGTTCGCAAGGTGCTCATTCGTGGTATTTTAGCGATTTGAATTTATTTCCGCATGAGTTGGTCGGTAGTCAATACCCTGCGACAGAATGCCTTAAATGGAAAAGATGGTTGATTGATAAAAAAGAACGAGAGATATATCAATATATAGAAGGAGTAACAACTTATGATAGCGAAACTTGTTTGCTCGAAAACATTGATTTAAAAAAATATAACAAACAGGAGGATTGATTATGACACAGTTTAATCAAGGATGGTGGAATTGCTTTACATCGTTTGCAAACAATACGAGAATCGATTACAATTCTGTTTGTATGGAGGTTCTGCGTGGTGCAGGAATAAAAAGAAACGAGGCAGAGTATGCTATAAAAAAGCAATATGTATATGGAGAGGCGGTTGGTATTATCGAAGAATACTTAAAATTGGAGGAATGAGTATGATAGACGATCAAATCAAACCACTTGCGTATAAAGTAGAACAACTCCGCAACCCGTGGATCAGCGTCGAGGAGAGGTTGCCTGAGAAAGCGAGAGGATTGTATGAGTTAGAAAAAGACGAGCAACACAAGATGGTTCTATTTATGACTGCAAACGGCTGGCTATATATAGGATACTTGGACGCAGAGGAGATATGGCGTGCATTCACAGTCCCATTCAAGGGAGCATATCCAATAGATTCGCTCACATGGTCAAAGGTTACCCATTGGATGCCAATACCCGAATTGAAGGAAGGAGGTGAGCAATGATGCTATCACAAACAATCATCCCTATTTACTTACCAATGCCTTCTACTGATGGCATCCCGGCAGAAGAAGTAAACGTAGTCGTTCTTATAGGAGTAGGTATCATTTGCTTACTATTAGGCTTTTGTATAGGACTATTGCTGCACGATAAAATCTTCAAAATATGATACTTCCCGTGCAAAAATTCATATTTTTATTAACTTTTTCGTAAAATTATTTGCAAGTTCGGAAATTTTGTAGTATCTTTGCAGCCGAAAAAATATCTACGATAATATGGCTACACCTAATTCAAATGACAGGAAGGTAGAGCAGGAGCTAAACCAGGTGCTCAATTACGTCAAGAGCGCGAAGGCGCTCCTGAACAAGATTCTAAACAATCCGGATAACTACTCGAGCCGGTATCTGCAAACGCCAAGGCTCAAGAATGAAATCCACCAACTCGGTGTCAACCTTAGTGACGCTATTATCCACGCTTCAAATTTATAATCGATATGGCAGTAAGTTTACGTATTACAGCAAGTAACCTCGAAGCACGAATACGAGGTGTTATGCAAGATGCTAAAGAAGCACAAATCCAGGCGCGAGGCCTTGGAGAAGGCTATGTAGGCGTTGAGGAAGTAAAAATGGCCACAAAGATATACCTTGAGGCAGCCCAAAAGGCGATCGATTATCTTCACAAGGCCGACAGACAATGGAAACGATAAATTCCGACTAACAATGCCAATCCCAACGACCATACTACCGAGATGAATATCGTCAGAACAGAAACAGAGATTATAAAGGTTGCATTACTGCATCCGAATGAAGGGCAGATACCAGATGTACCTGCCAATCCTCGTTTTATCACTGAGGATGAGTACAAAGCGCTGGTGGATAGTTTGCGAGCAGATAACCTCACAGGAGTACTGCAAGTCAAGGTGTACCAGCACAACAATCAATGGATTGTTCTTGATGGTAACATGCGCCTCAAGGCTCTGCAGGAATTGCAGATTGACGAGGTGCAATGTCTTATTGTACCGGAAGGAACGGATGCACGCACACTTCGTAAGATTGTCCTCGATTCGAACTCCAACTTCGGCCAATGGGACTGGGACATGCTCTCGGATCAATGGGACATGGACGAGTTGGATGCTGCCGGCATCGACATTCCCGATCTGGGCGGAGCCAAACCGACGAACACCGAGGCGGAGGATGTGGAAGAGGACGATTTCGACGAGACAACGAACGAGATCAAGACGCGCTGCCAGGCTGGCGATATCTGGCAACTGGGCGAACATAAACTGCTCTGCGGGGACAGCACAAAGGAAGCGGACATCGCGCGCCTCATGGGCAACGAAAAGGCTGACCTTTGGATAACCGATCCTCCGTACAACGTCAACTACGAGGGCGGCACAGACGAGAAGCTCAAGATCGCCAACGACAACATGAACTCCGGCGACTTCTTTGAGTTCCTCAAGGCTGCATTCACAACGGCCGTCAAAGTGCTCAAGGAAGGGTGCTCGTTCTATATGTGGTACGCAAGCCGCGAGCATGTGAACTTCGAAACGGCACTCAACGCAGCCGGGCTGACCGTCCGGGAGCAGTTGATCTGGAATAAGAGCAGCCTGGTCCTCGGCCGGTTCGATTACCACTTCAAGCACGAGCCGTGTTTGTACGGATGGAAGGATGGCGCGAGCCACAACTGGTACAACGATCGCAGCCAGACGACCGTCATGGATTTCGAGAAACCGCGCAAGAACGACCTGCACCCGACGATGAAGCCGGTGCCGCTCTTCGCGTATCAAATAGCCAACTCCAGCAAGAAAGGCGACATCGTGCTGGACACTTTCGGAGGTTCCGGAACGACCATCATCGCTTGTGAGAACCTCGGTCGCAAAGCCCGCAGCGTGGAACTGGACCCGCACTACTGCGACGTGATCCTCGCGCGCTGGGAGAAACTAACCGGAAAAGAAGCAATCAAAATTCAATAATTATGGCAACACCAACAACCGCAGACAGAAAGGTCGCAAGCGGGTATCACCAAGTAATCCGCTCGATATCTAAGACACAAGGAGAAGTCAACGAGTTCAAGTATAACGTTAGCAATTCGCAGGCGTATGCTGACCTCCAGAGCGACGTGCGCAAGGCTGCTGATTTAATAAAAGAGGCAGGTCTACTACTCGCTAAACATCAAAACGAATTTATGTAACTATGTTTGAAAAAGTGAATCCGAGCCATCCGGATAAGGTGGCGGACCGTATAGCAGGTGCGATAGTGGACCTCTGCTATAAAAAGAACGACTGCCCGAAGGTGGCTGTTGAGGTGCTCCTGGGCCACGGCCTTTGTACCGTGATTGCCGAGACGGGCGAAGTGATAACCGAGCAGGAGGTGTGCGACATCGTTCATCGCATCGCCGGCGCACAGGAAGTGAAGTTCATCTGCGTGAAGCAAGACATCCACTTGGCGCAGAACCAGCGCAAGAACCCTCGCTGTGGTGACAACGGCATCTTTAAAGGCTCGCCGGTCAGCGCAGAGCAAGCAGAGCTCTCCAACCTCGCGCACCAACTCTACCAGAAATACCCTACTGACGGCAAGTTCATCGTGAACGGCGGCCGTCTCACCATCTGCCAATCGCAAGCCAAGAACCGCGACATTCGCAAGTTCTTTGAGGAGAAAGGTCACAAGGAGTTGACCATCAACCCTCTGGGCGAGTGGGAAGGAGGCCCGAATGTGGACAGCGGAGCGACAAACCGCAAGCTCGGAAGCGATATGGGCGATGGTGTGACCGGTGGTGGTCTGCACGGCAAGGACCTCTCGAAAGCGGATGTGTCCGTTAATATCTTCTGTCATATCATGGCGCAAAAGACCAACCGGGACTACAGAGCCGTGTGTGCCATCGGCGACGAATACGTGAACGGCATACCTTTCGCGCAGATCGTGGGTCTGGCAAAGAACTACATCGACCAGGTTGGCGGATTTGAGAAGTTCGCTGAGTGGGGATTGATCTAAAACATCAGTGGTTAGAAAGGGCGTCTGGAAGGCGCGTCGAGGGTTAGTCACAACCTTAAGGTCGCCGTCCGTGGTTCGATTCCACGGCTAACCACTTACATCGCAGGATGGAGCAACTGGATAGACTCACGAGTATTGTACCCGGCATGTGTAGGTTCGAATCCTACTCCGCAACTAACATCTAAACAACTATGGCACAGGAGCTTTGGCAGATAGCTAAACCATTCGGCAGACCGAGGAAATTCAAAACGCCCAAGGAACTATGGGACGCTTTCATCGCGTATGTCGAGTGGGCTGAAAACAACCCGATAACGGTTGGAAACGAGCGTCGCCAAAAGCAATCAGCCAAAAGAGGAGAGGAAAAAGCGCAGAGAAAGGAAACGGCTCCGCGCCCCTACTCTCTTGTGGCATTCCGTATACATGCCGGCATCAAACGCGACTGGGCAACATTCGCGGCGACTTACTCCAAGAGAAGCCATGACTTTTGTGGAGTCATACAAGCCATCGAAGAGAGTGTCCGCCAGCAGATGGTCGAGCAGGCTATGGTTGGCAACTACAAAGAGAACCTCGTAGCACGCATCAACGGCATCTCCGACAGCATCAAGCAGGAGGTGAAAGCCGATGTTCAAGCCCGGACATCGTTGAGCGTGGGCGAGGCACAAGCGTTCCTTGAGGAATTGGAAAAGACGATCTAATGACGAAGCAAGAGGTAATAGCAGCCAAGTGTGTCGCGGACACCCTGTGGGCGACGCGATACTTCTTCTACGCAGAGAACGGCCGCAAGTTCAATGTGGGCGAACACCACAAGCGTATTGCAGAGAAGCTCGACCGCGTGTTTCGTGGCGAATGCACAAGGCTTATCATCAACTGCCCGCCGCGTTACTCCAAGACGGAGATGCTAAAGGCGTTTGTGAAGAAGGGTCTGGCAATCAACCCAGCATCGAAATACATCATGCTGTCGTATTCGGCTAACCTTGCGCTGGACAACTCCGAACGTATCAAGGATGCCGTGGCGAGCGATTGGTACCGGGATTTGTTTCCTTGGGTGCAGATTAAAAAAGACAGCCACAGCAAGCAGAAATGGTACACGACGCAGGGCGGTGGCATCTACGCGACATCCTCGGACGGCCAGGTGACCGGTTTCGGAGCCGGTTTGGTCAAGGAAGAGGGCGCAGAGGACTTTGACATTGAGAGCAACGCAGGTGCCTGGGGTGGTGCCATCATCATCGATGACCCGCTCAAACCGCTGGACGCAAGTAGTCCTGTCAAACGGCAAAAGGTCAACGACCAGTTCGAGAATACCATCCGGAGCCGTGTGAACGACCGGAGCACGCCGATCATCATCATCATGCAGCGTCTTCACAAGCAGGACCTCTGCGGCTACCTGCTGGACCTGGAGCCGGATGAGTGG
Source organism: Paludibacteraceae bacterium (assembly GCA_017446455.1). Lineage (GTDB taxonomy): Bacteria > Bacteroidota > Bacteroidia > Bacteroidales > Paludibacteraceae > Colicola. The sequence goes on from JAFSQV010000014.1 coordinate 27,960, forward strand.
GAGGTGCTTTCGCTACCGGCGCTAAGCGTGGACGAGAATGGCAACGAGGTGGCTCTTTATCCGTTCAAGCACACGGTGGAGGAGCTGCACAAGATACGCGCTGCAAACCGGTTCACGTTCGAGACGCAGTACCAGCAGAACCCGAAAGCCATCAACGAGAAGCTGTGGCTGTTTGCTTTTGACAGAGACAAGCACACCGGGCATGTGGAGTATGATCCGAGCCAGCCGCTGGTGATGAGCTGGGACTTCAACCGCAACCCGATGACATGCACGCTGTTTCAGCATATCGGGCACCAGGTACGCGGCATCGAGTGCTTCCGCATCGAGAACGCCACCACGCGTATGGTATGCCAGGAGATACACAAGAAATACCCGAATGCGTTCTGGTTGGTCACCGGCGATGTGGCAGGTAAGAACTCCACGACGCTCTCGCTGCTCAATAACTACGACGTGGTCAAGGCCTACTTCGATTTGAGCCGGAGCCAAATGCAGTACTCAGGGACCAACCCAAGGCTCGCCGACAGCCGTTACTTCATGAACTCGCTGTTTGAGCAATACGACATCGTCTTTGACAAAGAAAAATGCAAGCCGGCCATCTTCGACTTTGAGAACGTGATGTCCGACGAAGAGAATAAACCCGTGAAGACCTCCCGCGATAACGTAGCGCAGCAGGCGGACTTCCTTGATAACGTGCGCTACTATTTCCATCGGTTCTACAAGGAACTGATACCAAATTACTAACATGCTAACACGCATCATCATATTGAGCCTTATCATCACAGCCGTCCACGTGACCACGTGGGATGGCATGATTTTCCATCGTCCTGCAGAGTGGATCGGTGAGTGGCTGGACCGCTGGCACCTGGGCGTGATGCGCAAACCTTTATGGGAGTGCAACATCTGCATGGGCGGCATCTGGACGCTCTTTCTCGACCCGGTCCTCTTCGGCTGGTCGTGGTGGGTGCTCGTGGATATGCTGTGCGTGATCGGGCTGAACACTTTAATCGCGGCTCTTATCAGTCGCATAAACGAATAAAAATATGACAGATTCACAAAGAAACAACGCAACGAGGATACTGCGTTCCTATGGCATTGACCGTTTAACTCTTAACAATCATGCCGGTGCAACCTATAGCATCGAGAATGACGGTATAGAGGTGAGAAAGATATCCAAGACCGACTACGAGAAGATAAGAGGCGATTTCGGCCGTTATGGTCTTAAAGTAATGGTAAGCAGTGCTGACGGATATGGTCGTCTAATTTTGAAAATTCAATGACACATCAAGCAGAGGCATTGGGATTTCGTTTTTCGCGCTACGGCTGTCCTTGTAACGGCAAGCCGGCCATTTATACCATTGACCACGATGGAGCGCAGCAGACCTTGACCATTTGGCCAATGCGGGACGCGTGGCAGTTGACATCCAAAGGCCTGCGGCTCGCCGGAGGCAACAAAGAGAACATGACAAATAAAATCAAAGAGATATGGGCCTTATAAAAGAACTGGCAGAGGTGTGGCGCATCCAATGGGATAAAAAGCGCGAACAGAAAAACAAGTACCGCATCGAGTACGCGTTTACGTGCGGCGGCACCAAGTACTACCGCTTTGCCGATATCACAAACCTGCCGTATGAGCGCGGGCTGATGGCACTGGTGGCTTACAACGAGGTGGAGATGCGCTGCTCGCGTGAGTTCCTCATCAAGTACCAGGGAGCCGTGGACAAACTGCTCCACGACCAGAAGATTGACATCTTCAAAATCCAGCAGCTGAACGAGATACTGAAACAGCGTCTGCAACTGCCGACGGATGTGGACTTGCTCTACAAGCTCGCCAGCATCTGTTTCTTTGACAAGAGTGAGAACCCGGCTGTTTACGAACCAGCCTATGCCGAAAAGAAAATAGCCAAATGGCGGAAAGATAAAGGGGTGCACGATTTTTTTATGCAGACGCCTTTGTTGGAATTAATGCCATTCTTAGGGAGTGTCGATACCGATTTAGACACCTTTTCGGCTCTCCAAGCGGAGATAGACGCGATCCACTCGCAAGCTCTCCGATTAGCGTCCTCGGCGAAAAAATAGACGAGTACGAACATTGGAAAGACCTCGTCAGCGAGGGCAACACGGCCAACCTCGAGAACATGACGTTCTTGGAGTTCATGGCAAAACTGGACCGGCTCATCGATAAGTATGAGAAGGAGGCGAAAGCCGCAAAGGAACGTGCAGAAAGCATAAAGAACCACAAGCACTATGCCAGAAAATGACATCATCATCAAAATAACCGGCGAGGCGGATTTGGATGCGGCGCAAAAGCAGTTGCAGGAACTGACGAAGCGGTCGGAGGACTACGAGAAGCAGATCGAGAAGCTCAAAGAAAAAGAGAAGCAGGTATCTGCCAGTCTTCGGCAATCTATCAAGAACCGCAAAGAACTCTCCGATGTATTAATCGAAACACATCGGCAATACAGCAATCAACGCAAGGCTCTCAAAGATAACATCACAGCCAACAAACAAAGCATCAAGGCGCTGACGGATCAAGTCAAGGCATACAAGACCTTACATGGTCAGTCAGGCCGTATGGTCCAGCAGCTCCGCGCCATGCGCGAGGAACTCCAGAGGATGGAGGATGCCGGCGAGTTTGGATCGCAGGCATTTGTGGACCTCGCCATCGCGGCAGGAAAGCTCGAGGACCAGATCGGCGACACCCAGCAGCGCATCCGCATCCTGGCCAGCGACACGAAGAACATGGATGCTTTGATGGGTCTTGGTGATGGACTGGCAGGAACATTCTATATAGCCACATCCGGTGCAGAGTTATTCGGCGAGGATATGGAGGGTTTGCAGCAGGCATTCTACAAGGTGCAGGCTGCTATGTCTATTCTGTCCGGAACACAGCAAATTTACAACTCTCTCCAAAAGGATAGTGCATTTGCTGTCGTCTTCGGGAACGGGCTCGAAAAAACAAAACAGAAACTCCTGCAGCGATCTACGGCACTCGAGCGGCTGTATAATATCCAGAAAAAGACAGGAGCAGCCACCAATAGCGCGCAGGCATTTACAACAGGATTGTGGACTAAGGCGCAATGGAAACTCAATGCAGCAATTGCAGCAAACCCTATAGGCGCAACCATCATGGCACTTCTTGCCTTGGGAGCAGCCGTCATGGGGATAATATCCGCATATAACAAGTTCGTTAGCACATCCGGAAAAGCGCAAATGAAACTTGAGGAATTGCGTGCACAGAATGGCGCGAACGAGGCGAAACGTGCGCACGATCACGAAAGGAGGATACAATCCATTGATAACAAGGAAACGAAAGCGCTCGCTGAAGCAAAGAAACGCTATGCAAGCGAGGTGGAGATGGCAAAAATTAAAGCTAAGAATGCAAAGGAGCGCGCCAAAGAAACAGAGGCGTACACGAAGAAGGAGATTGCTCTTAACAATCAGGAAGTGGAGCAGTTGAAGATAATCATGGAAGAGTCTCAAAAGGAAGCGGATTCGGCATGGAGATGGTTTGGCCGCAAGAAACGTAAACAAAAGGAAGCAGCAGAGGCGCAGCAAAACTACTACGAAGCACTCAGGAAAACGGAGGACCTGGAGCAGCAGAACATCGACACTCAACAAGCCGCAAGCGATGCGGAACAGGAGTTAGTAGAGGCGCGTAAAAGCATGACTCTCGAAGCGGAGCAGACCAATATCAACATCATGCGCGATGGAGCTACCAAAGAAATCGCCTTGATCAACGCGAACTATAGAGAGAAACTTAAGTACATCAAAGGCAACACAAAAGAAGAGATCGCTCTTCGGAAGGCGCTGGAGGACCAGCAGGCTAAAGAGATAAGCGAAGTTCGCAAGAAATACTCGCTCCAGGCGCTACAAGTTGAAGTCCAGGAGAAGAAAAACCTGCTGACGGCCATGGCACAAAGCCGAGGTACAGAAGCGGACTACGAAAAGGAGCTCGAGTTGACGAAGGAAGTTGCTAAAAAAGAGGCGAAGGCTCGCATCGACTCGCTCGACAAAGTGAATATGTCGACCAAGGAGTATGCGGCACAAAAGGCTGCAATCGAATTGGAGTTGGCAGAGACCATCAAGAGAATTGATAATGACGAGGCAACCCGGAAGGCAGAGAACGCCCGCCGGATTACTGAGATAGAGTTGCGGGAAGCAGAGATACGAAAGAATGCTCTCACGGGAGCGGAAGGAGTGGACGAGCAGAAGGCAATATTGGAAGACTACTACGCTACCCGTAAGAAGCAACTCGAAGAGAACGCACGCCTGGAGAAAGAGTCGGTTGAGCGCTCCAAAGACACCGAGGAAGTCAAGACGGCCAAGATCAAGGCGATAGATGCGCAGTTGAATGCCGACCTTGTGGAACTCAAGAAAGAGGGATCGCAGGCGATGCTTGATGTGGATAAGCAATACTTGACAGAGTTGGAGATTGCAGCAGACAAAGCAGCAGATAAGGTCAGCAAGGCGGGCACTACAGGCGACAAGCTGAAGGCTCTAAAAGAGCAGTTCGAGGCAGAAAAAGCACTCAACGCAGAGCAGATAAAACAACTTGACGAGGCATGGAACAGCGGTGCTCTGACCGATCATAGCGAGTACCTCAAGGAGCGTTATGAACTTACAAAGGCCACCGTGGACGCAGAGTTGGAGTACCAGCAGAACGCCATCCAAGCCATCGCGGACGGGTTCGATCAGACGCTGAGTTACATCCAGCAGATCAGCGACATCGCTTTTGAGGCTCTGAGCAGCAACGTCCAGGCTGAGTTGGATGCATTTGAAAAGATGTACACCACCGACTGGGAAGAGGCCCAGAAAAACGCTGATAAGAAATACCTGACGGAGAAGGCTTACGAGAAGAAGAAAGCGGCTCTCCAGGAGAAGCAGGCGAAATACGCCAAGGCGCAAGCCATCATCAATGCCGGTATCAATACGGCGCTCGCCATCACGAACGCGCTCTCGACATGGCCTGTCTCGCTGGGAATTGCCATGGCGGCCATCGTTGGCGCAATGGGTGCTATCCAGATAGGTGTCATTGCCAACAAGCCTCTCGCTCAGTACGCGAAAGGCCGTAAGGGCGGCAAAGGCGAATACGCGCTCGTCGGAGAAAAAGGACCGGAGGTTATGTACGTGCCTGACGGTGCGAGCATTGTCCCTAACAGCCTCATCGCTACTCCGGAAGCATGGCCAAAGTTCGGTGTTCCGGAGCTCCCGCACACCGACAGAGAAATAATGCGCTACGCGGCCGAACAGACTGCGTTTGGAGCGTCCATCGACTATGACCGGATGGGCGCGTCTGTGGCCGAGCATTTGCCCAAACAGCGCAACGTGACAGTCAACGTGGATCGCTCGGGCGTGCATATCCTCGACGGCGGCAATAATCGCACATACCTCAACGCTAAATACAACGGATCATGGAGCTGACGCATAGATTAAATGTTCAATACGAAACATCCGAAATTACAACTCCGGAGGAATATTTCGTAGTGCCTATTTGCAGCTACGCGACTCCAGGCGGAGGAACAGAGTACATTGCGGAAGGCGGACTACCTACTTCCATATTTCCGGAAACTGGCGAAAGCTTGCATGGCTCAGGCGGGATCACGATTCCGAGCGGAAAGACAGCCAGGATAGTTATTCCTGTGTCCGGAGTGGTCGTGATGACAACGTACCCACAGCTCGAGAGCTTCACGGTGGAGACAACAAGCGGAACGAAAACCGTGTCTGGAGTTCCGAATGCTACACTGGCGCTGCTCAACGATGCGCCAAGCAGGACGGTAGAGGTTTCTGGAGGAAACACTATCTGGATCATTTGCAAAGCTGCAGGTGTGATTGAAAACCTAAGCGTGGAGATCATATCTCCGCACGAATATGCAGTTATCAACGAGCCTGTGGGGTTCGACGATCTGCAGATGACGATGAAGCGCAATGACTACCATGGCATGGGAGCGGAGGTGTCGCTTGGAACGCTGGAGTTCTATGGGCTTGCATACGACTTGATTAAATCTTCCTACGACGACGATATCGACAACGAGGTCATTTACTCAGTACTCGACGCGAGCAACAACACTCTCTTTCGTGGTGTCCTCGACCTTTCCACATGCAGTTTTTCTCGCGCGGACTACCAGAGCGTAAAAGTGAAGGTCGGCGAAGTTGGCCCGAAGACCATCTTCAACAACCGTACAGACAAGGAAATCGACATGGACGATCCGAAGACCATCGACGGCAGCGCCGTTACAAGTCCAACCTGGAAATCGCTTCACATCCCGATGAAGCACCTGCTGTACACGATCCTCTCGAAGCGCGATGTGGACTCGGAAGAGATATATCAAAGCGCAGGAGATGGGCAAACCAGCGGATCAAACTATATTTATTTTTACACATGGAAGAATACTTTTAGTGGGAATCCAGCTCCTAACGCTCTCTTCTTGCCGTTAGGAGAGAACCCGTCCGTAGAGTTCGGAACATTCGCAGAGCAGACACCGCCTTATACAACAAGCGGAGTGATTAACAGCGCTGTGGATGATATAAGAGTCGTCAATCCGCAATACTACGCAAATGCGGATCACGAAACGAAGTATGGATCAAATACAGAAGCCAATGTTAGAGCGCATCTCGAGTTAGAGATACGCCACTGGAGATGCTTCTATCAACTTGTCGCAGGAGGAGGCTACGACAGACAATCCGCTAAGTACTCCTACTATGTGAGACTCGTCGGGTACTACGAAAAAGACGGAAATCATTTTATAAATGGCAATCAGGTATACATATCTGCCGGTGACGGCGAACCTGCAAGGCAGACTATCACTTTAGACTTAGAGAACCAAATACCAGCTGATGTTTCATTAAGGTACTATTTGGAGTTCACTCCTGGTTATGTGTATAGGGGCACAAGCGGGGATTATCAGGATGTCCTGCCGCAACAGATAGAAGCGTGGATCAAAATAAAAGCAGGATCGTATTTCAAAATGACGATGTACGACAACCTGCCCGAAACGAACGTCAACGCGGATATGCTCCTGGTGCATGATGCGCTCAACGTGGTGTCGCACGCCATCAGCGAGAACGTGCTGCCTGTCAAGAGCGACTGGTATCGCACGCCGGACAGCCAATGGGAGTCCGGAACGCTCGGTGGAGGCGCACTCAAAGCAATAACGAACGGGTACAAGATACGTGGCCTTTTTACTGATGGAGTGCTGAAACGAAACATGCCTATGTCCTTTAAGGCGCTCATCGAGAGCCTTTCGGCATTGGATAACATCGGATGGGGATTCTCCACGGAGAGCGGAACTACCTGCGTGCGCGTTGAGCGCTGGGACTGGTTCTACAAAGACACCGTAGTCCTGACGCTTGATCACGTGGCAGAGATTACAAAGGATGTGTACATAGACCGCATCCCGACAGAACTCAAGATCGGATATAAGAAATACGCAACGCAAGAGCAGTACAACTCCATCGAAAGTCCGCACGGTACACGAAACTACATAAATGGCATCAAGGCCGTTAGTAAGGAAATTACAAAGGAGTGTGAGTTCATCGCGGACAACTACGCCATCGAAGAGACAAGACGCGCCAGAACGCAAAAGAACGCAACGGAAGAAACCACCTACGATGAGAGCATCTTTATCTTTGAGCTCATCCGGAAAGGACCGTCCTCCGGAACGCGTGTGTACTCCATCGGTCACACGGCTGTGGACGCTGAGAATGTGGGCCGTGCAGAGGAATTTATCAACGCGAAGCTAACCCCGTACAACATGGCCAAGCGCTGGCGTGACTACCTTTTTGCTGCGAACAACACAACACCACTCAAGTTTACGACCGGCGAGATTAACTACAAGGCAGCGTTTGGAGTGATTCCGGAAACAGACACGGTGAGTGGCGTGGTCACAGATTCACTGCTCCCGTTCGGAGGGACGAGCAAACAAGCTGAGAACCTGGATGTTGAATACCAGCAGGCGAAGTTCAAAGCAGAGAAACTCACGTTCTCCTACCCGCTGACAATCGCGCAGTACAACGCCATCAAGGCAAACCCATACGGCCTCGTCCAACTGACGGAAGGCAATACCACCATCGCCCAGGGCTGGATTCTGGACTTCAAATACAAGTTCGAGGACGGCATGGCTGATTTCACACTCATTGCTAAACGATAAGAAAAATGCTGGAAAACCAATTTATAAAATGCGCGAGTTCGACTCCGAGCACATGGGGCGCAGCTCCGGTGTTCGTGATCGTAGGGAGTGCCAGGACCTTGACGCTCAACCACATTAATCTCTTTGTGCCTGGAGACGTGACAAAACTCACCTATTTGCTATCCGGAGTAGTAAACACGTATACCGTAGATGTTGCATCGTCCACAAACGACTATAAGATAGTCGGCATCCGAGACGATCTGTGGCATATATGGGACTGGTTTCTCGGAGGCCAGGCGAAAGTCGTGGTGCAAGCGAAACGCGGAGACGGAACGTACCTCTATAGCAATCCCATCATCCTCTTAAACGAGGCAGTTGATAAGGATAGCGAGAGATTTGCTTTTGTCAAGTACAGATGCGACGAGGATGCGCTCGGGTTTCCGTTCAGTCAAGAGCCGACAAAGTACGTCAGTATAGATCTCCCCATTCGTTTGCATTCGCCGCAACTCGTCCAGGATGAGAAAACATACGTGAAAGCAAACGGCGAGGTGGTGACGCTTTATGCTAAGTACTACAAAGAGTGGGATGGAGAGACGGAGTATCTGTCAGCCGAAATGCACGATAAGATAGTGGCCGCGCTGTCGTGCGACGAGGTGTATATCAACGGCAAGCGCGTGACCAAATCCGAAAAATACGAAATCGCCTGGGACGCATACGACCTGGACTGCGACGGAGAAACAAAACTGGCTATGGCAACATTTAAGGTGCGCGAGCACATCACACAACGAAATTCAAATTATTAAGAACTATGCCTATTAACATTTCTGATGTAGCAGCAGTAGCGTCTGCTTTGTCTGGTCGCTATTCCAATAGAGCGGAGTGCGTCGAGCTCGCACGCAAACTGCGCGTACACGCCAATGGCGAGCTACCAGGCCATCTGCTGACTGATCGCCGACCCAACGAGCCGGAGGAAATCAAGAAGTACCGAGAGAAAATCTACGTACCGAAAACCAAGCAGGCTGTTTCCAAGGTTATCAACTCCCTGGAGAAGATTCGTCGTGCGCAGGACTGGTACATCAAGTACGACAACGAGGCTATTCCCAAGGTGGTGGCCGAGCAGGAGACGCTGGAGCGTTACTGCGAAGAGAACTACCCTGGCTTCACGAGCATTACCAACTGGGCGTTTTCGGAGCTGCTCAAGCAGTCGCTGATTGACGCTAACGGCGTGGTGGCTGTTGTGGTGGATGAGACGCCGGCCAACAAAGGTCAGTACTGCAAGCCCGTTGCAAAATTCTTCAACTGCGACCAGATCGTGGAGTACCGCGATGGCGATTATATCGTGCTCCGCAGCAACGACAAGGTGGAGTACCCGGTCAAGAGCCGCGACGGCATGAAGATCGTGCGCACAGAGAAAGGCGGTAACGTGATGTACTTACTCACTAAAAACGAATGTATCCGCTACGAGCAGAACGGCACCAATAACTACAAGAACGCCATCACATACACGCACAACATTGGCCAACTTCCAGCATGGAAAGTGGGCGGTTTGTACCATTCGCGCGTAAACAACGACACGATCTACGAGAGCCGTCTGGCTGGCATGGTTCCGGACCTGGATGAGGCGGCACGCGAGTACAGCGACCTGCAGGCGGAGATCGTGATGCATATCCATTCGGAACGCTACGCGTACACGAACACCGAGTGTCCGGACTGCAAAGGTCTTGGGCACGTAACAGGCGAAGACGGCAAGACGACCAGATGTCAGAGATGCGGCGGTACCGGGCATATCCTCAACTCTACACCATATGGCACGATCCTGGTGGACTCAGCACGTGCTGGCGAAAATCAACTCCCAACTCCACCGATCGGTTATATCCAGAAGCAGACGGATATCGCCAAGTTGCAGGACGAGCGCATCCGCAACCATATCAAGGATGCGCTGGCGGCCGTGAACATGGAGTTCCTGGCCGAGACACCGATTGACCAGTCCGGAGTGGCCAAGGCCTACGACGCTAACGAACTGAATAACTTTGTGAACTCCGTGGCCGAGGACCTGGTGCGCAATATCGACAACGTGTACAAGTTCATCAACGAGTACCGTTACCGGACGATCGTGCCGGACGAGGAGAAGCGCCGTGCGATGCTGCCGTCTGTCAACGTGCCGACGAAATTCGATATCGCAAACACGACCATCCTCATGCAGGAGCTCCAGGGAGCACGCCAAGCGGAAGCCAACCCGGAGACAATGCGCGTGCTGGAGACCAACTACGCAAAGATGCAGTTTAATACGGAACCGGAGGTGGCAGAGCGCCTGCAGACCATCTTTGACATGGATCCGCTGTTTGGCGTCAAAGAGGAAAACAAAATGACGATGCTGCAAAACAACGGCATCACCGAGACGGCCTACATCATTTCCTGCAACATCCACGCGTTTGTGCGCCAGGCTATCTACGAGCACAAGGACTTCTGTGAGTGGACCTACGACAAGAAAAAGGAACTTCTGGAGCAGTACGCCGAGGAGGTACGCAAGGACGCAGAGAAGCGTGCGGAGAAAAACGCCCAGCAATGGCTGGATTTCGGCGGCCTTGGCGACGATAAACCCAAACCGGGTGAACCCATCCAAAGAGCCTAAGAAAGACGAACCTACGCAAGAATAGTAACGCGACCATCACGGGACCATCTCCCAAGAACAAGCCAATAACACCATGACCGAACTAAAGGATGTCATAGAGACGCTGGATCAAGCGGCCGATTCGTTTGACGGCATCGCCACCAAGGAGCAGAAGAAAATCTACGACGAGGTGGTGGTGCTTGCCAAGGACCTGGAAACAGATGTCCATGGCAAAGTCAAGCAGTCCATCGCCAACCTCAAACGGCTGACTCAGATTAAAGCCAAGCTCGCTGCCCTCTCCAAAGATAAGGAGTGGGTGGCGGGCATTACGCGTTTCGCGCAGTACTTCGGGCACCTACAGAAGATGCAGAACGAGTACTACTCGCAGCATTTCACGGAGAGCACACTTGGCATGAATGCGCAAAAGAAAAACCAACTGATGCGCGAGATGGCAGTGCAGAACACCATGGAAGCGCTGATGGGCGACGGATTGAAAGCCAACGTGACTGACAAACTCAACGACATCCTGCTGCGGGCGGTTACGTCCGGGGCCAAGTTTGCGGACCTGCAGGACGAGCTGCGCGCACACCTCATGGGCGAGAATGGCGGCAAGGGAGCCTTTGCACGCTATGCCACCACATACGCCACGACGGCGCTTTCGCAGTTTGCCGGCCAGACCAACAAACTCATGACGGACGACCTCGGCCTGGAGTGGTTTATGTACACCGGAAGCAACAAGGAAACAACGCGCGAGTTTTGCGAGCACCTAACCAAGAAGAAGTACATCCACAAGTCAGAGATACCGACGATCCTCACGGGCAAGATTGACGACTACCAATGCGCCATCTACGAGAAGACAGGTCTGCCATTGGGCATGATCGCCGGCACCACGCCGGAGAACTTCCAATGCAACTGCGGCGGTTGGAACTGCCGTCACCAACTCGTGCCGGTGCATGAATCCGCTGTGCCTGCAAACATCCGTGCAAAGTTCAAGCAGATACGGCCTACAATTGAAAAGCCTATAGGCCAGCAGCCGATTGACCTTTCGCAGTACAGAGAGCAAATCAGCAATATTGAAAAGTATATCGCTGAACATCCGAAGTCCGCAAAAATAAAAGGATATCTGGATGGTGTAAAGCAACTTGCTAAAGAAGGTAACGAAGACTTATTGAAGTCTGTATTAAAAGCAGCAAATGCGGATATTAGAAAGTTTGAGGCTTCTGCAAATGTGAAGACCAAAAAGAATGCTGCTATAGAAGAAAGCCATAAAGAATGGACACAATGGACTTCTCAAAACGAAGCATGGCTCAGTGTAACGAAGTCTAATGCCTCAAAAGCCGGTATTGAAATCGAAGAATTATTAGATAAAACAAAGTCCGCGAAGGAACTCGACAAATTAAAGACTACTATCGGAGAGGCAATAAAACAAAGGCAAAATGAATTTGACGATGCCGTTTCGAAGGCATCCGATATCGTTTACGAACTTATACAAGAAGGAGAATCGGATATCGCCATCGACTTTGAAGATAAGATTCAAAAGTTTAATTGGGATGGAATTAAGAATGATGCAATGCGTCAAAAGCAACTTGCAGAACTTAATGATATTATTGTCCGTGGAAAAGAAACACTTAAAAAGGTCCGCGAGCCGTTATATAAAAATGTTGTCAAAAGACTCAAAGCAAGAAATATTGCGTATCACAAAATTAACACTAATGAAAGCGCAATCTCAGAAGAAGAAATTATTAAGAAGGTAGGAATAAACGATCCTGTCGGGTATTGTTCATCACTTGCTTTTGCCTATGCGGCAAACAAAGCTGGCCTTGATGTTGTGGATTCGCGCGGAGGAAAGAGTGCAGAATTCTTTAGTACCGATGCTCAAATAATGGAAATAGCACGATCTCTTGGAGGCGAGCAATTGTTCTCAAAGAATGAAGTGGCTGATGCTTATGCAGTACTTGCTAAAGTTCAAGAAGGGCATGAGTATTATTTTGGATGCGCAAGGCACGCTGCTATCGTTCGCAAAAAAGGTGGCGAATTAGAGTTCCTTGATTTGCAGGAGTTCTATAAAGATGGAAACGGATGGAGAATACTATCTCTTAATGAATTAAGAAGAAGGTTTGACGCAAGAAACATCAATCAATTTGCAACCGCAACAGTCCTTGTAGATTTAAACAACATGCGTAATTCACTCGCGTTTAAGGATATGGTTGGATATATCCATAACCCTAAAAAGTAACTTTATCAACGAGCACGATACGGAAACTCGCTATCAAAAATTGCACGTTCTCCAGGAGTGAGATTGTTTGGGTAGTCCTTAAGATAACTAAAGATTTTAATTTTGTCAAAAGAGAACAAGAAATCACCCGTCTTGAGATTCGGGATAGTTGCTACGTTCCAGATGACATTAGATTCATCTTCTTTAAAAAACTCATATATAACATCGTTTTCCATAAGGAGATAGTTATTCTGGTCGCAAAGGTACGCTTTTTATTTGACACGTGCAAGTTTTTTGGCAAAAAAGTGCTGAAAAAAGTGTAATTTTCATCATTTCGACAAAAAATTCACTTTTTAATTATTTATTTCATTATTTTATTTGCAGATACAAAAAATTATTACTATCTTTGCAACCGAATTTAAAAACACCAATATTATGGCAACATACATCTTCGATAAACCGTTTCTTGATAAAGCCATCGCCGGAGTCCGTGCACTTAAGCTTGCCGAACTGAAAGCTCGCAAGGAAATAAGCTGGTGGCTTGATAGCCGGCACAAGAGTGCTGTTGTTGCTGAATACCGCCAACTCGGTGGACGTGGTGCAGGCATCGCAATTGATCTGGACGTAATGACTGAGGACGGATATTCGGATAAGAAGAACATCGGATTGTCAACATCTGGGACAGGTCAGTCAACTGCCAACTCCGAGGAGAGGGCGTTTGATAGCGTGAAGCAATCCGCACTCCGTAGATTGGAAGTATTGAAATCAAGGGGAATCATATAAACAACTCGAGCGCCATCGTCTCGTATGTGTCTCGTAAGCGTCTCGTAAATATGTCGTAACATAAAAAAATTACAATCATGACTCAAAAGTACATCAAAGTAACGCCGAAAGGCGAGAAAGAGGGACGAGTAGTGCTCGCATCCCTTAAGAGCTTCTTCGTTAGTCAAGGCGCGAAGATTGAAACTCCCACTCCGGAAGAGATTGCTGCTGAGTTTCCGGAAGAGCGCAAGGTCAGCGCAACGTCGGCGCAACCGCAGCAGAGCCAGCAGGCTGTAAACGCAGTCATTGCCGAGCAGAAGGTAACCATCGAGAAGCAGGCCGAGACGATCAAGGCCCTCGAAGAGGAGCTGAAGACCGTCAAGGAGGAGCGCGAAAAAGCCTACGAGCAGGTAGCGGCTCTCGGTAAGTCCCTCGAGGAATCCGAGCAGTTGATTGCCAAACTGCGTGCTGACGCAGACAAAGGCGCAAAAACCTCCGGCAAGGAGAAAGGCGAATAACACAAACTCTAAAACACAAATCATATGACTTTAGGAGATTTTCTCAACAACCTGGCGGCCAAAACCGGCCTGCAAAATGATCAAGCCTTTATTGATTTGCTGTCCTCTTCCGAGCTCTCTCAACACGAGATCAGCGACGAACTGGCACAACGCATCGACGGAGGCCTTATGTCGCTCGATGGAGCGAAAAACAACCGTGACGTACTGAACCACTACAAGCCTATCGTGCTCAAGGCTATCGACGACAAGTTTGCCGTCCTGGCCGAGAAATACGGTATCGCGGACAAGATTGCTGCCGAGAAATCCTCGTACAACAAGCTTGACATCCTCGAGCAGGCGCTGGCCGCCAAGCTGGCCGACGCGGAGGCGAGAGTGCAAAGTGCAGGCGGGCAGAAGAGTGAAGAAGTGACACGGCTGACCAAGCAGATCAGCGACTTGCAGGGACAACTACAGACACTGACTGCATCCAAGGAGGCAGAGTTGAAATCGCTGCGCGATCAATACTCGAAGAGCCAACTGGACATGCTCATCAACTTCGATCTCAAGGGACGGAACTATGCCAATGCGGAACTTGGCGACACCAACGTGGATATTGCTCACGCTATCATCTCCAAGGCGCTGCAGGAGCAGAAAGCCGTCATCGTGAACGACAACGGAGTGCTCAAACTCAAGCAGGCCGACAACCTCGACCTGGACTTCCTTGACGGTCAGTACAAGCCGGTATCGTTCAGCGACTTTGTATCCCGCACGCTTGCGGACAAGCATCTGCTGGCTGTGCAAGGAAATGGCGACGATGATCACAGGACACCTCCTGCTCCCCCTGCACCGACAATTCCGACCGGACAGGACAACAGGAACACCAGACAGTTTGAAGCAGCCTTAGCTGCCTCAATGGCTGACGACGAAAATTAATCAAAAACATCAACTACTATGCCAATTACAGGTACTGGCTTTGCGCAAGCCCTCAAAAAAAACATCGGCCTTATTGCTAAGGAGAATGATCCTCAGTTGAAAGTCACTCCGACCGGCTTCCTCAAGTTGCTGCTTGAGAACAACGCCCTGGTTGAGATTAACAACATCGAGGAGCTCCGCAAGGGCCAGAAGCGCACCATCAAACTGCGTTATTTGCAACGCGGTTCCGAAAGCGAGGTAACGGACGTTGACAACTGCGACACCAACACGGTGGACGGTTGGAAAGAGAGTGAAATCCCGACACCTCAGTTCTCCAAGATCGGCATCTTCATTCCGGACGACGAGTTCCGTCAGTACGAGGAAGAGGCTATCCAGACGCTCGCATTGGGCGACGGCCAGCAGGCTCCGCTGATGCGTGGTTTCTACGAGATTCTGCTCACCAAGCTCATCGGCTTGATCAGCAAGATTGACACCAACCTCATCGCTGCACAAGCGCTCAAATGGGGCGAGAATGCGGCATACAGCCCGCGTACCGGCGCTAAAGTTATCGAGCTGGGTAAGACCGCCGATTTCAATAGCGGTTACGTCAAGCTGCAAGAAGATGCGCTCATCAACGAGCTGAACGGCGACCTGCTGCTTTGCGGCAACGGTCTGATAACCCGCTACGACATGTACCACCGACTGAAAGCAGGTAACGATGCTAACGGTATCGGCGCTCTGCCTCTCAACGCGTACTACGATCCGCGCACCAAGGCCGGATGGGGTACTGACCACTTCGGAGTGTTCGCAAAAGGCACCATCGGCTTCGTCGATTGGAATAAGAACGTAGGTCCTTATGCAGGTGAGAAAGGCGGTCACAACTTCTTCACGCTTCCTATCCCTGTAGAGCTCGCAAACGGCACGCTGTCTGCGCTTGTGCTTGACGCACAGATGTTCTACGGAGCATGTCCGGAGTACGATGGCGATGGCGTGCTGACGAAAGATCGCGGATGGAACATCATCCTCTCGAAGCACTACGGCCTGTTCAACTTGCCGGACAACGCATTTGCATCGAGCGACATCCTCTATAAGGTCAACGGCTCGCTGCACTACGTGGCACAGGAGAAAGCGGAGGTAACTACCGTAGAACCGACTGCATCGGCGGTATTCAAAACGCAGGAGCAGACTGAGTAACCGGAACGATTATGCTTGACGAACTGAAAGGATATATCGGATTAAGAAGCAACGGCGACACAGAGGCACCAAGTGGCCTCTATGTCGACGCGCTTCCCGATATCAACCTGACTATCATTGAGCGTATCACGACGAATGAGGAAGACAGCTGCGAAACATGGTCCCGCATTGAAAAGCGAGCGTTGTTGAAATTCCGGACGCTATTCATCCGGGAAGTCAACAAATGCCATAAGATCAACGCTATCGATAAATGCGAATGCCTCATTGTTAATAACAAGGAAGTTCTTGCAACAGCCTTGTGGTATATCATGGGCGCTGAGGTGATGATCACCCGCAAAGAATCGAGCCGGATCAATGCGGCGACCATAGATCGCGGAAAAAACGACGAGCTCCGGGCGTATTTCGAGGACCAGTTCCAGAAAGAGCTCGAGGTGGCCGTCAATAGCATAGACGTTCACAACTCTACTTGCTTTCCGGACGAGCAGCCAAAGCCAAATGCAATAGTGACCATTGAAACTCCTATCCTCTAATGGAACTCACGACCAACATGCCAGTGGTGCTCAATACCGTCAATATGAAGTTGTCGGCATTGGATATCAAACGCATGACGAACATACAAGCGACTACGCTGATGGCAGTCATGCGCGACCGCATCCATGTACAAGGACGAGATTCCAACGGAGCGCCGATTGGTGTATATACACCAAAGTACATCAAGTACTCGCGTAAGAAAGCCGGCCGTGGAACTGACAGCAAGGTTATCTTATCGCTGACAAGACAGATGGAAAATGGGTATATCTTGGTAGAGTTACCAAACGGCACCGGTATCGGATTCTCGACGCACGAGGACTTCCAAAAGGCCGGATGGTGTGAGGAGACTTACAAAAAGCCTATCTTCAAGCCGACAGCCGAGGAAACGGCAATGGTCAACCAAATAGCAGAAGAATACATTGCTAAACACCTATAAGTATGCACAGCGTCATTCGTTCAATCAATGAGGTGCTTAATGGCATTTTTAAGCCAGGGGCTAAGGTTCATTTTTATGGACTGGCAGAATCTGTCGCTGCTCGCGATTCGAAAGGAGAAAAGGTTGTGCCGGCGATAGTACTCCCAGACGGCGAGTGCTTCGACGTATATGGACTGGCCGACATGAAGAACGCTACTTTCTATCATCGTCTGCAGAGTTCGCAGTTTGGATCGGTGCAGTCTTTTGGTAGCACAAAGGACTACGAGAAGACAAGCGATGTATCGCTTATTGTTTTTGGTAAGCGCCAAGTGTACGATCAGTTCGTGCTGGCAGACACCGTCTGCGCGGCTCTTGGAAAAATGAAGAATGTGACGCTGCAGGGAGTTGATTACAACCTGCTGCAGGTGTTTGCAACGGAGTACAGCGGCCTGTCCTGCTTCCTTAATCCGGATTACTTCTTATTTAGAATCAATTATCGTATAACCAGCACCCTTAATAGGTGCACAAATATTGAAAAACTATGAGTTTACAACGAATCACATGTGATGGTGCCTCTGGCACTCCGCTGGTTCATACCTGCGACCCTTGCGAGCGAGAGCTTGGTCGTGTCCGTGGTGCGTGCCTTGTAGATGGGTCGTTTGATTTTACGGCTCTTATTGCTGCATTGAAAGGTTCTGATCCATCTGCAGCCCAGAACCTCTTTGAACAAGCGATTGAAGATGGAGATATACACCTCATCTCAGAGACTACCGGTACCTACGATGGCGGTTCTCCTCAGACAGGAGATGGCTACGGGGACGAAGAAACACGTCTGCTCGGTTATCTGCACACGCTGAACTTCAAGGACCCGTCGTATGCCGGCAACAAAGACTTCTACGAGCAAGCAGAGAAGGAGCACTGGAAACTAATCTGGCGAACAGAGACATTGTTGCACTTCGTCAACAAGCCTGCAGGTATCCAAGCGATCGCTCCTGTAGAGACGGACCTGACATCTGCTGTCGTATGGGACGTAACGGCTACCTGGAAGTCCAAGGAGAAGCCGGAAATAGCTCCACTTGCACACCTTGCAAAGTATTTCGAAGGATGCTGGGAAACCACTCCTTAAGAGCTATCTAATGGCATAGGCGGCTGACTACTGCCTATGCTAACTAATTTTAACAAGTATGGAAACGCTAAAAATTGTAAAGGGCCAGCCGTTTGTGTTGTGGATTCCAACTATCATGCTCAACGCCGATGGCGAGCAGGAGATAGATGCCAGCACGCTCACAGATGTCGTTGTGACAGCGAGCAGCGGGTGTGATAAATATACCATCGACCACCACGCGCACGAGCACTGGCTCGTGCTGGAATTTGACGACAGCCTGAAAATAGGCCCGTACAGAATAACTATCACAGGGTTCCTTGAAGGAGGGCGCAAGTTTTGTCTTGCGCTTGCTAAACCGCTCGAGATCGTCAACTGGGACAGCGAAAGCAACTGGGACCGCTTCATCGTAGGCGACCATATCGAACTGACGGATCATCCGTTCATAACGGGTGAGTTTCTCACAGATGCGGAGTTTGAAGCCTTGAAAGAAGAGTACCGCGAGAAGAACGCGCAACTCGACCAGGCGATCGCAGATGCCGAAGCGGCAAAGGAACACTATGACGAACTCGCCGAGCAGTTGAGCGGAGTGGCGCAGGAAGCGACATCGCATGAGATACTAACCAAAACGGAAGCGGCGAAAGATGCAGCAGTAGAAGCAAAAACCGCAGCGCAGGCAGCAGAAACGACGACACAAGGCACGGCAAACAAGAACGAGATACTTGCGGCTATTGCAGCAAACGCCGGAATTCCTACTTTGACCATACCAAACACAACGGCAGCGCAGGAACTTGCACCGAATGTGTTGTATATCTTTTCATCCCGCACAAACGAACTGACCCTCACAATAGGCGCGCCTATTGTGGGTATAGCCAACGAGTATCACTTTTTTGTCGTATGTGGTGCGACCGCACCGACAATCAATTTCCCTGCTGGTATCACATGGAACGGCGGCAGCGCACCGACTATTGCAGCCGACAAGACCTACGAGGTATCTATATTGAATAATGTTGCAGCATATTTTGAGGTATGAGAAAGACATTCGAGAAAGACGGCAAAATACGCAGTTTTGAGATCGAGAACGACCGCATACTTGCGACAATAGAGATAGGTGGCGATTGGGTAGCAAACCCAACGCTTGAAGTCTTTTTAGCAGATGGCTGGCAAGAGTATATCGCACCCGTGCCCGAACCATACATACCGACATATGCAGAGTTAGTAGAGCAGTATATTCGTGAGCATGGCTACGAGACCTACGGCGCAGAGTTGGCAGTAGTGAACAATTATTCCGAGAACCCGTCCGAGTATTTGGAATCGTGGCAGCACTATCAAGGTGTCCGCCATGAGGCAAAGATTTGGGCACAATCCCAACCCCACCGCGATGAATGATGTACTGCTAAATAGACGGAGAGAGATGATGCAAGTAAGCAAGTCTAAGGATAACGTCATCTTATATACGACTACTGACGGTAATCCTATCCCAGATAAAACCAACTACGCTTCTGGAGTAAATCTTATTAGCAACACTTATGAGAATGGTGTAGGTACATTGACATTTGACGGTGTGATTACTACCATTCCGAATAGTGCAGGATTCCATGGTATTACAACTCTTGAATCAGTAGAGTTCCCAGATAGCATCGTGAATTTTGGATACGGTTTGTTTAATGGTTGTTCGGGGCTTAAATCAGTTAAGTTGCCGCAATACATAACAAGAATCGATACATACACGTTCTATAGTACAGGACTACTTACGCTTGAGATACCAGATGGAGTAACGTATATTGGTACATATTGTTTTATGCGTAGTTATAATTTCAAAATATTTGAACTCCCCGCAAGTCTAACGAGCATCGGACGACAGGCATTCTTAAGCACAGCAATAACGGATATAAAGATTTTGAACACCACTCAAAAGGTAAATGGTGCGGCTTATATGTTTGACAACCCAATAATAAGAGTGCCGAACGCATTGCTTTCCGAGTATCAAGCAGATAGTAACTGGAATGTGTATAGACTGGCTGGATATTAAAATGTATAACTTCAAGACCTGCATCGTCCTTCTGCTCTGCGCGTGCTTCGGTGGTTGCAGATGTCCCGAGTGCGTAACGACAACCGAAGTCGAGAAGGTCGTAAAAGTTGTAGAACGTGACACGACCATCGTGACGAAAGCGGACTCCGCAAGCGTGAGCGCGCTGCTCAAATGCGATAGCGCGTATAACGTAGTGCTCTTTGAACTTGTCAGCATACAAGGCGAGCGTATCAAAGCACAGGCGAACACGAAGAAGCAGGGCAAAGACCTTGCGCTTACGCTGAACTGCAAAGAGGACTCGCTGCTGACCGAGATACAACTGCGCGACAGTATCATCGCCACCACTACGACCAACACGAAGATCATCCGGGAGAAGTATGTGCCTGGCTATTACAAGTTCGTATCATGGGGCTTTTGGATATTGCTCGCCATCCTCATCCTTCTTGGAGCATGGAAGATATTGAAGACATATCTCAAAAAATCAATCATATGAAAGAGTTCTGGAAAACTTGGCAATTCTGGACTGCGGTAGTCTCAGTCATTCTGCTCATCGTAGCGGTAGTGTTGTACTTCGTATCTCCGAAATTCTGCTATGCGGCGAGCGGTCTGCTCATTGGCGCATTCGCAGGCTTCATCGGCGGGTATTTTGTAGCGAAGAAAGGAGGCTACTGATGAGCCAGATAGAGATTGCATTGCAGATTATTACTACCATCGTCGGACTGATCGGTGGTGGTGTTGGTATCTATTTCTGGCGTGTCAATCGCGAACTCAAGCAGCAAGAGGTGGAGAAAGCGGCCATTGAAAACGAGATGACACAGGCTGGTGCTTGGCGCGGACTATACGAGCAGGAACACGCCAAGTGCGAGCAGAAGAGCGCGGAGAAGCGAGAACTCTATGCCGAGCGCGACCGATTGAGAGACGCGAACTCCAAGAAAGACTTGCGAATCGAGCAGTTGTGTTGGTATTATTGCACACGGCCGAACTGCGACAAGCGTAATCCTCCGCACCGATTTGACGAGCGCGGATACGAGATTCACGCAGAGACATTTGATAACAATAAAAAGAAGGAGTGATTGTATGGAGGTTATTTTGCATAGGGCATATAAGAATCCCAATTATACCATAGGCAAATTGTATATTGACGGCAAGCCGTGGCGCGACTGCTGCGAGGACCCAGACAGGTGTCTAAACATGTGGATGCCGCTCAAGGACATCGAGGCGAAGAAGGTCTATGGCGCCACAGCCATCCCATGCGGCCGTTACGAGATCACACTGACCCACAGCCCAGCATTCGGAAGAGTGCTGCCGCTGCTCAACGGTGTACCCGGATGGAGCGGCGTGCGGATTCACGCAGGCAACAGCCCCGCCGACTCCAAGGGATGCCTGCTGCCGGGAGATAACAAGGCGGTAGGCAAGGTGCTCAACAGCCGAGCTGCCGAGAAAGAACTTGTCGCACTCATGCAAGCCGCTCATGCACGAGGCGAGAAAAACTACATCACTATCATATAATGACCATTAACGAGTTTAGAAAACGGCAGGAGAAACGTAACAAAGGAAAGGCTGCAGCCTCGGAGCACGATTTGCAGGTGCAATGCGTGCATATCTTCCGGATGCTATATCCGAATCAATGGCGACTACTGATGGCTATTCCAAACGGCGGCTACAGAACTGCCACGACAGCGCGTAAGATGCACGCGGAGGGAGTGCAGGCCGGTGTACCGGACATGCTGCTTGCAGTGGCCCGAAAAGGCTATCACGGCCTTTGGATTGAAATGAAAAACGGCAAGGCAGGAAGAGTTTCCGAGCTCCAGAATGAGATGATCGCCAGACTGAAAGCAGAAGGCTATGCCTGCGCCGTCTGCCGAACACAAGAAGAATTTATCAACACCATCAAAGAATACATAGATTAATCGTAAAATATAGGCAGGGTACAAAAAAACTCCCTGCCGGCTAAAGTCAAGGAGTTTGCAGACATATTGACTTTAGACAAAGGTGAGGTAACCACCACGACAGAGAGTAATACTCCAAGTTGTGCGGTTACCTCGCTTATGTTTTATGTCTGCGAGTGCAAAGGTACAACAAAAATTTGACATACGCAAATGAAAAGTGAACTTTTTGCAAAAATTCTTGCTGTTGTGGCTCAAGTTACGGAATTGGAGCCACAAAAAATCCTATCTAAAACAAAGACAGAAGACCTCGTCGCCGCGCGCAGCCTATTCGTACACCAATGCGTAAGATTCGGAATACCGCCGATATCTATTGCAGAGTTTATGAACCGCAGTAAAACAAAGTGTATCGCAAGGAGCCTTGAAGCATACAACAGCTACTATAGAACCTCCTATTTATTCCGAGAGATGGACAACATGATCGCAAGTATGGTCCATAAAGATGCCGCATCTATGCCACAATAAATCCGCAACTATCCCACTACTCTTTCTTTATGTCGGAGAGAAGCAGTACCTTTGCACCGTCTTTTGAAAGCGCGCAAAAAGGCACAAAGTGAAACAATCAAATCATTATTACAACTATGGCAGAAAGTACAACCATTTACACTCCGGACGCAGGTTCGGCAAGTGTAAATAGCATGCTCCCTTGGCTGATGGGTAATCATGGTGGCTTCGGCGGTAACGGCTGGAGTGACCTGATTGCGCTGTTGGTCGTATGGGGCATCTTCGGCAACAACGGCTTTGGTGGTGGCTTTGGTGGTAACAAAGCAGCTCTGACTGCGATGGCTACCAATAACCAAGACCTGATTATGCAGGCTGTTGCCGGCAACCGTAGCGCCATCTCTGAGTTGGCAGGAAACCTCAATGTTTCCATCAATGCCGTACAGCAGAGTCTCAATGCGCTTGGTCTCGGTATTCAGCAAGTGGGCAACCAAGTTGGTATGTCCGGCTTGCAGGTTATCAACGCTATTCAGTCCGGCAATGCCGACATCGCTTCCAAACTCGCTTCTTGCTGCTGCGAGACCCGCAACGCGATCACAACCCAAGGCTTCGAGAACCGTCTGGCTACTCTCCAGCAGACAGACGCTATCAACGCCAAGATTGCGGAGCAGACCCAGGTTATCAACGACAAGTTCTGTGACCTGGAGAAGCGCGAGATGCAAAGCAAGATTGATGCTCTGGCTCAACAGAACACCATCCTGCGTGGCACAATCGACAACGCAAACCAGACAGCAGCCATCCAAGGCTACGTGGCGCAAACCGTCGCTCCTGTTGCTGCATCGCTCAATGAGTTGAGCAAAGAGGTGACAGCCATCAAAGGCTGTATGCCTCAGTCTGTAACCATCCCGTATTCGCCTGTTACAGGTGTTCCGACGGCTGCATTGGCTTTTGCCGGACTGGGCGCATATGGTTACGGCTATGGAGGTAATGGATTCTTCGGATAATGAAGAAAGGAGGGCACTATGTGGGACTTCTTTAATTTCATACCGATGCTCCTCGTGAATCGTCGCGGTTCCTTGTTGCTGCCAACTACCGGTCTTTCCGTTAGTGCAACTGCCGCGACATTCACCCTCCCGTCGTACCGCGTATGTGGTCCTCGCGGCACCATGCTCATCAAGATTTCACAAGCGTTCCCGGACGGTGCCACCGCCACACTGCCTATTGTGTTCACTGCTAACGGTGGTACGCAGGCGGCAACAAAAGTCGGTGGTGATCCGTTGACGATTGCTGACATCCCGGGCACGGGTGTTTACGAGTTCTACTACGACCGCGAAAGCAGCACCTTGCAACTGCTTGGAGCTGCATAAACGGCGAAAGAGCAAATCAAGTTAAATCAACTAAAAGTCAAACAACATGTTCAGTACACTTCGTAAGGGCACGCTCGTTTATGTGCTCAAGAAAGACGGCAAACCATCAGTAGACATATGTGAAGTTGCCGAGGTCACGCCTCCAGCATTCACAGCAGGCGCTACTACATTCCAACCAGGCTTCCCATTGCAGCAGCGGACAACCGTTGATGCAAAAGTCAAATCCGGTGACCAGGTGCTCGAATTCAAGCAGCTGCCATCCGATGCAACTATCTTCAGCTACAACGGCCAGACGGTCGTTGCTGACAACAAAGACGACATCCTTCGCGAGATTGAATCTATGCGAAATATCAGTGCAGAGGCACTTGCCTCTGTTGATAAGCACAAGGAGATCGTGAGTTGCTGTGATGAGATCATTGCAAAACTCAACCCTCAAGTCCGTAGTGCTGCAGAAAACACAAGGGCTATGGAAAAGCTCAACGGCAGAGTGGACGGTTTGGAAAAGTCCATCGGGGACCTAAAAGGCATGCTCTCCGAGGTGCTGAAACAAAGAAAGTAGGAGGACACCGCAATGGGACTTTTTATTATCAGCAAAAAAGACGGCTCAAGCGTTGACGAACTGCGCGAGTTCAAACACAAAGTCAAGACCGCAAAGAAGCTCATGGAAGAGATTTGCGAAGATGTCGAATCCATGGAGGCTGAGTACGGAGGAGACTACAGCGAGCGCAGTCGGTACCGCGAGCACTGGGACGATCGCGATCGTGAACGCGAACGCTATCGCGACGAGATGGAACGTGACCGCTACCTTAGTGAGCGTAGACGTTACTAATCAGTAACCCGGGCAGGGGACTAATGTTCTCTGCCCTTAATTTTGAAATTATGAATAAGACAATATATGAAGATATGCCGCGCGAAATGCGTGCATACCTAAGCAACTACGGTTGGCATTTCAATAAGGCTCTGCAGGAATGGGCAGCGTCACATATGCGCGACAAATCCGGCAATCCAATCAAAGCGTACACAAAGGAATCGCTCGATGCTCTCCTTAAAGCTTATGCTGTCGATTTGAAAACTGACCACATATACGATGCGCTGTATGTGGCTAATATGTGCAGGGCCGATTTCTACGGATCGTCTGTTGCCGACGAGGCGCATCTGGTCAAGTACGTGGCCGATTACGTGAATGATCCGGACGGATATGAAGGCATGCCGTTTGTGCGGTTCTACGCAGACACTTGCATGAAGAACGACTGCACAATCTACTGGGAAGATTTCATATGATCCGGCAGACGATAAATATCGAGCAGTACGGGTGGGATGCTTACGTTTATATGGCAGCCACACCAGCAGACGCACCGGAGATTATAGGCGTACTGGAAAGTATAGGTATCAGCGCTGCGCAATTTATGAAAGCAGAGAGACATCTTCAGAGTGCTGTTCGTGATAGCGGAATGACATACTCTTCCGGAAGAACGCGCGAGAGCGTAGTCGTTATCTCCAGGAGTACATCGCCAGAAGAAACAATCAACACATTTTCACACGAACTGCGCCACCTGGCCGACGATATTGCAGAGGCACTCAACATCCCGCATCGCGGAGAGGAAGTTGCATACCTTACTGGAGATATCGCGTGTGCGCTTGCGGGTTCATTACTGCATATCGCTTGCGAATGTCCAAAGTGCCGAAATGCCGGATAAATAGCGAATTTTCGTCAAAATCTCGTCAATTTAAAAATAAAAAAGAACGTAAAATGCTAATACACAGCACGATACGTTCTTTTTTATGTGACCCCGCTGGGGCTCAAACCCAGAACCTTCAGAACCGGAATCTGACACTCTATTCAATTGAGCTACGGGGCCGAAGAGGTTACCTGCGGTTTCCTCCTAAAAAGATCAGTATGTAATACACCAGTGTGGCGAGCGACGAGAGGGCGGCTACGACGTAGGTATAAGCGGCGCTATGCAGTGCATCGGACGCCATCTCTGTGGTCTCGCGATCGGTGAGGCCTGATTCTTGCAACCAGTTTACGGCGCGCTGACTGGCGTTGACCTCCACCGGTAAGGTGATGAAAGAGAAGAGGGTCGTCAGTGCGAAAAGACCTATGCCTGCCAGCAGGATCTGCGGGAAACTCTCAATGAGCAGCATACCGGCGAGGAGAATCCACGTCATCCAGTTGCTGGCAAAAGACACTACGGGTACTAAAGCCGAGCGCATCTTCAGCGGCGCATAAGCCGTGGCATGTTGAACCGCATGTCCGCATTCGTGTGCGGCTACTGCTGCGGCTGCTACGTTCGTACCGTAATACACATCTTTCGAGAGATTGACGGTCTTGGTAGCCGGATTATAATGGTCGGTGAGTCGACCGTCGACATGCGTAATCTGCACATCCGTGATACCGTGGTCACGCAGCATCTTTGCCGCCACGTCGCGCCCGTTCATCGGCAGGGCTTCTTTGCTGTATCGCTCAAATTTCTGCTTGAGCGAATAGGACACGAGCCAACTTGCCAAGGCGATGGCGATGAAGATGATCCAATAGATAGTCATTGTACTCATGCTTTTGCTTTCTTTTGTGCTTTCAATTCCAGCATTTTACATTTGCGGCATTCGCCATAGAGCAGGAGCGTATAGTGCTGCATAAAAAAACTCTGGGTCTTCTGCTCCCGGATGATATAGTCGATAGCCGGTGAGCGAAAATTGGTGGTTCGTCCGCACTTCTGGCATATGCGTTGCATCCGGATCGAGTTGCCGGTGATCAGTTCATACTCCGTTGCCTGGTGTCCTTTTTGCCGCTTGGTAGCATGGATAATCTGCGCATCCAGGAAGAGTTGCAAGCAGTTATATATCGTTCCCGTCGAGACTCCGTCCGACTGACAGGCATTTTCCAAGTGCTCTGCGGTGAAGGGCTGAGGCAACATACATGCTTGCTCCAACACCTTTTCCCGGATAGCGGAATAGCGACCATCGTGCTCTTGCAAGTACGCATTCATCCGCTCCAGTGCTGCACCGAAGATTTTGAAGACCTTGCCCATTAGATCGCTTTGATATATGCGCGGTGTTGCTTATGCCGCTTGTGGTCAAACTGCGTAAAATTCGCAATGTTCTTGGTGTTCGTCTCCAATATGTTGGTCGTCTCCAATATTTTGATACCGTACTTGTTGATGATAGGTATCTGGTCCTGGAAGAACAAGGCATTGATGCCTTTGTCCTGGTAGTCCGGACGAACGGCGATGAGCAGAAAACTGAACGAATTCATCTTTTTTGCCCACAGCGCTTTCAGCAGGTAGTACCAGCCGAGCGGCAGTAATTTGCCATGACATTTACGCAACGCATCCGAGATGTCAGGCATACCCAAACCGACACCTACGATCTCGTCTTTCTCATTTACAACCAAGGTCACGAAGTCGAAGTTCAGCAGCGGGAAATACATGTTCTTGTAGTAGTTCTTCTGCTTCATCGTCATCGGTTGGAAGTTGTACAAAGTCTGGTAGGCCTCGTCAATGACGTCCATATACTCGATGCCGTACTTGCGCACCAGTTCGCGCGAGTTCTTCACTTTGTCCACGCGTACGTGCGAGCGTTCCTTTACTATATCGGCGATGCGGCATAAGCGCTCCGGACAGCCGTTGGGCGGATAGACTCGGAACTCAAACCAGTCGGCTTCTTTTGTTAGTCCGTAGGCCTCCATATGCTTCACGTAATACGGGTAGTTATACAGCGAAGCCATCACCGCGGGATAGTCATACCCGTCAATGAGCAAGCCTTCGTGGTCGAAATCCGTAAATCCTACCGGACCGTTCAATGCATCCATGCCACGTTCTTTTCCCCACGCTACAACGGTATCCAGCAGGGCACGACTTACCTCCAGGTCGTCAATGAAATCGATCCAACCGAAACGGACATGCTTGTATCCCCATTTCTCGTTGGCTCTGTGATTGATGATACCGGCGATACGTCCCACTGCTTGACCGTCCTGGAACGCCATCCATAACTGAAACTCGCACACCTCCAACGCAGGGTTTTTCTCCGCGTTGAAGCAGTTCATCTCATCGAAGAAGAGGGGAGGACAATAGTACGGACAATCGGCATACAAACCATTAGCGAACTGAATGAATTGTTTCAGTTCGCGCTTCGTGTTGATTTGTCTGATCTCTATTGCCATTAAGTGGAGCATAGGGGAGTCGAACCCCTGACCTCAACATTGCGAACGTTGCGCTCTACCAACTGAGCTAATACCCCTTTTTGTGGAGCTAGCGGGAGTCGAACCCGCGTCCAAACAAGGAACAATTCCGCTTTCTACACGCTTATCTTGGCCTTCGTTTTCGTCCGGTAGCAAGACCCAAGCCACCAACTACCGGCTTATCTGCTAAGTTCTCGATACCGCATCGCAGCCTGCGATATCTATTCTGTGAATTCCCGCACCGCTATATCCTTTCAGCCCACAGACTCGGCTTGGAGCGATGTCTCGTTCAGGCGCCTTGCGCCCGAAGAAAGCTAATCTACTATACTTCGATTAGGCAGCGAGAGCATACTCATAGTTGTTGCCAGTTATGTGTCGAAGCGAGATTTACGAGCGTTGCCTCATTGCTCGGCGTGCTTACACAACCATTCTACCTGCTGTCAAAACCAAATAGCCCCCGGAGGTGTCCCCGTTAATCGGGGAAACCGGCCTCCGCCGGAAGGGGCACTATACCCCTTGATTGCTAAAAGCGAGCGCAAAATTACTGCTTTTTTTTGAATTATGCAAATATTTTTGAATTTTTATTCAAAAGAGAGGTACGGAGCAAGGCGTTTGAGTTCGTTTTCGCTGAATTCCGGAAGGTGTTGCAAGTCCTCAATGCCGTTTAGACGTGTGCGCTTTCTGCGCAGTGTATAAACAGCTTTTGCCTGCTGGTAGCGGATGTACGGATGACGTTGAAGTCGCTCTGCTGAGCTGCTGTTAACAGGAATCTGCTGTACCTCGTTGCTATCCGCCGTGAAATGGCTTAATAAGGTGTCCAAACGCAGTTTGACAAACTCTTCGTCCGTCAGTTGGGTCGGACTGATATACCCGCCTAACTGCTCCCTATATCGGATAATCTGCATGGCGGTATATCGGCCGATGCCGCGGATGAGTTGCAGTTCGGCAGTGTCCGTATGGTTGAGATCCAAGACGGTATCTTTCTTGATATGCCGCGCATAATACCATCCTACGGAGTCGCGCCAGAGAGAGTCGGCTACGCGAAAAGAATCATAGGCCAGTTGCCGCTCGCGTTTCCATTCGTCGCGCCGCATAGAGTCTGCCAAGCGAAAGGAGTCATAGCGCTGTTCGCGTTCTTTGGACCATTGCGCATATCGTAACGAATCGACACGCCGCATCGAGTCCTTGCGCTGCTCCCATGTGCGTTTGACAGGTTCTTGCGGTGCTTGTAATTCGGGGTAGTTAGAAGGCCACAAAGCCACGGTCAACCAAATGATCAGGAAGATACCGAAGAGAATAAACGCACCGATACGTTGCTCTTTAGCCAAGATATGTCGGTCTTTCTTAGCCATTGACAGTCATATCTGCTGTACCATCAGCGAGGTGCGAGGTGACTTGATCGCCCGGCTGCAGATCTGCGATAGAACGAATGATTTTTCCGTCTTTGGTCAAGAGACTGTATCCGCGTTGATAGATGCATTCAGGGTTACATGCCGCTAAACGTTGCTCTAAGAGTTCTACGCGATGTTGGCGAACAAGAATCTGCCGTTCCGCCGTGCGGTGCAGGCGTACCAGCAAATCCGCGAGTCGGTCTATCTGCGCGTCCATCCGATGAATAAGCCATTCGGCAACGGCCGTAGGGGTCTTGAGTGCTTCGTGCGCCACCAGATCCAAGACCGATATGTCGCGGGTGTGACCGATGCCGGTCAGTACCGGCAGCTCGCACTGCGCACACACGGCGCAGAGGGTGTAGTCGTCAAAACAACTGAGGTCTGCTGTAGCTCCTCCGCCACGAATGATGACTACGGCATCGAAAGCCTGACTGTCTATCTCATCCAGCGCCGCGATGATGGAAGGAGCAGCCCCTTCGCCTTGCATCGTAGCCCCGAAAAGGGATAGAAGGAAAGAATAAGGAGAAGCTTCTAACTGGTGCTTGAAGTCTTCGTAGCCGGCCGCTTTCGGCGAAGAGATAACGGCGATGCGGCGAATGAGAGTAGGCAAGGGGAGTAATTGCTGGGCGTCTAAGAGTCCGTCTTTCTGCAGTTGGGCAATCGTCTGTTGCCTTTGCCGTGCGAGGTCGCCGAGTGTGTAACTCGGGTCGATGCCGATGATAGAGAGACTCAATCCATAAACGGCGTGGTACTGTATCTCCACTTCTACGAGCACCGACATGCCCGGTTGCAGCGCTTGCCCTGTCTCCGACTCAAAATAGGCCGTGAGCATCTCTTTTGTTCCGGCCCAACAGGTTGCCCGCATCTTCGCGGACTTTCCTTCAATGAGGTCCAGATACATGTGGCCTCCGCGTTCGCTGAGGCTGCTGATCTCGGCTTTCACCCAATACGAAGCGGCCAGACTGTCGTCCAGCGCTTCACCGATGAGGGCGCATAGTTCGGAGAGAGTTAGTGTCGCCACGGGTCGCAAAGGATACAACGCTGTTGTGCCTTTAAACTAAAGAGGACCGTAAAGCGTACGCCGACCGTGAGATTACGCACCCAGAGTTGATTGCCGTTAGCGACATCCGTCGTGAAGACGTGATTCATCTTGAAGGTATGGAAATCATACAGTCCGCGTTGTTGTGCCTCTATCTTTGCCGGATCGGTCTCAGCTTCGTTGATGTTGAGATCGTATAGTTTATTGGTCCCGTTGGGGCTGATGTTGGGCAGACTGATGTCGATAAAGGCCGCGATACGCATGCGGCAGTCTAAGTTATCGGACTTGCTGGTGCGGTATTGCTGAATCACCTCATAGGTGTTGAACTCATATCCACCTTCGAGGTGACCGATAATATCGAGATTCTCGACACCGGTTTTACCCAAGCGAATCGGCAGTTTACCTCCGTCGGCAGAGAGCGGTACATCTTTGCGGAAGCCATGATTATCCATTTCCTCAAAAACACCCATATAATCGTCGAAGACTGCACGCGAGGTACAGGTGGCATTGATGCGTGTCTTTCCGCCGAAGGCGTAGTTGACTTGCGCGCCGAGCATCACATAACCCACACCGCCTTGACCGGAGATATAATAACCGAAGTTGATAGGCAGTTGAGCGTAATAGAGTTCCGCCATGTCGCTGCGTTCGCCGAAGACATGCTTCATGTTAAACGGCATACCGTCGTAGGGGTCGGTCATCGGATAGCGTTTTCCGATATCCGGATTGGAGAATCCATTGAGGAATGTGGACGCACTCGCTGGAATACTTTCTGCCTTAAGCGGTGTGGTCACATGCTGAATACCCACGCCGACACCGGTCTGCAAGAAGAAGTTCTTGACGTGGTACTCGTATAGGAACTTGCCGTTAGCGGCCCATCCGCCCGGCGTACTTTGAACTCCTTGAATATTAGACAGGAACGTACTCCAACCTCCATCTACGGAGAAACCGAGGTAGTGGCCCGATCCGGTATATGTGGTGGAATGCAGGCCAAGCGAGTTCCGGGTCTTATTCGCATCCCTAGCGGAGAAGCCTTTCACTTTCGAGAGGTTTCTCTCCGCCTTGGAGGATGTGGAATAGCGGTTCTGCCCCCATGTCGCAATAGAGGCGAGGCAGAGGCTTAGAACGATGATTTGTCGCAGTTTGGACATGTGTCTTTTACGATTACTTTAATGGCTCTATATGATTCTTTTGACTCCTTATCCGACGACCATACCTGAACGATATACATTCCTTCTACGGACGGTATGGACACCGGTGTGGACTGGCCGTGGTATGTGCCTTTGGAGATGAACTGACCATCCACGGTGTTGATGCGGTACTCGCCGCTGCTGTTCTCGTTGAGCGAGAGGATGTGTATGGATCCTCCGCGCGGAACGCAGGTGGGCGTTACAGCAATATAGTCACTCGAAGGACCGTGGTCTTTGCCCGGGTCTGTCGAGGAGTTCGGCATGGCTTTTACGACGATCGGACAGGTGGGCTCGGAACTGATCACCGCGCCTGTGATGTCCGTCTCAGTGAGCACGACGTGGTATTCCGCGGTTTGCTCCGAGTCGTATATCAGACCTTCCGGCACATAGAGATACGGTTTGGTGTATCCGAACATCTTTTGTCCGTTGCGATACCACTGGAAGCCGTTCCATGCATAACCGCCGTTGTTGTTCTCATCCAGTAAGACGATCAGGTCACCATGGCGCTGAACCATCACCCATGCGGGGTAGTTCACTTTCACCTCGATATCATAGGTCATCTGACCTGCGCCGGAGCAAGTGCCGTTCTGGAAACTGATGGTTGCATGATAAACACCGGGCGTCGGATAGTCTTCACGTGCTTCGAGGTTCGGAATCGGCAGGTCGAGTGCGTATACCGAGTCTACTTTCCATTCACTTTCCGGACGAACGATAGCCTGGTCGATGATATCCACGAAGCCTATCTCATGCGCATCGTAAGCATACTGGATGCTGAAGCTTGTGGGGTGACCGCCTTTGTACGAATAGCGAATGGCATAGGTTGCTTCGGTATTTGCTTCGCCGAAGCATACGGGAGTAGGCTCGACGGTGATCTGCGAGGACTTCACAATGGAGAGGGTAAGTGTGGTTTTGGTCTTACATGGCTTGCCCTCCTCTTGGACGAACCTCACGTACGTGCCTGCCGTGCTTAAGATAGTATCGCCGAATTGGTAAGTCTCGCCTTCGCATATCGTAGCGCTCATGGTGATAGGCGGCAGCGATTCGAGGATCTCATAGTAGAGCGTGAGCACGGAGTCGCAGAAACATGCTACCGTCTTCAAGCTATCGCGTACGATGTATGAATGGCCGATTTCCAAGTCCGTAGGAACGATATTGCCCGACACTTTGTTCGTCGCATTGCCTTTCGCGTCTGTATAACGATTGATCGGATTGCCTGCACTGTCAAACAAGTATAAGTTGCTCGGGATATGCTCTTCACCATTGCGCAACAGCCAGTGGAAATCATCGTCGTTATAGCATACCATCGTGTCATAGGTATACGGCTCGATATAGATGGCTCGGAAGCGTCTCAAATCCGCTTCGTCACCCTCGCAAGGCCATACACCATATGCAGGGGTGTAACTAACGATGACTTCGCGGGTGTCGATACATGTGACGGTTGGGTCTTGCGGCTGTATGATGTTACGTATAGTATCCGGAACCGTTGTTCCTGCCTTATAACATACGGAATCCCGTTTCCAATCCGGGGACCATTTAGGATCGTTGAAGCACCTGTTCTTAGGCTCACGTACCACTCCGTCGCCGAAGACTACCAAGTCTAATATACAAATAGAGTCAACGCAGATACCGCGGCTCAGATATTGCTTAGCGCATAAGGTATCGGTTGCTGTTGCATGCCGATTTTTCAAAACCTGTTCGCTAACGACAATATCTTTGTGACCTACCCAATGATAGGTGTCGCTTGCGCACACCTCAACGGTACCAAGACTTTCGCTTACG
Organism: Paludibacteraceae bacterium; assembly: GCA_017446455.1. Taxonomy (GTDB): domain Bacteria; phylum Bacteroidota; class Bacteroidia; order Bacteroidales; family Paludibacteraceae; genus Colicola. Next base: position 61,684 of record JAFSQV010000014.1, read on the forward strand.
TTCGCATTTACCAAATAGGTTGGATAGACGGTTACATTTTGCACAAACACCTCGAAAGAACCGTCAGCATTCAGTACAGTGTCTATCAGCAGGTAGGTGCGCGTACCGTCCGCGTTATAGTGATAGTCTTTGCTACCACGGTTAGGGGAGGGGTCGAAATAATCGACCTCGTCGATGACATTTCCGTTCTCGTCGTAGTAGTAGCGGAAGTAATCTCCTGTCGTATAGGTGAACGTATGGTAGCGTGTGCCATCCGCGCGCGCTACGGTCGTGTCGCCGCCAAAATGCCACGGTTCGGTTACTCCTTCATCCATCACATCGCCGTTATCACCCAGATTGACTGCGGGTAAGATATTTGTCTTGTTTACCGTGATATTCAGGAAGGTCGTACTATCGCAAGATATACTTCCCTGTGTTCCGTCGGAGAGTTGTGAACTATGGAAGATACCGCTTAAGGCACCTGCTGTTTCCTTCTCTATAAGATCCTCCGTGATGATGACCGCAGAGTCCACTTTCGCCACAGTCTTGAGTTCCTCCAAATCCTTTATGCTCGGATGGGTGAGGAAGAAGTCCTGACCTACAAAGAGCACCTGCGGATTCGTGAAGAAACGCAGCGTGTCATACGAATAGAGCGTGCGCTCATACGTGGAGCGATCTTTGTTGGCATCCTCCCGGTAAATAGGAAGCACGAACATACGTACGCCCTCGATACTATCGCATTCTACCGGCTCCTTATCGCCGGTTTCAGGGTCTGTCCAATACTTCGTTTTGGTCTTTAAGTCATTACCGGCTATCAATACGGTATCTTTGTCTACGGAGAATACGATACCTTTGAATGTTCTTGTCTCTCCTGGAACTTGGCACAATGTAGTATCTTCCGTCGTGACATAAGCCGGATAAATCGTCAGGTGTCGATAGAAATGCGCATCCAGACCTGCTACCGGCCAAGGAGGAGAAACGGTCTTACGATGTTCCTCTAACCGGACGGTTTTCGGTAACTCACTCAGATCAGTATAGTAGTCTTGTAAATCCACAGAGATAATGGTATCTCCGGCTTGCCAAGTATAGGGTGTCTCGTTGCTACAAGCCCATGCGTACGTGTGTTCTTCTTGTACGTCCGCTACCGGAACCTGCAAAGTCACTGTCGAGTCGCAGACATCCGTCAACGAACCGTCATCGCGCGTATAGGGGCGAGTGGTGATGGTCGTTGTCAACGTATACATATTCTTGCCCGGAACTACGGTCCATCCTTCCGGTACCACTCCGTATTCTTGGAGCACGGCGATGGGCTTGCCCCCGGGGTTCGGGATGGTGTCGGTAAGCACTCTCTCTCCGGCCCAGATCACGCCGTGCCACTCAAACCATTGTTGGGTCGAGATAGGCGTGTAGGTCTCCTTGGTCTCGTATACGGGTTGAAGGATAACCGTCTGATAATAGATTCTATGGCAAGGAATGTCCACAATCGTATCCGCCAGTTCGTAAACGATACGCGCAGTCTTGGAGCGATTGATACGCAGCGGATTGGTCTCGTTGTGGTAACGCTTCCTGGTGTTAGGCTTGCCTTTTTCATAGGCCCAGAACGGAGAGTGCTCCGGCCATTTATGTTCTATTTGCGTGCCGTTATCGTAGCAATATACAACCGTGTCGTAATGAGTCTCTACCGGGTTGACTGTCACCTTGTATTGTATGATATATGGACAACCATCCGAGTTGACACATTCTATCTCGGGGCTGTAATACACAACTCCCGTTAGAGAATCTCTCGGGTTGAAGACCCATTCGAAGGTTTCGTCCTTGATGTCACGGTCAGAACGCTTGTTGACAATCAATAGAGGATCATCTTTACATAACTCTTTCTCCTTGATGCGCGTCTCATCGTGGTGGAGGAAGGTGAGGTGTAAGATATGGCGTTCACCGACACACCCGGAGAAACCGGTACCGGCAGGATAGGTGGCTCTCGGGTGATTATATACACATACATTCGTTCCCTCATGTATACCGTCTACACCGACTTGATAGGGAATGTCTATGTGCTTGGTAAATCGTCCGTCGTACCAGTTGTAGTCAAGAGACCATGTGAATCGCGTATTACAGGTCGTTTCGTCATCGTGTATGTACTCTGTGATGGGCCAAACATAGAAACTCAGTTTCAGCGAATTGTCACATCCGAGGACTTTGCGCGATGAATGAAGCGTAGCGCCGTACTTGTCAATCCACTCCTGCATCTTGTCACTACAATCCGTCTTGAGAATGATGTCGGTGCTTTCAAACTGCCAATACAACTTACTGTCGCCCAGGTACGTCCAGCCATTAGCTCCTATATTGCCATTGTTCTTGCAGGCGGTAAACGTGCCGGGGAAATCAAAGTTCTTAAAGAAATCGCCGAATTGCCTGTCTTTGAGTTGGTCGGGGACATCTGCCAGATCATCTTCACACAGATAACCGAGGTCCAGTACTTTTACGTCACTTTGGCAGAGCAGTACGCGTAGCGTGGCAATCGAATCATTCTCACATCCGTTGACGGTGGTATAATATTGCGTGAAAGCGCTATTTCCGTCGACTCCGTTTTCTCCTACTACTAGCGGAGTGAGTACACTTTCTTTTGTCTCCGGGTTTACGAAGAACTTAATGTAATATTTACCGTCTTGCTCTACGATGTCAGGATCGTTGGTACAACGGATAAGCCAGGTGGTATCGTTGTAACTGCGGAACGTACGCACGATGGTACTCAGTGTGTCTTTCTGCCAGTTGTCTTGCTCTGTCTCATCGCACAAAATAGGCTGGCGATATAGAATGGCACGCACCTCAAAGTCCTCATACGGATGGCGCTGTCTGGCTGATCTGTCTTTCTCCGGCAACACGAAGAACCTCGTCTCGAGGAACGGATTGCTTAGACCGCCTTCTTGGTATTCGTACTTGTGCGTTGCGTCGTCCACATGCGTGTATTCCGTACGCGCTTGGTTACTTTGATTGATACGCATCACTTCCCACTTGATAGCGTCCCAATCGTTATGGATGATAGCCGGGAAACGCAATTTAGTGCTGTCGCATATGAAAATCGTGTCGTATTGAGTCGGTATATTGGGCAGCACTACTTTGTCCAGATACCAACCGCCGCCGTTCGCTTTGTCCGGATACTTGGCGTTGAAATCTGCGCCATGTACTTCCTTTGGCTCGTATTTCTTGGAGAGGAACAATGAGTCCTCCACCGGTGTGCAGTCGTAGCCAATCGGGTAGAGACACGCTTGACTATTCTCCAAACCGTATACATATCCGCCGAAACCTTTCTCCGCAGCCGTGAGAATCTGATAACCTTCTTCCTCACTCGGAATAGGAATGCGGGCATATTGGTAGTTGGAATAAACACTTCCGGGTAAGTTCTTGAACAAACTCGGAGGTACGGCCGTCCCGTTGCGTTTGAGCGTGGGAATGGTCGTTTTCTTTGCCCACACTACCAACTCATAACTCATTGGTTGTATCTCTTTCAGCGGATTTTGATACGTTGCGAATACCGCGGTGTCCGTCAAGTGTTCCAACGGCGTAATCATCGTCATGGACGGGTCACCTTGGTACTGCGGGATATTGTTCACCAGATATCCGTTGTAGACGGCACTGGAGGTGAAGAGGTTGACCTGAATCGGTTTGTCTGCCTTGATAACCACCGTACTGTCTTCCAACGTAGCACCGAAGCCGTGCACGTGGTACGCATCAATGAGTCTCGACCACTTTTCTCCGGAGAGCATGTTGTCCTTCGTCTGTGGTCCTTGGGCGGTGGTTAACGTCACTTTGGTGCCGTTGTCCCGCGCGATGATATCCACTTTATTGATCTGCGTATGAAGACCTGTCAACGGCACAATGAATTCCGTGCCCCAGCGGTCAATCGGCAATAATTGCTCAAAAGCATGGTCGAAGGTTGCATTCGGCAGGTCGGTGGTGAAAACGGCCGTTTGGTTTCCGCTCCATACCGCTACCGGCCGATCTGCACAGATCGTTGCTCCGGATAAGTCAATGGTATTCGCCGGGTTCTCCGGATCAGCCGTTGCGCGAACAATATAAATCTGGTAAGGCTGCGGGAAAGTCGCCGTCAGTGTGCCGGTACTTCCTTTGCTGGTTTTTACGTTATCCGGCAACTGGATTTTAATATTCGTACCGGCCGCTGTGGACATAACTACAAACTCCGTTGCGATATTGTCTTCTTTGTTACAAGCTACGATATATTCGTGTCCCAGCGCTTGTTTCGGCAGCACATGCGAACCGTCCAAAGAAAGACTCTTGTCGGTAGTACCAATCTGGTTGACCGCATACACGGTCATCTTCACGCCGTTCTTACTATAGATGTGCACACCTAACGTGAGCGGGGTCTCTACATTGTCTTTCTCGTGGGTGATATCCCAATAAGCGAGATCCGCGTCCATGTCGATGACCTCCGTGGAGTTAACCGCCACGGGGTATTCCTGACGAAATGAACCGCATTGCACAACCACTGTATTCTCCGTGATCTCCGGATGACCGGGCACTTCTCGGGAACTAACCAAGAATTGCAACTTCAAGTCAGGAGCATTCCGCTGAGCGGTTCCGTTCGGCAAAAAAGTGGTGTAGAAATCATAACCCTCGGTACTCGTCACCGGAGAAACGGATAAAGTCGCTTGAGCCCGCATAACAAGGGCCAAACAGAGGGCATATATCAGTACTAATAATTTACGCATGTGTCTCATGTTCGTGCACATTATTCATTTTAGGGCGCAAAGATACAAAAAATTTTGCATCTACACAAATAAAAATACAATTTTTATACCAAATCAGCGATTTTTAATAAGAAAAGTACTAAAAAGAATAAAAATCAGGTAATACGCAACAACCATTCCTAACCCGATATGCACCGAGACTGTACTGCCCGGAAGATGCTCTATCCAACCCGTCGAATGATTCATTGCCCATGCCAAACCGTACGTCATTTTGCCCATCATCGTTCCCAACCAACTGCAGCCTAAGACAATCGTAGCCAGCCCGCAAGGAACTAACACTGTCGCGAGCGGCAAAACAATCAGATTAGTCAACAGAAAATAGCAACTTATTTGCCCGAAATAGAACATCGTGATAGGTAAAGTACCTATCTGCGCCGCAAGAGACACGATGATAATCCCAAGAAAATAGAGTCCGATTTGTTTGAAAATTCCTTCCTTTGAGGGCAGGGTAGGAGTCAGGTTTTTTGCCATCACTACGATCGCTGCCGTAGCCGCAAAACTCAGCTGAAAGCTGACGCTCCATAAATCCGTCGGGCGCGCTGCCAAAATCAATACCGCTGCTGCGGCGATGGTATTCAGACTAAAGGCCGGCCGGTACAGCATTCGTCCCACTTCAAAGATCGTCACCATCGTCACCGCCCGGACTACCGAAGGTGTCATTCCCGTCAACCACGCGTAGCCCCACATCACCGCAATAACAACTCCACTAATTATGCACCGGCCTAAACGGTTCTCATACAGCGGTTTGAAGCGTCCGCCTAAGGTCAAGAGCCACAATACCAACCCGTACAAAATACCCGTGTGCAAACCACTCACGGCCAGCACATGTGCAGCGCCGGAGGCCTGAAAGTGCCGCCGTATCTCCGGGTCAATATCATCTTTATAACCCAGCGTCAACGCACCCGTTGTGGCCAATTCATCTCCACTCAAACCGGCTGCAGCCAAGCGCCGGTACAAGCGCACTTGCAAAGGCTCTGTATGTTCCTTTGCCGGCAAAAGATTGTACCGCGCTGCGAACGCTCTGCCCGTCCTTCGCGACCATTCAATCTGCGTCTTCGCCACTACGGTATCACCCCAACTCGGCAAGGCCCGCGTACTATCTCGCAATAGATACAAATAAACCTCTAAGCCTCTAATCCCTAACTCACTAATCCCTAACTCACTAATCCCTAACTCACTTATCCCTAACTCACTCATCCCTAACTCCTTCATCCCTATCACCTTCGTCTCAAACCGCTCGCACTTGGCTGTCGGTTTCGGCGCACTCTCAATCACAAATCCGTACGTCTTCACCTCTTCCCGCTGAGCTTCTGTACCCGTTTCTTCTGTCTGCGGCACAAACGGTCGAAAATGGTCGAAAAGAAGTATTGCTGCTACCAATGGCAACAGCAATACAATCATCGGGTATGCACGTATTTTGCTTAGCATGTGCTTATCATGTGCTTATCATCTCGGGGTAATATCGTATCCTACCCATCCTTATAATATACAAAGTATATTATGCCGTGATTTTCATCTTATGTATCACTTCTATTGGATCTTTCGCTCCGAAGACGGCACTGCCGGCTACCAGCACATCCGCGCCGGCGTCGAACAATGCATGCGCATTCTCTGCGTTCACACCGCCGTCAATCTCAATCAGCGTCTGCAGTCCCCGCTCCTCTATCTCCGCCTTGATAAAGCGAATCTTATCCATCGTCTCGGGAATGAATTTCTGGCCTCCGAAGCCCGCAAAAACCGACATTAGCAACACCATATCCACCTTGTCCAAATACGGAACCAAACGTTTTACGTCAATGTCCGGATTGATGGTAAGACACGTCCTCACGCCCTTCGCCTTAATCAAATCCAGGATAGGCAGCGGATCGTCCACAGCCTCCAAGTGAAAACCGACCGACCACGCACCCGCATCGCAAAATCGCTCCACGTATTTCTCCGGATGAACGATCATCAGGTGCACATCCAGCGGCTTTGTGCAATACTTGCGCATCGGCTCCATCAGCGGAAAACCGAACGAGATATTCGGCACAAACGTACCATCCATCACGTCCACATGCAACCAGTCCGCTTCACTGCGGTTAATCATTTCCAAATCCTGTGCCAAATGACCGAAATCGGCCGACAAAACACTTGGTGCAATCAGTCTCATTTTGATTCGTTAAATACAAGTTTATATCCTTTGCCTCTCACCGCCGCAATCGAGTATCCGGCGCGTTCCAAAAATCGACGTAAGTGATTGATATACACGCCCATAGAGCGCGAAGTGAAGGCATTGTCTTCCTTCCATAACGAGGCTAAAATACGGTGCCTGTCCACTACCTCATCTTCGTTCCGACAAAGCATCAAAAGCAGGTCACTTTCGCGTCCCGAAAGATGCTCGCCGTCGAAGGTCTGATGCGTTGCATCGAACGGATGTCCGTTGAGATTGAAAACCCGCTGTTTGCTCTCATTTTGCTTCTTTACACGACGCAAAATGGCCTCTATCCGGTAAATCAAAATATCCATCGAAAAGGGCTTGAACTGATAGTCGTCGCACCCTAATTGGAATGCACGCATCTGACTCTCGCGATCGGTGCGGGTGGTCAAAACGATGATCGGCAATTCTGAGTAGCGGTGATGAATCTCGCGTAGCAAGTCATACCCGTTAGAACCGATGCCCTGTATCTCCATTAGCACCAAGTCGGCATATGTTTTCGAGAGGAAATCCAGTCCCTCTTTGCCCGAACCAACCGCATGACTTTCGTACCCGCGACTACGAAAGTAGTCGCAGAGCACCGTCGAGAGGCTGATATCGCCTTCTATAATGAGAATTTTTGCGTTCATACCAACAAATTCGCTGCAAATTTACTACAAAAAAATGAAATGAGCAAGATTTTGACCAAAAAAATAAATAAGTTTACTTAGTATAGTGGTTTTGGGTAAAATATTGCCGTTTGCACGTTAGAGCGAACGTAAATTCGGAGGGAACCCGCCCCTGATGTGACCCCAAAAAGTTGGACGGATTATTAAATCTATTTGACTTGATTTTGAAAGTGAGTTCGATATTTTACCGGACTCATTTTTAATTTAAGTTTTATACGATTGTTGTTATAGTATCTAATGTACTATCTCAATGCACACTTAAATGTCTCTATATCGTCCCACCTATTCGGATAAAGTAACTCCGTCTTCATCAGACCGAAAAAGTTCTCCATCACTGCGTTATCTAGACAATTGCCTTTTCGTGACATGCTTTGTA
>JAFSQV010000077.1 GCA_017446455.1 Paludibacteraceae bacterium
CTACAGACTTTAAAGGACGTCCTCCTAAACATAATTTTACGGCAAGCAACCGTTCTTCATAAGGATGTTTTTTAAGCATAAAATACCCCAAAAGTTTTTTGTTCAACTTTTGGGGTTCATTACATTCGGGGCTCCTTTTTTTTATACCTGCAGAATAGCCTGTATTGAGCTCATCCGGCTTGTTCCCTTTTTTTACCGGCTTGTTCCTTTTGACGCTCAAAAAGGGAACAAGCTAAAGGACTCTAATAGAAAGTCAATATCACCATCCGCCTTCCTGTTAAAAAATTCATTTTTTGTTAGTTTCTTAACTTTCTCTCCCCAAAAAATTTGGAAATGTCATTTTTTTGTAGTACCTTTGCACCCGGATTGAGAAGTGATTTACCCTCGTCTCAACTGACACATTGCTGACATTAGATCGCCCTTGCCGGGCACAACGAAATTCCCTCGATGCAAAATCGAGGTTTTATCGACCCAAAATGCAGAGTAAAGGGGGTGATTTCAGGGTGATTTAGGTGTCGTTTCTGTGTGATTAGGAGGATATTCAGCCCGGATGACCCCGAGGTTTGCACGAGAAACTGCCAAAAATTGCCAAGAACTGCCAAATTGGCATAACGTGCTGATACTCAATAATATATACTACAAAAATCGTGCCAAAATATGACCAAAATTAAGTTTTATGCCCCCGTAAAAGAAATGAACGGGGAATTCGAAAAAGGAAGCGGTATTATCATGCGAAAAAAGAAGTACCGCGCACCCAGCGGAGCAGTCCTTAAAGAGGGCGTTCAAGAGTCCTATAAGATTGTCAATCCCCGCGATTATGAGAAAACTCCGCCCAAAGGAGCTGAACTCGCAAACATCCAACTCTTTGCCCAAACCAAACAATTCTCCTCTACCATCATCAACTCTGCCAAGATCACAGACGAAGAACTCTCAGCGATGAGCGCCGAAGAGCGTGAACACATCATGAACCTGCGCGCAGAATTAGAGCATTACCGCAAACGTTTCTATGCCCAATTCAAGCGACCCGATCCGGAAGCGCCTTTTGAGAAGACTTTGCGCCCTGGAGCCAGCGTCCTCCGGCGTAAGCAATATGCCAAACTAGACAACTTCATCCAAGCCATCATCCGCGAGAAACAGAAAAATAATACCTAACTCTTGCATATGTCAAAAAAAAGCAGTACTTTTGCAGTCGCAAAAGTTTGGACATAGAAAACGAACATCATTATATGAAAGTAAACTATTTGGAATCGCGTCATATCGGACTGACGCCCGAGGACGAGAAGAAGATGTTAGAGGCTGTCGGCGCTGAGTCCGTAGAGGCCTTGGTGCGCGAGACGATGCCGGCGGACATCCTGTTGCCGGAAGGTATCGAGTTGCAAGAACCCTACACGGAGCAGCAGCAGCTGGAGGTAGCCGACGTGATGCTGAGTCACAATGAGTCCGCGCGCTCGTATATCGGCCGCGGCTGGTACGGCACGATCACGCCTGCCGTCATTCGTCGTAACATCCTGGAAAACCCTGTGTGGTACACGTCCTACACGCCCTACCAGGCCGAAGTGAGTCAGGGACGTCTCGAAGCGCTCTTTGTGTTCCAGACGATGATCAGCGACCTCACGGGCCTGCCGCTGGCGAACTGCTCGCTGCTCGACGAAGCGACTTCTGCCGCCGAGTCCGTGACGATGATGCGCAACCTCCGCTCGCGCGAGCAGGTCAAGAACAACGTGCGCAAGGTCTTTGTGGATGAGAAAATATGGCCGAACACCTTAGCTGTTTTGCGCACCCGCGCGGCAGGCCAAGATATCGAGATCGTCACCGGCAACTACGCGGACTTCCAACCGACCGCAGACTTCTTCGGCGCACTCGTACAGTGGCCGAACAGCGACGGCTCGATCGAGGATTATGAGACGTTCATCGACGACTGCCACGAGGCAGGACTGAAGGTGACGGTGGTGGCTGACCTGATGGCGCTCGTGCTGCTCAAACCGCTTAACGCCGATATCATGTGCGGCACCGCGCAGCGTTTTGGTCTGCCGATGGGCTTTGGCGGTCCGACAGCCGGATACATGGCGACGCGTGATGAGTACAAACGCGACATGCCGGGACGTATCATCGGTCTGAGCAAAGATAAATACGAGCACCCCGCCTACCGTCTCGCCCTGCAGACGCGCGAACAGCATATCAAACGCGAACGCGCGACCTCGAATATCTGTACGGCCGAAGCCCTCTCGGCGATGATGGCCGGTATGTACGGCGTCTATCACGGCGCAGAAGGTATCCGCGAGATAGCCGAAGGCATTCACGGCAAAGCCGTCTATCTGAGCGAGATGCTCCAGGCCTACGGCTACAACCAGGAGAACGCGGAGTTCTTCGACACCCTCAAGATCACGCGCGATGAAGAAGGTTGGATCGACGACCTGCGTGCGTTGGCGGAAGAGAAGGGTATCAACCTCTATTACGACCCGCAAGGATGGGTAGGACTCTCGCTCGACGAGACCGTCGATCTCTACGACATGAACGACCTGATCACCCTTTTCGCCGAAGCGGCGGACAACCTGCCGCAAGAGGAAGAGCGTTCCGAGGCCTTCGAAGGACTCTGGGCGATTGACGAGAGCCGCGTTCGCGATATCGACTTCCTGCAAGCACCGGTGTTCAAAAACTACCATACCGAGACCGAACTGATGCGCTACCTCAAGCGCCTCGACCGCAAGGATATCTCCTTGGCGACCTCGATGATCCCGTTAGGTTCGTGTACGATGAAGCTCAACCCGGCGGCGGCGATGATCCCCATCACCTACAACGCTGCGCTGGCTGTTCACCCGCTGGCGCCCGCCGAGCAGGTAGAAGGCTATGCCTCCATCATGGAGCAACTCAAAGAGCAGCTCTGCGCCATCACGGGCTTCAAAGCCTGCACGCTGCAGCCGACATCCGGAGCGGCCGGTGAATATACGGGATTGGTAGTCATCCGTGAATTCCTTCGCCGTCAAGGCCAACGCCAAGGCCAAAGCCAACGCAAAGTGCTCCTTATCCCTGCTTCGGCGCATGGCACCAACCCTGCGTCGTGCGTACAAGCGGGTTTCGAGCCTTGCGTAGTGAAGTGCGATGAACTGGGTAACACCGACCTCGCCGACTGGAAAACCAAGTGCGAGGAGCACAAGGACACCCTCGCGGGCTGTATGATCACCTATCCGTCTACGCATGGTATCTTCGAGCAAGCGATTCGCGAGATGATCGACGCGGTTCACACGAACGGCGGACTCGTGTATATGGACGGCGCGAACATGAACGCGCAGATAGGATGGACCAACCCCGCCTTCATCGGTGCGGATGTATGCCACCTCAATCTCCATAAGTCCTTTGCTTCGCCGCACGGCGGTGGCGGACCCGGAGCAGGTGCGGTTTGCTGCACGGAAGCGCTCGCAGACTGTCTGCCGACGGAAGATAAGAATCGTGTCTCCTCGGCGCTCTACGGCAATGCGAACATGGCGTTGATATCCTGGGGCTACATCGCGATGATGGGCGCGGAAGGCTTGCGTCACGCGACCGCAGCGGCTATCCTCTCCGCCAACTATATGGCCAAACGTCTCAAAGATGCCTACGGCATCGTCTATACCGGCGCGACGGGCAGAGTAGGACACGAGCTCATCCTCGACTGCCGCCAGTTCCACGCGATCGGCATCACCGAAGCGGACATCGCCAAGCGCCTCATGGACTACGGCTATCATGCGCCGACGCTCTCCTTCCCGGTACATGGCACGCTGATGGTAGAGCCGACGGAGTCGGAGTCCCTCGCGGAGATAGACCGTTTCTGCGACGTGCTGTTGCAGATCCGCCAGGAGATAGCCGATATCGAGTCCGGCAAGGCCGACAAAGAAGACAATGTCCTCGTCAACGCGCCGCACCCCGAGTACGAGGTGGTAGCCGACGAGTGGACGCACCCCTATAGCCGCAAACAGGCTGCATACCCGACGGAGTGGGTGGCACAGACCAAGTTCTGGTGCCCTGTCGGCCGCGTAGACAATGGTTTCGGCGATCGTAACTTAGTAGCACGTTTTGCATGAAAAGAGAACAAATAAGTCACCTGCGTGACAACCTGAAGAAGTACTACCGTGCGCTGCCGTGGATCACACTTAAGGAGTTTCTGCTGATCATCATCAGTACGATCCCTTACGCGCTGACAGTCAATCAGCTGCTGGTGCCGCACGCGATCGTCGGAGGCGGCGTGACAGGTTTGTGCGAGATCATCTATTTCGCGACGAACGCCTACGTGCCGATCTGGCTGAGCAGCGCCTTGATCAACATCTTGCTGCTTATCATCGCGGCTCTTACCGTCGGCTGGCGCTATGCGCTCCGAACGATCTGGGGTGTGATGTGGCTCACGATCTGGCTGAAACTCATTCCTATCGCAGAAGTCCCGCTGCTTACCGATCCGTTCATGGCGGTAGTCATCGGAGGTCTGTTTACCGGCTGTTTCCTTGGCATATGCTTCCTCAACAACGGTTCTACCGGCGGCACGGACATCATCGCGATGATCGTCAACAAGTACCATCACTTGCCGATGGGCCGCGTGTTGCTCTTAGCCGATATGACTGTTATCTCTTCGGCCTTCTTCCTGCCTACCATCCAAGCGGCGGGCACGCAAGGCGCGATAGAGAAGATCCTCTTCGGTCTCACCTATACCTTCATGGCTTCGACGGCTGTCGACTGGATCATGAACCGAATGCGGCAATCCGTGCAGTTCATGATCTTCACGCAGAAACCCGAGGAGATAGCGCAAGCCATCATCACGCAGGTCCACCGCGGATGTACGTTCCTGGATGGCCAGGGAGGATATAATAAACAACCCATGAAAGTTGTTACCTGTATCGCCCGTTCGTACGAATCGGCTACGATCTTCCGTCTCGTGCGGGCTATCGATCCGAAGGCTTTTGTCAGCCAGAGTCAAGTGCGCGGCGTGTTCGGTCAAGGTTTCGACCCCATGGCTAATGGTAAATAATATGCTACGTTATAGTTCTTTTGTCAACCCGCACAATGCGCCGCACGAGTCCAGGACGCGTACGGTGTTTGAGTATATCGCCATCATCATCGGCATCGCGCCTATGGCTCTGATGGTCAACTGGGTGTTGCTGCCTCACGCCTTCGTCGGCGGTGGTCTGACGGGTATCTGTTCTGCGATCTATTATGTTACAGACGGACTCTTTCCCTCGCTGTTTCCTGCCTATAACGGCGCTATCCCGGTGTGGCTCACGACCTTTGTGATTAACGTCATCCTGCTTATCATAGCCGGTTTTACGGTCGGCTGGCGCTTCTGTATCCGCACGATGGTCGGAGTGGCGGCCATCACGTTCTGGTATCGCATCATTCCTATTCTGCCGGAACCCATCATTGACGACCCGTGGCTCGGCGCTATCATCGGCGGATTTGTGTTCGGACTCAGTCTGGGTATTGTGCTGGCCGCGAACGGTTCGTCGGGAGGCACAGATATCGTAGCGATGATAGTGAACCACTATCATAATATCTCGCTCGGCAACATCATGTTGCTCTGCGACATCATCATCATTGCTTCGGCGTTCTTCCTGCCGCTCCCGGAGAGTATGCTGGCGGAAGGCGGTAATCCCGTCTATCTGCAGATCAAGCGTGTGCTCTACGGTGTGTGTATGACGATCTCGTATACCGTCGCCGTGGACTGGATCATTGCGCGCCTGCATCGCTCCGTGCATTTCCTCATCTATTCGTCCAAATACGATGAGATAGCGACAGAGATCAACAAGACGGTCAACCGCGGTGTGACAGTCCTCGATGGCACTGGCTGGTACTCGCAGCAACCCGTCAAAGTGATCTCCGTACTGGTGCGCAAACCCGAGAGTTCGTTGGTATTGAGCATTGTGAAGAAGCTCGATCCGAATGCCCTTGTTTCTATCGCCGATGTAGGCGGTGTCTTCGGTTCCGGATTCGATAAAATCAAGGCAAAATAAGTTTTTTTACGAATTTATTTGCACAATTCAAAAAAAAGCAGTACCTTTGCACCCGCTTTCCGCTTATAGCCCTTTTACCGGGGCCCCCAGCGACTGCTAGCGGAGCGATAGTCGATGTGGAGAGCGTAGCACAACACGTAGCGTTCTACAAGCGTGAAACGCGCAGTCACGCGAGTGTTAGTGTAAGCGAGGAGAGTTGACTGAGTGGTCGAAAGTGCCGCACTCGAAATGCGGTGTACGCATTACGTCGTACCGGGGGTTCGAATCCCTCACTCTCCGCAAGCCTGATAATTGCAGGGCAAACGCCAAATGAAGGCGAAAAACCGGGCACGAAGCGGGCATAAAAAAATAAGCATTTACTTAATGGTAGTTATCTTCGGGCGTTTGCCAAAGAAAATTACCATTAAAAAAAATGCGTGTTCAAAATTCAAAAGAAGGCTCTCGAGTATCTACTCCGGAGAAAAATGCATCTCCTGTATGGCATCTGAATGAGCACACCGGCTTACCACAGCCGATGTATAAGCCGGCGTTTGTAAATGAAGACAACGCGGCTGGTGTGCATGTAGTTTACTCCGTCTTTAATCCTGGTACTAAAAAGTATATGCGCCACCGTGTAAAACTTAATAAGTACCGGCAGAGCTACAAGCGCAAGGCTGATTTTATACGCTTTGCTGAAGGCATCGCTAATCAGATTAACGTAAAGCTGGCCGGTGGGTGGTCTCCAATCGGTGAAACTCATAATGCCAGGTTCTACATGCAACTGGCCGATGTAGTGGATTTATATCTAAAGGACCGGAAGGAAGAGGTGCGCCATGCGACGTATGTGTCCTATAGCAGCACCTGCAGTATTCTGAAGGAATGGGTGAAGAGTAACCTGTACGGCTGTCAGATTATTGACTTTAACCGGGTGCATGCGCTCGAGTTCTTGCAGTATGCTCGAGAAGAGCGCGGTATATCTAACCGTACATACAATAATTATCTGAAGCAGCTGCGCCTTTTCTTTGAATGGGCCATTAGCCACTGCTACTGTAAAGAAGATCCATTCAAACTGATTAAGACGCGCAAGAAGGAGATTAAGAAGCGCCAGGTGATATCGCTCGAGCAGCGCACTATCATCTTCAACTACTTGCGTGATCGAGATCCGGCATTCCTGATCTTCATCGAGCTTGTGTACTTTTCTCTAATGCGGCCGATGGAGATCCGGCGCTGCATAGTGAGTCAGATTCATCTCGATGAACACTATATAGAGATACCTGAAGAGCAAGCGAAATGCTGGAAGATGCGCCATGCACCGCTCAGCGATGAACTGGTAGAGCGTATCCGGGAGTACCTTGCGACCTATCCACACACCGCAAATAGTAACCTATTCAGTACCGGGTTCCGTCCCGGATCGAAACCTATCGGAAGTAAAAGTGTACAGTTACGATGGATGGATATGCGCAAGGAACTGGATCTACCTGAAGAGTATGTGATCTATAGCCTACGTGACTCCGGAATCGTGGAGATGCTACATGCCGGTGTCGATGAGCTAACTGTCATGCATGCAGCTGGCCACCACGACCTAAGTACCACATCTATCTATGCCGATCATATAGATACGGAAATGATAGAG
>JAFSQV010000078.1 GCA_017446455.1 Paludibacteraceae bacterium
CTCGTTTTCTTTGGATTTTTTTCTTTTCATAACTGTCGTATTTTCAGTATTTTACAAATAGGTTATCGGGGGCGTCTCGGGGGCATCTCGGGGGCATCTCGGGGGTAATACCTGTTCATTTGCTTCTTTCTCCGTCTATTAGCCCGGCATCGTATGCCGGTTTACGTCGTCTATTGTGCCATGGAGAAGTGCCTTGACTTGGCACTTCGAACGGAAGGAGCCGCGGGGAGCGTTGCTCCGACCCAGACTCCATCCGGCGTTTGACAGGTCCCACTCTCGTTCTTTAGTACGTGTGTTACCCCCCCCCCCCTCTCTATAGGGGGGCTAACAGTACTAAACGAACAGGGACCTCGTCAAAAAGTTTCTGCTGGCGTTGTAATAGGTATTCCCGTCTGCTCCTACGTACTCGCCATTAAAGCCTCCGCCTTGCTGTTCACTTTTCGGGGCTACATCCCCGAACTGCTCCGTGTCTATCCATACCACCCGCAACGGCTTCTCCCGTATTCTTTTCAGACCCAAGAAATGTCCTTTGTCCGTTAGCCCCGCATTGTATGCGGGTTCTAGTTCGTTTCCTGCTCCGAGTGTATTACGAGCGCTCATTCTCGGTACACAGCCGTTATAATGTTTGTGCAAAAAAAATGCGCTCTCTCCTCTCGCAAGCCTACGGAACATCTACATTTCTCCTCTTTTTTTACAAAAATTTGCATATCTCGCAAAAAAGCAGTAATTTTGCAGCGGAAATGCGACGTGCGGTATTCTTTATAGTAACTATCGTGATGGCGTGTGCTAGTACGTGCGCTGTCGCGAGTGAAAAGGCTCCCTCGAAGGGTCTGCTGTTCTTCTACCGCATCGGCGATTGGACGAACAACTACCTAAGGAAAGATATCGACACGACGTATATCGACCTGCCGGAGCATAGTTGGCGGGTGGCGGCGACGCTCGCTTCGTCGGGTATCAACTCGCGTATCATGTCTGTCAGCGACGAGAGATGGTCGCTGCTGAACCTTGCGCAACCGAGTCTGGACGTCGGTTTCTACGCCGGTTTTCGAGGTATCGGATTCGGCTATTCGTGGGACGTGCTGCATGCCTACTCGCGGCGGTTGAGTTTCTCGTTTGGCAGTAAGTATATCGGTATAGATTTCACGCTGCAGACGACGGGTGATCTGACGACGAAGGTGGCTTATAACGACCGAGTGCTGGCGGAGTTAGGCAAGAACCTGATGACGATCTCGAATGCGCACCTACATATCTGGTATGCGCTCAACGCGGCGCACTACTCGCATAACGCGGCGGTCAAGCAGTCGTATATCCAGAAGAAGACGGCAGGTTCGCTGCTGCTGCACCTGTCTTATATGTCCGAGCAGATCAAGTTCACCGACACGCTGAATATCGTCGGTCCGGAGGATGGCGAGAGTATAGGTTTGCTGCCCGCGCTCATGTCCGGCATGACAGGTATGACGACGCGTCAGATCGCGGTGGGAGTAGGGTACGGAATCAACTATACGCCGAACAAGGGCAAGGTGGTGCTGCACGCTTCGGCGGCGTGTATGCTCGTGTGCTATTCGGTGAACCATATCATGTACTACGTGCCGGACAGCCTGCTGTATGACCTGCCGAGCAGCGAACCGATGTTTGTGCTCCATCCGTCGGTACCGGTACACGTGACAGGAAACGTGCGTGCGGCGGTGAGTTGGGAGATCAACAAGTGGGTCCACCTGAGTGCTTGGGCGACGGGCGACCATCTTCGTTTCCGCTCGGCGCCTACGGCGACGGGTAACACGCTGAACTTAGCGACTTGGTCGTGGAAGGCGCAACTCAATATCGGCGTACGTTTCGGCGCGGGTCAAAACCGCTTGGAGCGTGCGTTGGGTAAGCCTGTTTTGCCGCAAGAAATGCCGCCGGAAATCAAGAAGAGCAAACTGCCGCGCTGGCTGACGGATTTCTTCTGGAGCCCGAAGTAGAAAAATTGCAAATCGACTTTGCAAAATCATAAAAATCGCACACTTTTTCTTTGGAAAATTTGCAAATTTCATAGAAAAGTTGTACCTTTGTAGCCGTTTTGGATGGAGATAACCGAAATGAACGGAAAAAGGTATAAAAATATACGTGTATTCTTTTACGAGTATCGTTCGGAATTTATATTCGGATGTCTGTTGTTGGCGACGGTAGTGCTGAGTTATGGGCTTGCGCCGTTGATCCCCGCCGATATCTTTCGTTCGCTTGTTTCTCCCGCGCAAAATACTGCGATCATTACGGTGACGCTGATCAATACATGGGCGATGTTTCGCCATAATAACGGCATCCGCGTCAGGCGGATCTATGCTTGGATCATGGCCGCGCTGTCCGTGCTGATGATTGTGGGAGTGTGTTATCGGATGTGGGAGAATTGCGAGCTTCTGCCGGCGGAAGGAATATTCAGTTTTGAGGGATGGGAGATGCTCGGCGGGGATATTATCGCGTGGTTCCTGTTGGCCTATCCGTCCGAGCTCTTGCGTCCCGGATGGCTGACGTGGAGAAATGCCTTGACGCGTCTCTTGCCCGTGATTGTTATCGGGGTGCTCGATTGGTTTATGCCTTGGGATCTGCGATGGCTGTTGGCGGTCGTTCCTGTGGTATGGATGGTGTTGCTGTTCCATCATGTGAGGGAATATCGTAAATACTGCGAGGATAACTACGGCTCTATCGAGGAGACGGATGAACAATGGATTATTCGTTATCTGGTGATGATGTCGGTATTGGGTTTGTCCTATGGTTATCTCTGTTTCCTGGAGACGCCTACGCGGCTTTTCACTCAGCAGTGGCTTCTTTTCTTTATTTTTGTCTATACCAATGAGCAAATCATGTTCCGTTCTAAATCATGGATGGAGCAGGCGAAGAGCGAAGAGGCGGATGAGAACGCGAAGGAAACGGAGGATTTGAAGGATGAGAATGCCGAATACAGCCGCCTGTTGGTGCAATGGATGGAGACGGAGAAACCCTATTTGAAGCAGGATTTTCGCTTGGCGGATTTGCGCCGGGTGCTGCCGATGAATAGAACCTATATCTCTCAGTTTATCAATGCCGAATTCGATTGTACATTCTATCAGTTTGTGACGAATTATCGCATCGAAGAAGCGAAGCGCCTGATGCGCGAGAACCCCGATTGGAAAGTGCAGCAGATAGCTGACCTATGTGGCTTCTCTTCGGCGACGGTCTTCGGACGAATTTTTGCGCGAGAGACGGGATTGACTCCCTCGGAATGGCTCGCACAATTCGACAATAAATAAAAAATTGAGTATTTTTCTCGACTTTAACGCAATTTCTCCTTTGAGAACTTGCATATGAGCAAAATTTTTTGTAATTTTGCGCTGTTTTTTTTTTTTAGATACATATAAATGCTATGAATATTGTTTGTTTAAGAAAAGAATTGAAGGTACGATTTCTGTTGTTGATTTCTGTGCTGTTTGCCTCATTGAGATTGCATGCTGTCGGTTGGACCCCTACTGATGCCGGTTTGGTTGTGAACCTAGAGCAGGGTGACCGTTTCTTGCTGTCGGTATGGGTGGATAAGAACGGTAACGGCACAGAAGAAGACGGTGAGGAGTTCTTCGTCAGTAACTATACCCGCTACACGGGCGATTACTATAGTTATGGGTCGGGAACGTATATGAAACTGCTCCCTGCCACGGAAGTAACCGAGATGAACGAATGGTCGGTGGGTGCGCCGTTGAATCGTGGTACTAAAGCGTTGGGCGGTATCGTTTATACGATTTGGAACGACGGTAAGACACTGAAAACGAGTGATAGTTTTAAGTTCCTGGGTGACCTGACGGATAATTACGCCGATGCAAAGGCCTGTGATGTCGTGTTCGTCATTCCTATCGAACGCGGTGTGCCTACAGTAGCAGGTCGTGCCGGTCTCACTTCTTTTGACCCGAAAGGTTCTTTGGGGCGAGGCAAGGATCCTTTCAACGGAAGGATGGGAACGGGTTTCTTAGGGATGACCTACCGCGAGGTCTATATGTTCGACATCCCGAAAGCCAACAGCCCGCAGTCCTATGCCAATGCGGCCTTGGTGACCTTCAATACAACGCTGTCAACATGGAAATTAACTTCAGGTGCAGGTGAAATAGCAAAAGGTAAAGCGGCTTATGCATATGCGGATAGCAAGCACGATGCGACCCCCCGTACGCTTTTCCGTCTCTATCTCTTGGATGACCCGATTAACAGTTGCAGCAGTTATTTCTTCGCGACCGACGAGCAGGATTATAAGCGGTATCGCATGAACGAGAACAACCCGCAGAACCCGTCCGATAGTACTGCAATCAAGAAGATCTATACGATGGACCGTCTGACGTGTATGACCCGCAAGGGCAGCACGCAGTATTACCAAACGGATCTGATGCGTGTGCCGGAGCCGGACAGTACGTATTACTATGTAGGTTATAACAACGCCTATAAAGACGACGGCGAAGAGTCGATGGGTTCGAATGGGGCGCATTCCATGTTCACCAAGATACGTGAACTGCCGATCTTCGGTCTGCCGAGTACCTTCAAGGCACCGGCGGGAGCTACCGGACGAATGGTAGCGGATACGACTTCGGCGGTGAATAACCTCAACGTGGCATTCAAGCCTGCAGGTTATTTCCTGCAAGTGACAACTCCTATGGGCTTTACGAACGTTCAGATGCGTCCGAATGCCGACAGCACCATTTGGACCAGCGAGGAGATGTGGCATATCACAGAAGCCTATGCGGCACTGCAGATCAGGGCGAAGATCTATTCCGGTCCGGAGTACAGTGCAACCGACGAGGGAATAGACATCCCGGGTTGGAGTGTGAATGTGTACGGAACGGCGGTGCCCTTAGCCACGGACCATACCAAATTCGTGGAAGGTGGTGAGGACGGTTGGGCACGTATTTATACCAACCGATCGGAGCCGAACGGCTATATAGAGTTTGTTAAGGCCAACCCGCGTTATCATATCCACTACGACAACAACGGCTTGTTGGGTATACAAGTGCCCGACCAGTATCCGGGAGACGAAGCGACGAGTGTAACGGTAGAGAACCCGCGACTGGTAAACGGATTCAATTTCACGCATTGGAACACCGAAGCAGACAGCAGCGGAACGAAATTTTATCCGGGCAATGTAATTGATTTAAGCACAATCCTAACCGACCCTGAAGACTCCACGCTGACGCTATATGCCCAAGGCTCCTATACCGGAACGTATCATGTCGCTTTCTCGTTTGAGCATTCCAACGGCAAGCGCTATTTCCTGACCCAACCGATAGGCGAAACCAACCGTTATGCCCGTGCTCGTCCGGTAGGCGACTGGACCGACACCTATCAGGGTATGTCGGACCCCTATAATACCGAGCCGAACTACATCAGCACGTATAAGTTGATAGGTTACCCCACCTGTAAGGAGTGTGAGCATGAAGCATCTTACGAATACGTCCTGGACCCACGCCGTGAATGGCGGTATGGCGCCAAAGACTCGTTACTGTTCTATAGCAATTTTGCGCCGGCGAATGATGTGTATTTGGGTTTGTATTACGAAAACCCGGCGACTCCGTTCAAGGACCCGGTGACGATCGTTGCCAACAACTCCTGGGCGGGTGCCTTCACCTCCACCAGCACTACTACTGCAACCGGTTGGCCTGACTACAGCGTGGCGGATGTGCAGAACACCAAACTAAAGTCTGAGTACTATTTTGACGGCATTATGGGAGGAGAAATTGAACGTCACAAGCGCCCCAGTAGCGATTCTTCGTTCGTGTACTACAACGAGGCACTCGACCAGTTCGACGGTGTGCGGACAGAAGGCGAAGCAACGACCTTCCAAATCTCGCGTGTCCGCGTAGCGGATGAGCATTATGTCGTGCTGCCGGATACGACTTCGCATATATGGCGCGATACGATTGAGTTTGCTTATCATAACGGCGAGCAGTCACGCGAACAGGTATGGACATCCATGATCGGTAAGCAACTACTGGCGGTAACGAAGGTGGGGAACGACACGGTCTATTTCCATCCGAATCCCGATCATATCCTCCACGACCCGAACAACCTGTATGTGGATAAGAACTACCGCATATCGCAGGATTTTGAGTTCATCCCGGATAGCCGCGTGAGCACTGCTGTTGCGGAAGAAGACCGTGCGACGCATGAAACGACCTCTTACCACTGGCATAACGATATCGTCAGCGGTCTTAGCAGCCCGATTGATGTGCAGGATGCCGGCGGTAACTATATCGATATCGTCGATACGTTCCGTATCACGATGAGTCACGGCGGTATCAGCAAAGTAAAGCAATACTACGGTCGTTGGAAGAATGGTGCCGCGGGTCTGAAGGTCAATGGAAACGGTTCGGTCCGTACCCGCGATGTGATCGTTCGCACGAAGACGTACCACTACGGCGAAACGATCACCCATCTGGTACTGAAGCCCGAGTTCAAGGCCTATACCTTCAATCCTCTGGCGGGCAACAGCCAGGTGATTAACTTCACGTTAGCGAACGTGACCGCGCATCGATTGGTTGACGTGAACGGTAATCCGATAGGTGAAGAAGAGATTATTTCCTCCGAAGACATCACATCGAGTCTGAGTCTTGGTCCGGGCGCATGTAGTTTCAGTTCGGGGGGCACCTATTTCAACATCTCCGAGGCGAAGAACGAGTACGTCACGCTCGCAACGATAGCGGAGAACAAGTCGGACGATAACCATGATACCCTGATTATCTCAACGACCGTGACCATCGATGACGTCCCTTATCCTGTGACCGTACGTGTTCCGCTGACGCAGACTTCGCTGGAAGGGGGCGAGCTGATTTGGTCGGTACAGAGCGGCACCAGACGCTATTATATCACGGCAGGTACCGGTGAATTGACCGATGGATTGATCTTCCGTCAATATGCACTAAAGGACGGGACGCTATACAAAGACGATGGAAAGACGGTGCTCATCAAAGGTTCGAAAGACGCAGCCAACAGCGACAAGGGATATATCACCCCGTGGCATTTCAGTTACGACTCGGAGCATGCAAATCAGTTGGCGCTGAAGACGAAATACGGTGTCGATCGCTATTTCAAGATCGACGGCGAAACGCCCAAGATTCATCCATCCGACTCATCACTACTGACCTATCACTACGTCAATGTCTATGTCAACGAGAACGCCAACGAAGAGGAGCTGGTGAAGCTCCAGTATGGCGATGACAAATGGTTGCAATTCACGCTCACGGGCGGTAGCGGCGCCCAACTGGTACTGGTGGACGACGAAGAAGATGCATCCGTCTTCTCGTGGAGCTATTTGCAGCAAGAGTACAGTCTGCTCAACAACGGTGCTTATCCCGACCGGGATACAGTGACCTTCGGATATAACACCGACATGACGGTAACTATCCAGACGCGCTACAAGGCATATAAGGAATACTCGATGCTGGTGGGTAACAGTATGGTTAATTGCTGCCGCGTAGAGGAGACTGACATGTCCAACCTGAAGAGCAGCAGCCTTGAGTGGAAAACCAATCAGACCTTCAGCCTCATCCGCGACGCACGTGATTTTGACGGCGATGATGATCCCCCGAGCGGTATCAGTCAAACGGCAAACACCGTCTCCACCTCAGGCTCCGCGACCAGTCCGAGGGATGTGCAAATAGACGGCAAGTACGTCAATATCGTCGATACGCTGCAGGTTACCCTCTCGTTACGGGAAGGTGCGCCGGCATACCGCTTCAAGGGCGACTGGAGCGCGTTCCGCTCCGTGAGCGATGCGGAGCTGAAGATACCGCTGATACGTAAGACCTACCACGAAGACACCTTCGACTCGCTCGTATGTGTCGTTGAAAACGATGCCTACAACCATACCTTCCCCAATACGATCACCGATCCGGTACCCTATACCTTCAAGCTCAGTACAATGAATCGCACCGGTAGTCACGTGCTGGACGTAGCGAACACGACGATGGAGGTATTGGATGAGGATGAGAGGAACGTAACGGTATCCGGCGGTATGGATTTACGCAGTACAGCTATGGCAGAGGTACTTCTCGTGGACGATTACGGTAATACGCCGACTTGGTGCCGTATCTCCGGTAAGACGGACACCACCATTACGGTAGAATGTACCGAAAGCGGTATCCGTACGCCGCGTATGGCCTATATACGTATCTTCTATATTATCGTCATTGAAGACAAGATGTATGTCGTCACTGACCAGTTGACCGTATCCCAACCCAGTTATTTCCAGTATGCCAACAACCAGCACCTGGTTCACTCGTCCGGTGCTTCAGGCGATCCGCTGCGAGCCGACGGTATGCAGCAGGTGCATGAGAACAAGCGCATCCTCTATTACTACCCTGAGCAGGATATCGATCTGCCGGTTCGCGACTACCACTTCTTCGGTTGGTGGCGCTGGTTCCGTGAGGGCGAAGGCGAGATAGGTGACTCGGATATACCGGAAGAGAGCTGGCGTATACAGCCGCGAAATACAGGTTCCGGAAAGAGCGGCTCTTACAACTTCCCGTTCCGTATCATCGGTGACTCGGTGATGCTAAAGAAAAAAGACGGTACTGACTCCGTAAAAGTATTGGTGACGATGGGTCGCTACACCGTCTTCCATTACAAGGCGGCAGATTATAACGACAACAAGAAGAATCCTCCCGTCAAAGTCGCGCGTGTGGCGCCGCCGATCACGGAGTTTGGTTTAGCTACGAAGCCGACTGTGACCTATGCGGCTGAGATCAGTAACTACTACGACAACCTGCCTATGTCCTTGACGCACAAGAACCAGGTGGATACCGCGATGATGGACACCATGTCCGCCATACCGGAGCCGACGCTTTCGTTGCGTGAGGTATTTGAGTTGCACCCATGGACGGAAATGGCAGAGCGGTTGGATGGCTTCAAGAGCGACACAGGCGCCACCTATCCGCTGGCGAACGAAAGTTACATGGAGGATCATGTGATGATGGCTCCGCTGGGCAACGAACTGCTGCTCTCCACCGAGCAACGTTACAACTACGAGCACCTGCAAACGACTAAACAGTCGGAGTCGCTGTTAGGATACTATATGCGGGATGATCACTGGTCCGACGGCGGTTGGGATGCTGCCCGCAAGGATTCGATGATCTGGTGCGGCGGTTGGGATGCTACCTGTAAATGGTACACCTACAACCCCAAGACCCAAAAATACACCGTATGCAACCACGAGACAACTGTGAGCGACGACTTCCTGAAAGTGCCGGCGAAGCAAAACATCACCAACGGGCAGGAGTTTGACACCGTATATTATTGTTTGCGTGCACAAAGCCAGGCTACTACCGGTACACCGGGGGATGATGAAGATCCGGAAACAACGGAGGATGGCGCATATATGTTCAATATATGCCGCTATAAGCTGATATACCACAAGCCCGGCAAGTACGGTCCGTTGGCTGAAACAACAAAGGCGGGTGTCACCAAAGCCCTGATCACCAACGACGATATAGAGCAGCATTACGAAGTGCTGGAGCGCTTGAACTTCGACTATAACAAACCCGGACGCGCCTATGTGGTCTATCCGCACCCGTTGCCTTGGGCGGACGCTTCGTACGGCTATACCTACCCGGAGACCTCCGACCTGCCGCACAACCGACTGCACGTCCATTCCGACTTCCCGAACCACGGTGAGTACGGACTGATCAACCGCATTCCGACAGCAGACCATTGGGGGGACGGTGTCCCGTCCTATTGGCGTCCGATGGAGCAACACGGCGGTGCCGAGAACGGATACATGATCTATTGCGACGGTATGTCCTCGTCCGGTCAGGTAGCCGCCCTCTCGCTGGAGACCCACCTGTGCTCCGGTCAGAAGATGTTCTTCTCCGGCTATGTATGCAACCCCAGTAGCCAGACCGGCAAGTCCGACCCGAACTTCATATTTAGTGTGCAAGGATCGGTCAACGGAACCGATTGGGATGATATCACCTCTTATACTACGGGAGGTATCAAGCCCTCGAGCCAGTGGAGCCAGATATACTTCCCGATTGTCTTTGACGAGAATATCGACTACCAACACTTCCGCGTACGCATCTACAACGTGTCTTCCGACTGGGACGGAAACGACTTCATCATCGATGATATGTGTATCTTCGCTACCAAGCCGCCGTTGATCGCCTATCAGGCCAATACGGCTTGTAAGGAAAAAGCAGACGAGGAACTCCCGTCGCATGTCATCCTGCGCGTGGACTACCAAGGTATCGTAGGCGAGGGTTATAATGACACTACCGTCTATTATACCCTCAAGAGCGTCAACAGCGAGCAAGACGTTACGTATGTACATATGATAGACGGATATCTGGAAGAAGAAATCCATCATGATACCATCTGTGGTAAACTCTTTATCCCGGGTAAGACCTACGAACCGACGCATCCGGACTCGATCTTCGTCAATATGAACGAACTGATCGATACATTCAAAGTTTCAAGCGGTGCGTTTAAAGAAGGCTATATTTACGAAATATTGGAGGGCGATATACGCCCTGTCAAGTACGTGATACATAACGCCTACGTGAATGCCATCGATACCTTTACCGTACACATGTCGGGCAACTATAAGGACATGCTCAACAGCCTGTGCGGTATGACTCACCACCTCAAGGTAAGCAACCAGATGGTGCTGGAACTCAACGGCGAGGAGCTACCCACGACCGAGTCGCTTGACCTATGCGCCAACTCGACCTATGATATCGGTTTGCGCGTGAAGGGTTCGCTCTATCTCGATAGCGTTGCGCCGATCAACCTCAACGGAACCTGCGTCAATGACTGGTTGCTGTATGGCGATACGGCCGATATGACCGGTTCGCCTAAGAGCCGATATGGTTACAAGTACAGCGACATTGTGAAGGTGGTGAAAGACATTCTGCGTTGCGATCCTTATGGAACGGTCAATGCCAACCAGTTCGCATCGACCTTGGCCGCCGTCAGCCGTAACGAGATGCAGCGTATCAAAGAAGCCGAGCGTGTGGACCTGGATACCACTGCTCATCCGTATGATATCCTTGCCGACCTGGTGAACAATGGCTTCCTGACGCTCTACAAACCCAAAATGACAGCAACGGTTTATGCGGGCGATTCGGTGCAGTATGTCATCTTCCCGATATTGGGTACGGGTACCGACACGAAGCAGCACTCGAGTGTGGAGGTTTGTCCGATGCCGATGTTGATCAAGCTCAAACCCGAGACAGACTCCGCTATACCGCTTATCGTAGGCGGACTGAAACGCGACCCGAGCGAGATGAAACTGCCGGTAGTTGTACTGGCAGACAGAATGACAGCCAATACTGAGTTCACGCTCAAGGTGGATTCGATCATGCCGAGCATAGGAATCGCTTCCGTCAAGCTGAGTGCGACCGATGATCCCGATTTCCAAGAGGGATACCATAAGCTGGCCTTGGTGCCCGATTTGGATTATCCGCAAACGGAGTACTACCTGAAGGGAGACGATATCACCCTGCAGCCGGCAAGCAGCAACACCTACGAGATGAAGCAAGGCTACAACTACACCTTTGCCATCGATTTGCAGACGATCCTCGGTAAGGACACCTTAGACGGAGGCTGCAAGGTAGGAACTGTGCCGTTCACCATTGCCATCGTGCCGGATTACCTGCGTTGGGATCCGCAAGACTCGATCAGTACACAATGGAACCGACACGGCAACTGGATGGGTATCGATCAGAATAACGAGCCGATTCATGCTACCGCACGCTTTGCTCCGCTATCCAGTACATCGATAATTATTCCGGCTATGACGGACGGCAGACCCTATCCGAACCTGCCGAACCTGACCGAACCGGCTACCTACGACTCCGTTAAACAGGTCGGCTTCCAGTATAACCAGTGTAATATCATCCGCTTTATGCCGGATGCTGCAATCGGAAACCAGCAGTATATGAACTACGCCGATGTGGTAGTCGATATGAAACTGCCGAACCAGAAATGGGCATTCCGTTCAGCGCCGGTGGAGGGTATGATAAGCGGTGACCTGTATATGGCAAATGCCGATCTCAATAACGAGACCCCGCTTTGGGAAGTAAGTGAGTTCGATGCTGACGGTCGTACGTACAAGACCGGTAACGGTTCGTTCTGGCTCTCCGTCTACAACACCGAGACCAAGAAAATTAATTATACCGGTGCTGACTCTACCCGTTCGGCTTCTGCCGCCTGGTCGAAAGTAACCAATGCGATCGATCTGCCACTCAAGGCAGGACAAGGTCTCGCTATCTATGCGCGCACCAAAGAAGGTATTGAGACGCCTATCGTGCGTCTGCCGAAGGATGATGACACGTACTATTTCTACGGCACATACGGAGAACGAATCGATGACAAATATGTAGGACGTCTGCGCGATAAACGAATTGAATTGGCAAGCCCTAATGAGGTCGGAGATCTGACCTTCCATCCTACAGCGGGTGCGCAGACCTTCCGCCTTACGAATGGCGTAGCGTCGAGTTCGTTCGTCTTTGGAAACCCGACGATGGGCTTTATCGACATCTGGGGATTCATTGCGGATAATGCGAGCAAGTTGAATCTGGAATTCGATTATATGGATGAGACCAAGAAGGGAGCCAGTGCTTATACCCCTATGACCAATGTCGTAGCCTTAGCAACCGAAAACAAACTTTCGAAACGGGAACGTTACCTGCCGCCTATGTATGCAATTGTGCTCAAGGCCAAAGAAGAAGCTACATCGATAGACCTGACGCTCAATACGAGCCGCATCGTGACCGACACCGTCCATCATGACAGACCTGCGGCTGCACCGAGACATCGTGACGGTACACCGGTGCGGCACAAAGGCATCATGACGGTCACGGCCAAGAACCCCGTTTCGCCGCGCTGCTATAGCCGCTTGCTGCTCGGACAAGGCTACCATAACTCCATCCGGGAAGGAGAAGATGCGGTATTGACGACCATCAATATCGATAACTACTCCAATACCAACGCGCCTGCTACGCCGTTTAACCTCTATGCGGCGGAAGGTAGTTATGGACTGAGTATCGACCTGCGCGACTCGATCGTCAATATCCCGGTATCGTTCCTCATCAGCGACCTGCCCTATGATCCGGTGACTTACCTGTGGTTCACAGGCGTGAACAATATCGACGGGGAACTGGTGCTCTATGATGTGCAGACCGATACCGAGCGGGCGATTATTGACGGTATCTACCTGACGATCGAAACACCGACGCAAAGTCACGAACGCCGCTACTATATCCGCCGCCGCGGCTATAAAGAGCAGAGTGGCACGGAGATTGCTACGGGCTTCGAGATCATCGAGCCGGCGGACGACGAGCAGGTAATGAAGTTTATTAAGAACGACCAGGTATATATCCTGCGTCGCGGACAGATTTATACCATTTTGGGACAACCCGTACGATAATGAAGCAGCATAGACGACATATTTTCAAGTGGCTTTTCGCCCTCTGGATGCTTTGCTGCATCGGATCGGTGAATGCTGCGTCGCAGGTGGAAGCACCCGCGGCATGGCGCACGACACCCGTCATGAGTGAGGACGTACACCCCAACTATGAGTTCCGCTCTACTTCCTCGTATGCGCCGGTAGTAGGTACCACATCGTATCTCGCTACTTCCACAACCGTGTATAAGCCGGGCACCTCCGGACCGAATAGAGCGAAAAAAGATGTTTGGGACGAAGAACCCACCGATGATGCGATCGCAACAGTCGACACCCCTATCGGCGAGCCGATAATACTGATCCTCTTCGCTTTAGCGTTCATCCTATACAAAAAAAAGAGAGCAACCTCGTGACTCTCTTTTGAGTCCCTATGATTCAGCATTTTCTGGATTATATTGCCATAGAGCGGAAGTACTCGCCGAGGACGGTGGAGGCGTACCGCGATGACCTAAGGGACTTCTGCGCGTTCCTCAGTTGGGAGCCGGAGGAGTATAACCCCGAGAACGTCGACGAGACGGACGTGAAGGAGTGGATGCTGGATCTGCTGGAGAAGCAGCACCAGTCGCCGCGGTCGGTGAAGCGCAAGCTATCCGCCCTGCGCTCGTTCTATAAGTTCCTGCTGCGCCAAGGCAAGGTGAAGAAGGATATCACCGCCCGCGTGCTCCCGCCGAAAGCCGACAAGCCGCTGCCGGTCTTCTTCCGCGAAGAAGAGATGGAGGCTGCGTTGCAGCAGGGGAAGAATGAGGGAGTGAGTGAATTAGTGAATGGGGGAAATTCGCTACGCGATGACCTCATCATCTCGATGCTGTACCAGACCGGCATGCGCCAGGCGGAGCTGTTAGGGCTCACGGACGCGGATATCGACCTGCAGCAAGGCCAGATACGGATCTTCGGTAAGCGCCGCAAAGAGCGCATCGTGCCGATAGGAGACTCGCTTGTCGCGCAGATCAAAGACTACATCGCCGCCCGCGATGAAGAAATCAATAATCATCAATCATCAATCAGCAATCAGCAGTTCTTCCCGGGACTGACGAAATATACCTTATATAAAATCGTGCGTACGCGTATGGGGGAGGTGTCGACGCTCAAGAAGCACTCGCCGCACGTGCTGCGGCATACGTTTGCGACGGCGATGCTCGATAACGGCGCGGACATCCGTACGATCCAGACGCTGTTGGGGCACGCTTCGCTGAGTACGACCCAGGTATATACGCATACGACGTTCGAGCAGATCAAACGGGTGTACATGGCGACACATCCGCGCGCAAAAGGGAAAAGGAAAGGTGAAAATTGAAAGGTGAAAGGAGCAAAACGAGAAAAAATGACCTAAAAATGCATTTTTTTTCAAAAATATTTTGCTATGTCAAAAAAAAGCAGTACTTTTGCACGCTTTTTCGTCGGAAGTGTCTCGATGAGGCTCTTTGCTCGATAGAAAAAATCGGGACGAGCGCTAACGTAGTGCACTCGGACCGAAGAGCGAGAGCACGGCAAAAATTCATATGAGCTACATAGGTAGCGAATCGTATTGAGCCGTCGCTCGCGCGACGCCGCCTCTATAGCTCAGTTGGTAGAGCACTAGATTTGTAATCCAGCGGTCGTTGGTTCGAGTCCGACTAGAGGCTCTCGCTCCCCGGATGGGAATTGATCATTGACATGATAATAAGGAACTAAAATTAGAAACTGAACGAAAGTGAGGTTTGTAATTTTAAGAGCGGAGCACCCGAGAGACTTACCGATACAACGTAGTTGTGTCGCAGTCCGAGGGATGTGAACGCGAGGGTGTGTTCCAGAGTGGCCAAATGGGGCAGACTGTAAATCTGCTGTCTTTCGACTTCGGTGGTTCGAATCCATCCGCACCCACACAATCACGCGGAGATTTTTTGCGGAAGTTTTGCGCGAGACAAGTGAATGCTTGCATTCGCAGCTTGGCGAAGCCAAAACTTGCGCGAGATTTTCCAGCGAGAAAATCTCGCGGAAATAGCTCAGTCGATAGAGCACTAGCCTTCCAAGCTGGGGGTCGCGGGTTTGAGTCCCGTTTTCCGCTCTTATGCTGCTTTAGCTCAGTGGTAGAGCGCATCCTTGGTAAGGATGAGGTCGCGGGTTCAACTCCCGCCATCAGCTCAGATGAGGTCGAATGACCTTATTTTATTATCACACGCGCGAGGAATACTATGTCCGCGTGTCTTGTGGTGAGCATAAGAAAACAATAAATAATTTTTATTATTAACGTTAATAAACAAATTCTAGAATTATGGCAAAAGAGAAATTTGACCGCTCGAAACCGCACGTAAACATCGGTACTATTGGTCACGTTGACCACGGTAAAACTACCCTGACCGCTGCTATCACTACCGTGTTGGCTAAGAAAGGTCTTTCTGAGGTTCGTTCCTTCGATTCTATCGATAACGCACCCGAAGAGAAAGAGCGTGGTATCACTATCAACACCGCGCACGTTGAGTATCAAACCGCTAACCGCCACTACGCACACGTAGACTGCCCGGGCCACGCTGACTATGTAAAGAACATGGTAACTGGTGCTGCTCAGATGGACGGTGCTATCATCGTAGTTGCTGCAACTGATGGTCCTATGCCTCAGAC
>JAFSQV010000079.1 GCA_017446455.1 Paludibacteraceae bacterium
GACGCTCCGCTGTGGCTCAAATACCTGCGTGAGATAGTGCTGCTCTCGCTCACAGGTCTCTCGCTCTACACCACCAAGAAAGAGGTGCGTTATGACGACAACAAGTTCAGCTGGACTCCGATAGTAGAGGTAGCGGTTCTGTTCCTCGGTATCTTCACGACGATGACCCCTGCCCTCGCCTATCTGAAGGCGCACGCAGCCGACCTCGGTTTCACCCACGCATGGCAGTTCTATTACTCGACCGGTGCGCTCTCTGCGTTCCTCGATAACACACCTACTGCCGTTGCCTTCCACGGTGTAGCTTCCGGTCTGCCGGAATCGCTTGCTGCCACTCAAGCCGGTGTCGTAACAGGCATGTTCGAAGGTACGCCTTTCGTAGCCGGTGTTCCGGAGATACTGCTCAAAGCCATCTCCATCGCGGCTGTGATGTTCGGCTCACTGACCTATATCGGCAACGGACCTAACTTCATGGTGAAAGCTATCGCAGAGGAAAGCGGAATCAAGATGCCGTCGTTCTTCGGCTACATGATCAAGTTCAGCTTGATCATACTCTTGCCGATTTACATCATTGTTCAACTGATTTTCATCTAATGACATTCGTTGATAATATTATCGCGTGGTATTCGGCGCATATGAACTATGCGTCGATTACTGCGTTGATGGCGGTGGAGAGTTCGTTCATCCCCTTCCCGAGTGAAGTGGTCATTCCTCCGGCGGCTTTCGTTGCCGGCCAACCCGACAGCGTGCTCTGCGCCACTGGAAACTATCTGGTAGATGTTACCATCATTGTGCTTTTTGGTACGCTCGGCGCGATGATAGGCGCGATCATCAACTACGGTCTGTCTGTGTGGCTCGGACGTATTATCATCTATAAGTTCGCCGATAGCAAACTCGGACACCTATGTCTGCTGTCGAGTGAGAAATTGGAGAAGGCGGAGGCGTATTTCCGCGAGAAAGGCAATGTATCGACGTTCATCGGCCGGTTCATTCCCGGCATCCGTCAGCTGATCTCTATCCCTGCAGGTCTGAGCCGCATGCATTTCGGTGCGTTCCTGTGGTGGACTTTCCTCGGCGCTTTCTGCTGGAATTGCGTGCTGGCGGCTGTTGGCTATGTAGCAGCCGGCCAAATGGACCTCATAAAAGAATATAGCCACGAATTATCCGTGGCCATACTCATTCTCTTGGGAGTAGCAGTACTCTATTTCGTAGTGAAAAAACTTATTGTCTCAACCAAGAAGCAATAAGCTTGCGCTGGTCGATGATCTCGGCGATGAGGCAACCGAAAGCCCATCCGAGGACCAAGAACAGCAGCGCATATTTCAGGCGACCGTTCACGGGTTTCGGATCCGCTGTAAAG
The DNA here is from genome assembly GCA_017446455.1 of Paludibacteraceae bacterium. Lineage (GTDB taxonomy): Bacteria > Bacteroidota > Bacteroidia > Bacteroidales > Paludibacteraceae > Colicola. The sequence continues at coordinate 1,358 of JAFSQV010000079.1, forward strand.
TGGTTTTCGAGTACTACGGGAGCGGTCGCTAACTGTATCCGGTAGTCGCCCTGCTGCAGGTGTTTCTGCTGCTCGTAAATCTGGTCGAGGAACAGACGGATTCTGCGGTCGCCGTAGAAATTGACGCCGTTTCCGCTGTAGTTCATGGGCTGGGCACTGGAAACGTTATAGAAATAATACGCACTCGTAAGGCTGTCCAGTTTCAGTGCCTGAGCATGGTTAAACCGAACCTCTTCACGCAAGTTTGACAGATAACTGGCATACGACTGCTGCATAGGCTTGTTACCGTTCAGGTATTCCATAATACCCTTCTCTATCTCCGGCAGACGCTCCAAGTCGCGCGCTTTGAGACGGAACTGCAGGCACAGACGATCATTCATTTGGACGTTCAGCGTGTCGTAGGGTTTGGACTTATGCTTGAAATCAATAAAGTCAGCATTGCCGTCGTGCAGACAGTCTATCACGCGATAGGTGGTGAAGGCCTTGGCGGTCTTCTCTCTCACAAACGACGTGATAGAGGCGTCCTCGGGCAACAGACGACCCGAACGCAGCGGCGCGTAGGCCTGCTCAAACTGCTGAATAGACGGTCCGTTGAGCAATGCCACCGCATTCAGTTTATACGTCAGATTCTCGCAGCGCGTGTAGTAGAGTGCGCCGGCAAGTCCTATCACTACACATGTAATCACTACCCACCAGTAACGGTAAGTCAAGCGCACCATGCGCGCCAAGAGGCGACCGACGGCTTTGCAGCCATCCGCTATCGCGCGCCCGCACGCTACGCATAAATCAATAAAGGTCATATCTTTTTCCATAATTCACTAATTCACTAATTCCCTAACTCACTTCCTTCGAATCCATCCGAAGGGACGACGGGGTTCGTCTTTTTTCTCTTCTTTCTTTTCCTCTTTGGGTTGTTCCTCTTCGATGGTGATAACTACGTCATCGGCCGAAGTAGAAGCGGCGTGCTCGCGCGGCTGGCGCGGTGCGGTCTCAAAGCCTTCGGCAAAGAGCGTCTCACTCAGGTCGATGAGTTGCGGATTCTCGTCCTCCATCGGTTTCGGGGTCTGCGGCGGGTAGTTTGCCTCAATCGCTTCGGAGATGGTCTTCTTGCCTTCCTCCTCTTCTTCCGAAGGAAGACCATCCACTTTATAGCCCGTAGCGATGACTGTCACGCGCACTTCATCACCCAGACTCTCGTCGATAGACGCACCCCACTGTACCTCGATATCGTCGCCCACTTCCTGCACGAAGTCATTGATCTGGTCGATCTCTTCCATCACGATCGCGTGTTCGGTTGAGCAGTAGAACTGCAGCAAGATACGCTCGGCGCCGTGAACGTCATTCGTGTTGACGAGCGGCGAGTTGAGGGCATCGTTGATGGCATTCGTGATACGCTTCTCGCCCGAAGCATGACCGATATTCATGATCGCTACACCACCTTTGCGGAGCGTATTGCGCACATCGGCGAAGTCCGTGTTGATATATCCGGGCACGGTGATGATCTCGGCGATCGCGCGCGCCGCATTCGCGACTACATCATCCGACTTACTGAAGGCGTTGAGCAGGTTCAGTTCCGGGTAGATCTGTTTGAGTTTCTCATTATTGATAATGAGAAGGGCATCTACATGTTTGGCCAGACGCGCCACACCCGTCATCGCTTTCTCGATCTTCTTCTTGCCCTCAAAAGCAAAAGGAATAGTGACGATACCGACGGTCAGGATACCCATCTCTTGCGCCACTTCGGCGACAATAGACGAAGCCCCTGTACCGGTTCCGCCACCCATTCCGGCGGTGATGAACAACATCTGCGTACCGTCATTCAGTGCCTCGCGGATATGCTCGCGGCTCTCCTCTGCGTACTGACGCGCGGTCTCAGGATCGCCGCCCGCACCCAAACCCGGGCCTAACTGTAACTTACTGGGCACCGAACTCTTGATGAGCACCTGGCGGTCGGTGTTGCATACGAGGAACGAGACGTCGCTCAGTCCCTGACGGAACATGTAGTTCACGGCGTTGCAGCCGCCACCACCTACTCCGATCACCTTGATGATACTGTCTTCTGTCAATCCTTCCAGCGGAAGGGTGAAATTGTCTTCCATATGATTATTCGCTTTCAATGAACATATCTAATGTGGACTCTTTGACACGGTCGAAGAATCCGGGTTTACGAACCAACTGGTCCTTATGGCTGTCGCGGTAGTCCTGTCCCAAAAGGATGGTGCCCACGAGCGAGGTATATTGCGGCGAGAGATATTTCTCTTCCGTATCGCGGTGCAAGAGGTAGTTATGCGCGCCGTAGCATACCCGCACAGGGGTCTGCTGCTGCAGGTAGGCATCGAGGCCTTGCAGCATACTTGCGCCGCCGGTGATATAAACGGTCTTGATACGACTCTCCACCTTCTTTAACTCGTCCAAGAGCGGCGCCAGGATCTCCTGCAGTTTGATCTCTATGGCACTCGCCAGTTCTTCCGATGAGATGACGATGTCTCCGCCTATCTCGGGCACTGCGGGTACACGCAGTCTCACATTCTTCTCCACGAATTGCGGAGCGGCACATCCGAATTTCTTCTTCAGCACCTCGGCGGTGTTAAAACTCAAGCCTTGCTGCTCGAGCATGCGCGTGATATGATAGCCGCCTTTCGGCACTACCTTGTTGAGCAAGTACTGCCCACCCTTATAGACCGTCAGCGTCGTGGTCTGTGCACCGAAATCCAAGACCGCACAGCCTTCCGTCAGCACTTGGTTGCCATCGCAAGTAGCGAAAGCCGAAAGCAACGCTTCCGGGCGGACGAACGACTGCTCGATACTACGGCCGGCCTGCGAGAATGCTTTCTGCAACTGCGTGTCGAGTGCTTTACGACCGCAGAACGCGATATAATACGCTTCTACCAGCGCTGCGCGCTGTTCCGGCGAAGGGGTGTCGTCTTGCTCTACGCCGTCGAGCTTGAAATAACTCGGCACGAGGCCTAATACCGCTACCTCAGGATTGCGTACTTCTATCTTCTCTTTGCACTCGCGCTCCATCTCGTCCAGCAGTGTCTGACTAACCTCCTTGCGGCGCGCCTGGTCACGGCGGGAATGAACCGCTACGATCTGCATCGAGTAACCACCGATAGCCAAGAAAGCCGTAGGCAGTTCGTCCACACCGATACGGTTGGCTAGCAGTTTGAGCACCTCGGCGATGACGTAGCCGGCATTGCTCGACTGCGTCACTACGCCCTGCTCCACGCATATATTACCCATCTTCTGCGGGCGTTCCTCCACTCCTAATATCTGGAAGAAATCCGCCGACAGACGACGAGCGGCCATCGCGCGCACACTGTCGCTTCCTAAGTCAATCGCCACCAACGGCAGGCTGTCTGCTTTCTGTATCTGTTTTCTTGCCATAACTAATTCCTTCCCACTATTTGTCCTCTAAATCGCAGGTCGAGTTCCCGATAGTGTTTGTCCTTCAGTGCCTCTTTTCCGTCCTCCATGAACACACGCAGTTTGTTCAGTTTCTGCTCATATCCGCGCATCGGACCGAGCACCACGCGCGGCATTGCTTCGCCTCGCAGGTACAGATAGACCAGCTGCGGGTTTTGCACCTGTAAGTGGTGGATGCGCGCGCGCCAATAGTCGTTCTTTTGCAACCAGAGCGCGAAGTCCGCCAACGCATGCGAAGCCATCGTCACGCCTACGTTTCCCGTCACTACCGGTACTCTGTCGCGCACACTCTCGCGATACTCCATCACGCGGCGGTCGCTGTCTATAAAATAGAGCTCTATCGCCGTCTGCACGCGCAGGATGGGCACACGCTGCGTGATTCGGATTCGCATCTCCCCGCGCGGGGTGATGTAGCACTGCGCCGTGCGAACCATCGGATGTTGCGCGATGGTCTTCTCGATGCAGTGCAGCGTCGTCGGCGCTACCACGCGGTTCACCGGATACAGATCCTTCGCCCGCAAGAGTTGCGTCAACTCTATCTCCGTCAGGTACAACCGGTCTTCACGGTCTTCGATCATATAGCGCAACGAACGACATTCCTGCTCCGCCGGGCGGGCCTTGTACCCACTCACCACAGCAGCAATCAGCAGTCCCGCCATGACCGCCACTCCCACACTCTGCAATATGATCTTTACTGTCCTATTCAAATCTAAAATCTAAAATTTAAAATGCTTGTGCAATGGAAGGCACAAGTCTATCAATGTCTCCTGCGCCAACGGTCAGTACTACTACGGGTTCTTTGCTCTCAGCTACGCGGCGTTGCAGTTCGGCTACGAGCTCTGTTTTCTGCACCACCTGCCCGCCAAGCATCTCACTCGTCACACCCGGTATCGGTTCTTCCCGCGCCGGATAGATCGGCAGCAAGATACACTCGTCGAGCGTACTCAGCACGCGCTGGAATCCGTCTGCGAAGTCCCGCGTACGGGTATAGAGGTGCGGCTGGAACACGCCAATCAACTTGCGCTCCGGATAGAGTTTGCGTATCGAGTCAATCGCCGTAGCGATCTCCTGCGGATGGTGCGCATAGTCGTCTATATACGCCACTTTCGGGGTATTCACGTGGATATTAAACCGCCGCCATACGCCCTTGAACGATGCGATGCGCTCCCGCACTTGCTCGACAGGCGTTCCTATCGTCAGAGCTACCGCCGCTGCTGCTACCGCATTCTCGATATTCACCCATACCGACACACCGAGTTGCAGATCGTTTATCGTGCCTTTCGGCGTCACGAGATCAAAGCGTATCTCGCCATTCGCGATACGTATGTTAGCCGCATGGTAATCACCATCCTCTACACCATAGGTGTAGCATTTCACTCCTGGTTGCAACCGCGGCTCCAACTCAATCCCGTGCTTCATGACCAGCGCGCCGGTGATGAGGCTCGTATAGTGCGCAAAGGCCTCGCGATACGCTTCTTCGGTGCCGTATATATCCAAGTGGTCGGCATCGACCGCCGTCACTACGGAGATGTAGGGCCTTAGGTGATGAAACGAGCGGTCATATTCATCCGCCTCCACCACCACGTACTCGCTCTCTTTGTCCAGCAGCAGGTTCGTGTGGTAGTTCATGCTGATACCTCCGAGGAAAGCATTCACGGGCTGCATCAGGTGCGCAATCATCGTGCTGGTCGTCGTCTTGCCGTGCGTACCTGCTACGCATAGCGCCTTCATTTGGCGAGTCACGAGCCCTAACACTTCCGCGCGCTTGAGGATCTCATACCCCTGTTCGCGCAAGTACGTGTATATCGCATTCTCTTCCGGCACTGCCGGCGTCCGAACGACTAAGGTATGCTGCGGATCACCAATCTCCAATCTACAATCTTCAATCTTCAATCGATCGTCTCCAAAGACGATCTCCATCCCTTCTTCCTCCAACTCTTTCGTCAGCGCCGAAGGCGTGCGGTCGTACCCGCAAATGCGGTAGCCGCGGCTATAAAAATACCGCGCCAGCGCACTCATGCCTATTCCTCCGATACCGAGAAAAAAGATGGTTTGTATATCCTCTTGCTTCATCATCAAGCCGTTTTATGCAATTTGGGTGCAAAGGTACTACAAAAATTGCATATATGCAAGTTTTTGAGCATTTTTTTTTGCATGGTGGAATTCTTCTCCGTGGTATTGGTGGGCGGCGCTCGATTTTTTTTTCGCTTTTCCTTGCATATGTCAAATATTTTCCGTACCTTTGCAGCGGATTAAGAATTTAAGAAATGAAAAATAGCTTATAAAGTGCTGAATATAAGGAAGATATGACGATATTATAATGAATAAAGTCTAGGATTCATAGTACCCAGTCTGTTTCAGGGGAGTGTCTAGGCCTTATTTTGAAACAACAACGATGGGAAAACAGAAAAAAAGCCCAAACAACAAACAATAGAAAGCCAAATAGCCAAATAAAAAAAAATGAGAAAGTCAAACAGCTAAACAGATAAAATGGGAAAACACTTAAAGACACAGGTAATTGAGGGGTTGAAGAGTGCCGGATTTGTGTTCGAGGCTCTTCCAAAGGGATCCACACCTCATAAAAGGGGTGTGCACTATTGCCGTATCTTTGCCGGCGCGAAATGTGTTGTGGGAGCTATGGACGAGGAGAAAGAGGGGCGGAAGTATAAGAAGCGGATCGTGGTTAGGCCTGCGCGGTATAGGGACGGGTTGTTTGAGTTGTATACGTACCATTTTCCGAAGCATTGGTCCGCGGCATGCGTGGAAAACAGGGAGCTGATTAAGGAGGCGCAGCGGCGTGCGCATGCGCTGGAAAAGGACTGTACACCGGAAGGTCTGGAATGGCGGATTCGGTTTTTGATGCACTATTTCCGAGTGTTTAAGGGCGGCGGCAAGCCGGAGGAAGGGATGAAGGCCTATTCGCGGTTTTATCAGTATACGTATGTGGCTATTTACCGGCAGTTGAAGGCGGCGCAGAAAGAGGCAGAAATATTTCAAAATTCGGAGGTCTCTCTCTTGCACCCCCTTTCCTCTGCTTCGCTTCGTTCCCCCGTTCCGTCGGGGGACATCACCTTCGAGCCGATTGATTTTCGGCCGAGATTGCAAGCGTTTTCGAGTCCGCTAAGGAGAGCGTACAACAGTTATCGGGAAGCCGGAATATCCGGAAGATCCGGACCGCTGGGCTACTCTGGAGGAAAGGCGCGGGATACTATCCCGCACAATGAACAAAACCCGCCGGAACAACTAGTGCCGGCATAAAATGCCGAATCAATAGACGAAACTCCCACTAAACAGCAAAAAGGGCGGGGCGGCGATTTATCGGCGGACGCGAGGGCGAATATGGCGCAGCAGGGATTAGGAGAGGGAGCACCGACGATGCGCGATAAGTGATCACCGCCTACACCGCGAGTATAGAAGAGAAGAAAAGGACAAAAAGGGAAAAACAAGAACAAAAAGGACAAAAAGGGGAAAAAGGGGAAAAAGAACATATCGGAAATATAGGAAAAATTGCAAAAATTTTAGAAAAGTGGCATACACCCTTGTGTATGTCATTTTTTTTTTGTACTTTTGCACCGCAAAAGTGTGTGGACATAAAAAAAACGTAGCACAAAGGTGTGGATATGAGAATCGCATTTACGACAGCATTGCCGAAAGAAGGGTTTGGGCGCCTCGTAGAACGAGGCATTGGTGATTTCTTCCGATCTGCTGACGCCGTATGGTCATTGGTAATTGGTCATTGCCCGGAAGAAGCCTATAAAAAGGCTGATATCCTTGTGAGTACGTTCGACCATAAGGTGTCGCGGGAGATGATTGAGGGGATGCCGAACTTGCGGTTGATTGCGAACTTCGGAGCGGGGTTCAACAACATCGACCTGGAGGCGTGTCGCGAGCGCGGGATACACGTGACAAACACCCCGCAGCCGGTGATCGAACCGACGGCAGAGTTGGCGTTTGCGCTGATGATCGATGTGGCAAGGCGGGTGAGCGAGTTCGACCGCATGTTGCGGTCTCACTCTAATGGTGAGAATGGTGACGCTTCGCTTAATGGTGTATTTGGCGTGATGAAGAACCTCAGTCACTCGCTATACGGAAAGACGCTCGGTATATTGGGCATGGGTCGTATCGGTCAGGCGCTCGCGAGACGAGCTGCTGCAAGCGGGATGCGGATCATCTACCATAACAGGCACGAGATTAATGGTGATGCGCTAAAAGCGCTTAATGGTGGGAATGATGAAATGGTGAAGTACGTGGATTTTCAGACTTTGCTGCAGGATAGCGACTACCTGAGTCTGAACCTACCCTACACGCCTCAAGTGCATCATATCATCGGCAAACCGGAGTTGGGGATGATGAAACGCAGCGCGTTCCTTATCAATACCGCACGCGGGGCGCATGTAGATGAAGCGGCGCTGGTGGAAGCGCTCAAGAGCGGTATCATCGCCGGCGCAGCACTCGACGTGTATGAGTTTGAGCCGCAGATAAGTCCGGAACTGCTCAAACTGCCGAACGTGGTGCTTTCGCCGCACACAGGCACCGGAACTTGGGAAGGACGTATCGCGATGTGCGAGAACGTATGTGACAACATACTTGCCTTTGCCGAGGGTCGGACAAAGGACATGAATGTTGTCATTTAAGACTGAAGATTTAAGATTTAAGATTTAAAATTTAGATAATATGAAAAAGATCATTCTTTTTGCAACCGCCATCATGATGGCAAGTTGCGGATTCATGCAGAACAGCACGAGTAATGTACAAAGTAACAACGTACAAAGTACAACGACTTCGCAGACGACCGCTCAGACGGGTAACGCAGCCGTTTCAGCCGGTCAAGGCGCCGGGAATGCGCTGCAGGCGCTTTACGCGCAGTACAAAGCTGACGGCAAGTACGACTACAAGAACATGCAGAACATTCTGAACACCGTGACGCTCGTCGCTAACTGCGAGGGACTGAAAGACAACTACAAAGACAAGACCTATCTGAAGGAGTTCGGTAAGGGTATGATCGCTTCGTCGCTGGGTCTGGTGACGCAGAACAACGTGCAGACCGTGACGAACAGCCTCGTTGAGATGGTGAAGAGCAACGAGACCGTACAGAACGCGACTACCAAAGTGCAGGAAGGCGCAAGCTCAGCTGCTTCGTACGCGAACACCGCTGCGCAGTACGCATCGTCCATCAGTTCCATCCTCTCCTTATTTAAGTAAAAAAAAAACAAATAAAACCCTGATTATTTATAGTACTACGTACTTCGAATCTTTGTTTAACTGACCCATTTATAAATAAATTTAACATGGCTCACTCAAACAAACCTTCCGAATTTTGCAAATTCCTATAAATAATCAGCAATAAACATAGATAAATTTTATCCTAGATGGATATCGTAGAACGATTCTTAAAATACGTCTCCTTCTGCACGACGAGCGATGAGAATACCGGCATGACGCCGTCCACGCCCGGACAGTTGGAGTTTGCCCGCTACTTGGCCGACGAACTGAAGACCATCGGATTGAGCGAGGTGACGCTGGACCAGAACGGGTATATCATGGCCACTTTGCCGAGCAATGTACAAAGGGACAATGTACAATGTACAACGGGGATTCCCGTCATCGGGTTTATCGCCCACATGGACACCTCGCCTGACGCGAGCGGACGACATGTGAAGGCCTCGATCGTCAAGGCTGAGGAGCGCGAGTATATCGATGCGCGCTATGCGGGTCAGGATGTCATCGTGACGGACACGACGACGCTTCTCGGCGCAGACGACAAAGCCGGCATCGCAGAGATAGTAACGGCTTGCGAGTACCTGATTCAACACCCCGAGATTCAACACGGCAAGGTGCGTATCGGCTTTACGCCAGACGAAGAGATCGGTCAAGGAGCGGATCATTTCGACGTGAAAGCCTTCGGCGCGGACTTCGCCTATACGATGGACGGCGGTGCCATCGGCGAGTTGGAATTTGAGAACTTCAACGCCGCGGCATGTAAGATCAAGATCCACGGACTGAATGTCCACCCGGGTTACGGCTATCATAAGATGATCAACTCGATGCGTATCGCCTACCAGTTGGCAGTCATGCTGCCGCGCTGGGAGACACCTGAGCACACGCAAGGCTACGAGGGATTCTATCACCTGGTCGGAATGAACGGCACAGTAGAAGAGACGACACTCAGCTATATCATCCGCGACCACGACCGCGCGCGCTTCGAGAGCCGCAAACGCGAGTTGGAGCACCTGGTGCGCAAGGTCAACCGCGAGTTCGGAGAAGGCACCGTGGAGATCGAGATACGCGATCAGTATTACAACATGCGCGAGAAGATCGAACCAGTGATGCATATCATCGACCTCGCCAAAGAAGCGATGACAGCCGTAGGCGTGACGCCGAACGTGAAGCCTATCCGCGGCGGTACAGACGGCGCGAGACTGAGTTTTGAGGGTCTGCCCTGTCCGAACATCTTCGCCGGCGGAGAGAACTTCCATAGCCGCTATGAGTATCTTCCGGTTCCGAGCCTTGAGAAGGCACGGGACGTCGTTTTAGAAATCATTAAAAGAGTACAATAATATGTTAAAAACAACCCCGTTTACAGACATCCATATTGCGTTAGGCGCAAAGATGGCAGAGTTCGCAGGCTTTAACATGCCGATCCAATACCCTACGGGTATTAACCAAGAGCACATGATCGTTCGTGAAGGCGTAGGTGTGTTCGACGTGAGCCATATGGGCGAGTTCTGGGTGAAAGGTGAGAACGCCTTGGATTTTCTGCAATACATTACCACCAACGACCTGTCGGTCATTGCGGCCGGTAAGGCACAGTACACCTGCATGCCGAACGGCAAAGGCGGTATCGTAGATGACCTGATCATCTATAAATACTCGACGACAAAATATCTCATGGTGGTCAATGCCGGCAATATCGACAAGGACTGGGCATGGGTGAACAAGATCAAAGACGAGAAGTTCGCCAATGCCGATCTCAAGCTCGAGAACGCCTCGGAACGTTATGGACAGTTGGCCGTTCAGGGACCGAAAGCGGTGGAATTACTGCAACTGCTGACCGATGCTGATTTGAAGTCAATTGACTACTATGCATTCCGCGAATGGAGTTTTGCGGGTGTTCCGGGCGTCATTCTCAGCAATACAGGCTACACCGGCGCCGGCGGTTTTGAGTTGTACTTCCCTGCCGAGAAAGGCAAGCAGATATGGGATGCATTGTTTGAAGTGGGCAAGCCTTTCGGCCTCGCACCTATCGGTTTGGGCGCACGTGACAGCTTGCGCCTGGAGAAATGGTACTGTTTGTACGGCCATGACATCGACGACACCACTTCGCCGCTTGAAGCAGGATTAGGATGGATTACCAAACTGGACGCAAAAGAGTTCATCGACCGCGATTTCCTAAAGAAGCAGAAAGCAGAAGGCGTGAAACGCAAACTCGTGCATTTCGAGTGCCTGGAACGCGCCATTCCTCGTAACGGCTATGAGATCTGCGACGAAGCCGGCAACACCATCGGTAATGTAACTTCCGGCATCATGCTGCCGAACACCAAGACAGGTATCGGCATGGGATACGTGAAAACCGAGTTTGCCAAGAAAGGTGAGATTATTTACATCAGGATACGCGAGAAACTGATTCCGGCTAAGGAGGTTTAGGGGATTAGTGGATTAGAGGCATGGGAAAGAACGTTGCACTGGTTTTGGGTTCCGGAGGCGCGCGCGGATTAGCGCATATCGGAGCGATAGAGACGCTTGAGGAACGGGGTTATACCATCACAAGTATAGCCGGTTGCTCAATGGGCTCCATCATCGCCGGCATGTACGCCGCAGGGCAGCTCAAAGAAGCCAAGGAGTGGTTCTTAAGCGTTGACAAGCAGCTAATACTCCGCATGATGGATATCAACCTGCTTAGCGGGAACTCGCTTGTCAAAGGAGAACGCATCATCAAGGAATTGGAAAAAGTAGTGCCGGACAGGCCTATCGAGAGTCTGAATATACCTTGTACGCTTGTAGCAACGGATATGATTCATTCTGACGAGGTGCTGTTCCGTACTGGAAGCCTGTTTGAAGCAGTGCGCGCATCTATCAGCATTCCATTGTTCTTCAAACCCGTGCAAATCGGTCAACAGTTACTGATAGACGGTGGTATCCTGAATCCGTTGCCCTTGCACGTGGTAGAGCGCACCCCCGGTGACATCCTTGTAGCGGCTGATATCAGCGGCAAAGACAGCCTGCCGATAGAGGAAGTGTATGAACCGATCGATGTGGAAGGTAAGTTAGCGGAAGTGAAGAAGAGCGGCATTCCTGTTCCTAAATCCTGGGAGCAACAGTTACGTCTGTTGGGCAGAAGGGTCGATCATATCCTGGAGCAACGTGCAAAGGATTTGGGTCGTAAAGTGAGTTTCGTCTCGCTTCTTGACCGGATGAGCGACATCCAAATCCAGCAGAACACCCTGCTCTCGCTGCGACTCACCCCGCCGGACGTACATTCCGTCATGCGGCAGTACGCTTACAACACCTTCGACTTCGACAAAGCGGAGGAGATTATTGCGGACGGCAAACGCCTGATGAACGAAGCGCTGGATGAATATGAAAAAGCAAATTAAGGATTGAAAGGACGCAGAGAGTATATTATCCGCAAGGCTATGGAGCTGTACGCGCTCAAAGGCTACCAGAACGTGAGTATAACCGACTTGCAGTTCTCGCTGGATATAGGACGCGGAACGCTCTATTACTACTTCAAAGACCAGGACGAGTTGTTCCGCACATGCATGGAGCATTATTTCCTGGAACCCAAACAGCGCGCCCTGAGTGCCGTGCCGGAAGATGTGACGATAGACAAGATGATTGACGCCATGCTGGATTACCTTCACAGCCTGCGAGAAGCACTGATGACGTTTGACATCAAGACAATCAACACCAGCAACGTCAACGACCTCATGTTCACCGCCTACAGCCGCTTTCCTCACCTGCACCGCAAAGCACAGCGCCTTGCGCTCAAGGAACTCGAACTATGGCGCAAAGCTATCTATGCCGACCAACGCGCAGGCCTTATACGACGCGACATCGACAGAGAGCAGATAGCGCTCATGTTCGCACATATCAAAAACAGCTACGACAGCGGCTTGGGACAAACACAAATGGATTTCTCACTATTAGAAAAAACATATTCAGAATTTCACAAATTGCTTAAAATTTAAAGAAAAAAACTAATTCTGAACAATTGTTCAAAAAAATAGCAGTACTTTTGCAAAAAATATCGCAATTTGTGTTGTAAAATTTGAATAAACTGAATATATATGGCAACAAAACATTACTTATCCTATTTACAGGAAACAATTCATTCACATTGGGATCGCCTGGCAATGAAAGACTTGGACGGCGTCAGTTCTTTCACATATTCCGAATTGGCGAGCGCGATAGCCAAACTGCATGTCACATGGCGTGAGGTGGGCATCAAAGAAGGCGACAAGATAGCCCTTTGCGGCCGTAACTGCGCCAACTGGGGTTTGCTGTTCCTTGCAGCCGAGAGTTATAAAGCCGTGGTGGTTTCCATTCTGCCGGATTTCACGGCGGAGGGTATCTACTCCTTGGTAGAGCACTCGGAGGCCATTCTGCTCTATGTCGGCCCTAATGTAAAGAAAAAGATTGATACTACCCGGATGAAGGGTCTGAAGGCCACCATCTTCATGGATGACATGACGATTGTGGATGCAGATGATGCGTTCCGCAAGAAGTATGAGGGCGTTGACGCTGCGTTCGTCAAGGCCTATCCGAACGGTGTGACACGCGATGACGTACATTATCCGACGGGTAATATGGACGATGTAGCCGTAATCAATTACACCTCCGGCTCGACAGGAAACCCGAAAGGCGTAATGCTGACACACTTGAACCTGAGCGGCAACGTTGAGTTCGCCTGCCAGCGTATTCCCCACAAACCGGGCGATACTGTTCTCTCCATGCTGCCTATTGCGCACATGTTCGGACTGATGTTCGAGTTCCTCTATCAGGTATGCGACGGTGCCGAGGTCTTCTTCCTGACCCAGGCTCCTACCCCGACGGTGCTGATGAAAGCCTTCGCGCAAGTGAAGCCGTTCATGATTCTTACCGTGCCTCCGGTAGTTGAGAAAATCATCAAGAAAGGTGTGCTGCCGAAGATCAGCAGTCCGGCGGCGAAGATCCTATGGAAGACGCCGCTCCTCAATAAGGTCATCCGCGGAAAAGTCAAAGAGGGTCTGGACAAGACCTTCGGCGGCCAGCTCCGCTACCTCATCATCGGCGGCGCAGCACTCAACGGCGAAGTGGAGCAAGTGCTGCATGATATCAAGTTCCAGTACTGCGTAGGCTACGGTATGACCGAGTGCGGTCCGCTGATCAGTTATGAAGACTGGTTCAATTATGCTTTCCATAGTTGCGGAAAAGAGCTACCGCAATGCCACGTACGTATCGACTCCGAAGACCCGACCTCCAAAGACGGCGAGATCCAAGTAAAGGGTATCAACGTCATGAAGGGTTATTACAAGAACGAGGAGGCGACGAAGGCCGTCTTCACAGAAGACGGATGGATGCGCACGGGTGACCTCGGCGTACTCGACAAGGAGGGAAATATCTACATCCACGGTCGTTCGAAGAACATGATTCTCGGTCCTTCGGGCCAGAACATCTACCCCGAAGAGCTGGAGGATAAGTTGAACTCGATGCCGGGTGTGGTAGAGTCGATCATCGTCGATCGCGACCATAAACTCGTAGCACTCGTTTACCCGGATCCCTCTGCAGAGATGATGAGCGCCAAGACACTGAGCCAGCTGATGGAAGAGAACCGCCTCGCGGTCAACAAGAACCTTCCGCAGTATAGTCAGATCAGCAGTGTGGAGCTTGTTGCGCAGGAGTTCGAGAAGACGCCGAAACGCTCGATTAAACGTTATCTATATCAATAAGAATGCAGAAACACTATCTACATTACCTCACCGACGTCATGTCGCATCAATGGAACGATGCGGCGCTGACTGACTATAACGAGGATCATGAGTACACCTTCGGCGAGTTGGCGACAGAGATGCTGCGCCTGCATGTGCTCTTCGAGCAGTTAGGTCTCAAGCGCGGCGACAAGATCGCGCTCGCGGGGCGTAACTGCGCCAACTGGGCCGTAGCGTACCTCGCTATCGCGGCGTACGAAGGCGTGTGCGTATCGATCCTGCAGGACTTCACAGCCGAGGACATCGCGCACCTGCTCGACCACTCCGACAGCGACCTGCTGTTTGTTGGTCCGTATGTATGGAAAGAGTTGCAAAACCAGACGATGCCTAAACGTCTCAAGGCTGCTCTTTCACTGGAAGACTGGCGCGTGTTGTATTGTGGACAAGAAGACGCAAAAGGCAAAAAGCAGGATTTGATTGCACTGGCAGATAAAGCCTTCAAGGCGAAGTATCCCCATGGCGTCAAACCCGAAGACATTCATTTTTCGGCAGACGAGAACAACCTCGCGCTTATTAACTACACTTCCGGCTCGACCGGCAGTCCGAAGGGCGTCATGCTCAATGGACGTTCGATAAGCAATAATATCGAGGTGGGCATGAAAATGCTGCCCGTAGATCCGGGTCAACGTCTCGTATCCATGTTGCCTCTGGCTCACATGTTCGGTCAAGTATGCGAACTGCTCTACCCGCTCTGCAGCGGCACGCATATCTATTTCCTGACCAAGAGCCCGACGCCGTCTATTCTGCTCAAAGCGCTAAGCGACGTGCAGCCGTACCTGGTGGTCACCGTGCCGCTTGTCATAGAGAAGATTTACAAAAAGAACCTCGACCCGCTGCTCAGCAAACGGATTATTCGCATGTTCTGGCACACGCCGATCATCAGCACGATTCTCAAGAGTCGCGTCAAGAAAGGTCTGCGCAGCGCCTTCGGCGGCAAGTTGCGGTATTTCATCTGTGGCGGTGCGGCGATGAACCCCATCGTGGAGAAATGTCTCATGGATATCCATTTCCCCCTCTCTATCGGCTATGGAATGACGGAATGTGGTCCGCTTATCGGAGGTAACCCACCGAGGTACTTCAAGGCCCGCACGGGAGGTGTTCCGGTGATGAACATGGAAGTCAAGATAGACCAACCCAACGCAGCAGGAATAGGCGAGATTCTTGTCAAAGGCGAGAATGTCATGCTCGGCTACTACAAGAACCCGGAGGCTACGAACGCAGCCTTTACGGAAGATGGCTGGATGCGTACCGGCGACTTGGGACGTCTGGATAAGAAGAAGAATATCTACATCAAGGGACGCTGTAAGACCATGTTCCTCGGTGCGTCGGGCCAGAATATCTACCCCGAGGAGATCGAGGACAAGCTGAATAACCAACAGGCGGTCGGTGAGTCTTTGATTGTAGAGCGCGAAGGCAAACTCGTCGCCCTTGTCTTCCCGGATGAGACGCTCACGAAGCGAATGACGCTGGAGGAAGTGCAGAAGATCATGAAGGAGAACCTCGAGAAACTCAACCACCTCATTCCGTCCTACAGCAAGGTCTCGAACATCGAGGTGCAAGACAAACCTTTCGAGCACACCCCGAAGAAATCTATCAAACGATTCCTCTATAAGTGATGCGCGTAGGCACATAAAAAAAAGCGGAGCTCCAAGCCCCGCTTTTTTTATTCCTCTCGCTTAATCTTGGCCCCGATGGCATAGAGACGGTGCTCGATGTCCTCGTAGCCACGGTCAATCTGGTCGATATGATCAATCTTACTGGTACCTTCGGCACTCATGGCAGCGATAAGCATGGCGATACCTGCACGGATATCAGGGCTGGTCATGTTATTGGGTTTGAGCTGTCGCTGATGGTCATGGCCGACAACAACCGCTCTGTGCGGGTCGCAAAGGATGATCTGCGCACCCATATCGATCAGTTTGTCCACGAAGAACAGACGCGACTCAAACATCTTCTGGTGAATCAGCACGGTGCCCTTGGCTTGCGTAGCCACGACAAGTAACACAGACAGCAAGTCCGGCGTGAGACCCGGCCAAGGTGCGTCTGCTACCGTGAGGATGGAGCCGTCTAAGAAAGACTCTATCTGATAGTGTTCCTGCGCAGGGATGAGGATGTCGTCGCCGTCCACATCGATGCGGATACCAAGGCGGCGGAAGGCATCGGGGATGATGCCGAGGTCGCGATATCCGACATTCCTGATACGCAATTCAGAGCCGGTGATGGCAGCCATGCCTATAAATGAACCCACTTCAATCATATCCGGCAGCAAGGTATGTTGCGCGCCATGGAGAGCACGTACGCCTTCTATCGTCAGCAGGTTAGACCCTACTCCGCTAATCTTCGCGCCCATGTTATTGAGCAACTTGCAGAGTTGTTGCAAATACGGTTCGCAGGCCGCGTTATAGATCGTCGTCGTACCTTCGGCCAACACAGACGCCATGATGATGTTCGCCGTTCCGGTCACAGACGCCTCGTCGAGGAGCATATACGTGCCTTTGAGTTGCTTGCCCTCAAAACGATAAGCAAGCAAGTCATGGTCGTACTCGAAGGTTGCGCCGAGGTTCACCATTCCCTGAAAATGGGTATCGAGACGACGGCGGCCGATCTTGTCGCCACCCGGTTTGGCATAGGTCACCTCGCCCAGACGCGCCAAAAGCGGGCCTATGAGCATGACCGAGCCGCGCAGTTTATTGCATTTCTTGAGGAAATCCGCGCTACGCAGGTAAGCCGTGTCGAGGTTACGGGCCGTAAAGGCGTACTTGCCTTTCGCGAGTTTCTCTACCGTCACGCCAATAGACGCAAGCAAGTCGATGAGGTTATTGACGTCGAGGATGTTCGGCAGGTTGTTGATGACTACCGTTTCCTTGGTGAGCAACACGGCGCAAAGCACCTGCAGCGCTTCGTTCTTCGCGCCTTGCGGAGTGATAGAGCCATGCAGTTTATGTCCTCCTTCGATTACAAATGTAGCCATATTAGATGTAGTTAACTTCGGGGTTAATGGTGATATTGAATTTCTCTTTAACGCTCGCGCTGACGGCTGCCGCGAGGTCGATGATGTCTTGTGCGGTAGCATTGTTCGCATTGACGATGACCAGCGGTTGTTTAGACCATACCTGCGCGCCGCCGAGCGTCTTGCCTTTCCATCCGCATTGCTCGATGAGCCATGCAGCAGGAATCTTCACGCCTTGCGGTGTCTCGAAATGCGGCATGTCGGGATAGAGTTTGAGCAGTTCGTTCGCTTGCTCTTCCGGCACAAAGGGATTCATGAAGAACGAACCCGCCGACCCCACTTCGCCGACTTTCGGCAACTTGCCGTTACGGGTCTCTATGATCTCTTCGCGGGTCTTGGTCGCATCGCCGGGTTTCACTTTATAAACCACCGACGTAACGATATATTTGCCTTTGAGTTCGTGTTTGAAGGCGCTGTCGCGGTAGCCGAACTTACACTCCTCATTCGTAAAGACGCGCTCCTCGAGCGTCTCCACATCCAGCGTATAGACGCGCTCTATCACATCTTTGGCCTCGCAACCATACGCGCCGACATTCTGAACGGCCGACGCACCCACTTCGCCCGGGATGAGACTCAGTTTCTCCATGCCGCTGTAGTTCATGTCGGTCAGTTGGGCAATGAGGTCGTCCAATCTTAGACCATTCTGCGCCTCTACCGTCTCGTCATCCAGGAACTTCGCCCGCGCCATGCCGGAATGCAGAATAACTCCGTCGAAGTCCTTGGTAAACAGCAAGTTAGAACCCTGCCCGATATGCAGAATCCGTTCACCTTTATGCTCTTTCAGCACTTGACGCAACTCATCCAACGAGTAGTACTCGATGAACAACCGCGCCTTGGCGTCGATGCCGAAGGTATTATAGGGCAGCAAAGATATGTTAGATACAGCACGCATCGCTTGGCATTCTCCAGTCCCCGCGGGGAGATAATGAAACAGAAACAACTTTCGGCCCGTCGGGCATACAACTGCGTTTGAACTGCTGTGTGCAGAAACGGCGCATAAAGGTGTTTAGCCAGTGGTCGATGGTCGCCTCGTCGTATTGGTCCTCGAAAGCCTGGCAGGCCATATAACGGATCTTCTCACGGGTGAAACCGTAGCGCAGGAAATAATAGATGAAGAAGTCATGCAGGTCGTACGGCCCCACTTTGTCCTCGGTTTTCTGCGCTATCTCCCCGTGCTCATCCGTGGGCAGCAGTTCCGGCGAAACAGGTGTATCCACGATATCTAACAGGATTTCGCGGAGCGGCTCGCTATACATATTCTCCGCCGCATAACCGACAAGGAAACGCACGAGGGTCTTGGGAATACCGGCATTGATGCCGTACATCGACATCTGGTCGCCGTTGTAAGTACACCATCCGAGGGCTAACTCACTCAGGTCTCCTGTTCCGACCACGAGTCCGTTCAGTTCATTGGCGAGGTCCATAAGGATTAAGGTACGTATACGCGCCTGCGCGTTCTCATAGGTCACGTCATGGACATCCATGTTATGCGCTATGTCGTTGAGGTGTTGCGTTGTGACGTCGCAGATAGAGATCTCGCGATGGGTGATACCAAGTTCGCTCATGAGGTTCAACGCATTTTGATAGGTACGGTCGCTTGTTCCGAAGCCGGGCATCGTCACGCCGACTATTCGTTCGCGGTCGAAGCCTAAGAGGTCCGCTGTCTGAACGCATACTAACAGCGCCAGCGTGCTGTCCAAACCGCCGGATATGCCAAGCACGAGGGTGTCCGAATGCGTATGTTCCCAACGACGCGCCAGCGCGCTGGTTTGGATGGAGAACACATCCATGCAATACTGGTCTTCCTTCCCTTTCTTGGGCAGGAACGGCAGCGGAGAGAACGTACGGTGAACCGGTTCTGTCCCTTCCACCTCCCGCTCAATGGGCGCTACGTTGATATGACGATAGTGGCCGTATTTGTCTTTGGTGAAGTTGGTGTTGCGTTGACGGTCGGTGCGCAGACGCTCGATATCTATCTCCTGAATCGTCATCGTGCTCTCGCGTTGGAATCGTTCGCCGGAGCTGAGTATATCTCCGTTCTCGGCGATATAGGTACTGCCGGAGAAGACGACGTCTGTTGTGGACTCGCCCACACCCGAGGAGGTGTATATGTAGCCGCAATGAACACGGGCACTCTGCTGCTTAAGCATCTGACGGCGGAAGATATGTTTGCCGATGATGCAGTTGGAACTGGAGAGATTGAAGATCAACTCCGCACCTTGGATAGCCAATTGGGTTGAAGGAGGTAACGGCGACCACAAGTCTTCACATATCTCTATACCAAAGGTATAGTTGCGCGTAGAGAAAAGGAGGTCAGTACCAAAAGGCACTTCTCCACTCCATATCTCTATTTTCGGAATACGCGGAGCTATACCTCCGGGCGTGTACTCGCGCGCAGCGCGGCCCGAGGTGAACCAGCGCTTCTCGTAGAACTCACCCGTATTCGGAAGGTTCACTTTCGGCACGATACCCATCACTTCGCCGTCTGTCATCACAAAGGCGCAGTTGAACAGATCGTTGTCTACTTTCAGCGGCGCACCGACAAGCACGATGATCGCCTTGCCGCGCGTGTAGTCGCACAGACTTTCCAGCTCGCGCATCGCTCTCTGCTGCAGGGCTTGGGTGAAGAACAAGTCTGCGCAGGTATAGCCTGTTATACTCAATTCCGGAAAGCATATCACTTCCACGCCTTCAGCGATTGCTTCGTCAATCTGCAAACGAATCTGCTCAGCGTTGAACTTACAATCCGCTACACGCATAGTCGGCACTGCCGCCGCCACACGCACAAAACCCAAATTGGTTTCCATATTCAAACAATTTTGCGGGGCAAAATTACACAAAAAAAATGATATATGCAAATGTTTTGCATTTTTGCGGCAATTTTTCACTTTTATTTGCATATATGAAATTTTTTCTGTAATTTTGCGCCGCAAAATGAGACTGCTGGCACCGACAGCGTAAAAAAGCGGTGACATATTGAATTTCGCGTTTGCGATTTATTTGGTGCTCCAGAATGTGAGAAGTTTTAGAGATGTACTATAATAAGTCACAAGCGTCCATAGTATATATGGGCGTGACTTATCGGTACATGGGCATTTCTCACAGCCTTGGAGCAGGTAAGGAACGTCCATTTTTTTTGTATAACCATTAAATAATTAATCATTATGAGAAAATCTATCTTTGTTATCGCAGCATTGTTTGCTGCTACATTTGCTAATGCACAAATTACATTATTGCACACTTTTGAAAGCAATGTGTCAGTAACTGTTAACCCTTATGCTAGTATCTATGGTTATAACATAGAAGCCCCATATTTCTATGAATCTGACCAAGACAGTAATAATGATGGCCTTATTTTGAATTTATACGAAAAAGATGATTTTTCATTATACAAATCAGTTCATATTACTAATATTGGGGATTGTGGATTAGCCGAATTAGTATCAAGAAATATTTTTACCACGGATAATAAGGTCTGTTTTACGGTAACGACTGGCGATGGCAAACTTTGTATATATAATGAAGATGGACAATTAGTAGAAACTTTGCTTGAAGGTGGGTACGGGTACAATTCATATATAGTTAGCGTTAATGAGAAATATTTGTTAATTGTGTCCAAATCTTATGGTCAAGGTTCATATATCTATTCTCTCCCCGGTGATGGCGAATCCGGCCAAGACATATCTACTCCGGTAGCACCGCACAACTCGCGTAAAGTCCTCAAAAAGGACCAAGTTCTTGTTGAGAATGCAGACAAAACCTATACACTCCAAGGACAAGAGGTGAAGTAAAAGCGGTCTATCAAATTGACCTGAAAAATCCAAAAAACTTAATTTTAATGACATTTCCGAAGGCAAAAATTTGGAAATGTCATTTTTTTTGTGTACCTTTGCAGGCGGATTTAATTTCAAATTAGATTTAGGGCTTATATGTTACTGAATATAAGGTAGTTAGGATGATACTATAATGAACAAAGTCTAGGACTTAAAGCATCCCACCTGAACGGGCGTAGAATCCGGGTCCGATTTTAAGACAAGAGAAAGGAAATGTAGTAAAAAATGAAGAAAACTAACAGCAAGACAACAAACCCCAAAGACAACAAACCAAAAAAACAATAACCACAAAGACAACAAACCCAAAAGGCAGGAAAACATAAATAGATGGGAAAGCATTTAAAGACACAGATTATTGAGCGGTTGAAGGGTTGCGGATTTACGTTCGAGGCTCTTCCGAGGGGTGCTACACCTCATAAAAGGGGTGTGCACTATTGCAGAATGTGTTTAGGTGTGGACTTTCTGATGGGTGCGATGGATTATGAGAAAGA
>JAFSQV010000080.1 GCA_017446455.1 Paludibacteraceae bacterium
CGCTGAAAGAGTATATCAGGTATTACAACAACGAACGTATCAAACTAAAACTGAAAATGAGCCCGGTGCAATACCGAACTCACTTTCAAAATCAAGTCAAATAGATTTAATAATCCGTACAACTTTTTGGGGTCACCTCATAACGGCCCGTTTTCTTTTCTTTTTCACATACTTCCATCAAGCCGCAGCCCGAGCAGTCTTCTGCAGCGGGTTTGGTTTGCGGGCAGTCCTTCTTGGGACGCTTAGCCTTGATGCGTTCGTTGATCTCGATAAGCGTAAGGATCGCGAGCGCCATTACTATGAAGGCAATGAGTGCTTTCATGCTTCCTCAAAATCGTCTACGCGATCCTCTTCGATCACAAGGTTGTCGATGATGAACTGCTGGCGCTCGGTGGTGTTCTTACCCATATAGTAGGCGAGCAACTCTTTGACATTATCGTCCTTACGCAGGTTCACCTGGTCGAGACGGATACCATTACCGATGAAGCCCTTGAACTCGTCCGGCGAGATCTCTCCGAGGCCTTTGAACCGCGTGATCTCCGGATTCTTGATCTTGCGAAGTGCTTTCTGGCGTTCTTCTTCGGAATAGCAGTATACCGTCTGATTCTTATCCTTCACGCGGAAGAGTGGCGTCTGCAGGATATAGACGTGTCCTTTCTTCACAAGGTCCGGGAAGAACTGGAGGAAGAACGTCAGCATCAGCAGACGAATGTGCATACCGTCCACATCGGCATCGGTCGCGATGATCACTTTGTTGTAGCGCAACTCATCCAATCCGTCTTCGATATTCAGCGCCGACTGCAGGCAGTTGAACTCTTCGTTCTCGTACACCACCGACTTGCTCAGTCCGTAACTATTGAGAGGTTTTCCGCGCAGCGAGAACACGGCTTGCGTGCGCACGTCGCGGCTCTTGGTGATCGAGCCCGACGCCGAGAGCCCCTCGGTGATGAAGATACAACTCTCTAAGCGCAGATCATCGTCGGAGTCCTTGGAACTCTTTACGGGTTTGGTATCGTTGAGGTGGATTTGACAGTCGCGCAACTTGGGATTGTTCACCAGGTTCTTCTTCGCCCGCTCGCGCGCCGCCTTGGTCACGCCGGCTATCGCCTTACGCTCTTTCTCGGAATCCTGGATCTTCTGCAGCATGATCTCCACCGTCTGCGGATTCTTGTGCAGGTAGTTATCGAGATGCTGCTTCACGAAGTCATTGACGAACTTATTGATGCCTACGCCGCCGGTTGGACTCATGTCCTTCGAACCCAACTTCACCTTCGTCTGGCTCTCGAAGACGGGTTCCTCTACGTTGATGGCGATCGCGCCTACGACGCCGTTACGGATATCGGCGAGCTCCTGGTTCTTATTGAAGAACTCCTTGATCGTACGTCCTATCGCTTCGCGATAAGCAGCTTGATGTGTACCGCCTTGGATGGTGTGCTGGCCGTTCACAAACGAGAAATACTCATCGCCGTTCTGGTCGGTATGCGTCAAGGCGATCTCGATATCTTCGCCGACGATATGAATGATCGGATAGAGCGGACTGACGGTCATATTCTCCGTCAGCAAATCGAGCAGACCGTTCTTCGACATGAATTTCTTGCCGTTATAGACAAGCGTCAAGCCCGTATTGAGGTAGGCGTAGTTGCGCAGCAACTCCTCGATATAGTCGTCGCGGAAATGATAGTTCTCGAACAATCCTTTGCTGTCGTCGGGCACAAACTCGATGATCGTACCGCGCTTCTCCGGTCCGTTATAATCCAGAATACCGCTGTCCTTGGTCAACTTACCTTCGCTGAACTCCGCCCGGCGGGTCTTACCTTCGCGGAAAGACTCCACGGCAAAGAAGGAACTCAAGGCATTCACGGCTTTCGTTCCGACACCGTTTAGACCCACGGATTTCTTGAAAGCCTTGCTGTCGTATTTACCACCGGTGTTGAGCACACTCACTACCTCGACCAACTTACCCAGAGGTATGCCGCGGCCGTAGTCGCGCACGCGCACCCGGCCGTCCGCCACATCGACTTCAATCACTTTTCCTTCACCCATGCGGTACTCATCGATGGAGTTATCGATACTCTCTTTGATGAGCACATAGATACCGTCGTCGGAGTGACTACCATCGCCCAACTTACCGATATACATACCCGGACGGCGCCGAATATGCTCCATATCGTCAAGGTGAATGATGTTCTCTTCGCCGTACTCTACGGCATTCAAATTTATATCTTTTTCTTCTGCCATAATTCTATTACAAATTGCTTTGCCGCCTCGTGGTCATTAGGGATGACTCCGTCGAGGATTGCATCTTTGATCGCGCTCTTCAGTTCGCCGACCAACGAACAAGGTTCGAGATGGAATAGCTCCATGATCTCCTTGCCGTCCACAGGCGGTTGGAAATTACGAATGCGGTCGCGTTCCTCCAACTCCACCATCTTCTGGCGTACCAGCTGGTAGTTCTGATGGAACCGCGCTTTCTTCTCTTCGTTGCGGCTCGTGATGTCGGCGTCGCAGAGCAACATCAGGTCGTCGATATCATCGCCCGCCTCAAAGAGCAAACGCCGAACCGCGCTGTCCGTCACCGTGTCTTCTATCAGGTTGATCGGCCGCATATGGAGGTCCACCATCTTCTTCACATACTCCATCTTCTCGTTCAGCGGCAACTTCATCTTCGCGAAGATCTTCGGCACCATCTTTGCGCCGATATAGTTGTGATTGCGGAAGGTCCATCCTGCTTGCGGATCCCATGCTTTGCTTTTCGGTTTGCCTATATCATGCAGCAAGGCTGCCCAGCGCAACCAGAGTTTATCGGTGTTCTCCGATATATTATCTAATACCTTCAGCGTATGATAGAATACGTCCTTGTGCCCGCGTCCTTCCTTCACCTCGATGCCCTTGAGTGCCACTAACTCCGGGAAGATGAGCGACAGTAGACCCGTCTTGTCGAGCAATATCCAGCCCTCCGAAGGACGGCGGCTCAGCATGATCTTATGCAACTCTTCCGCGATGCGCTCTTTGGTGATGATGCCGATACGTTCCTTATTGCGCACGATGGCATCGAAGGTCTCTCCGTCGATGTTAAAGCCCAACTGGGTTGCAAACCGTATCGCGCGCATCATACGCAGCGGGTCGTCGCTGAACGTGATATCGGGATCTAGCGGCGTGCGGATGATGCAATCCTCCAAATCGCCCATACCGTCGAACGGGTCCAACAACTCGCCATAGCGTTCCTTGTTCAGACAAATCGCCATCGCGTTAATCGTGAAGTCCCTGCGATCCTGGTCTTCCTGCAACGTCCCGTCTTCTACGATCGGGTTGCGACTGTCGCGCGTGTAACTCTCTTTCCGCGCGCCAACGAACTCCAACTCCAAATCGCCGCGTTTCACCTGCGCTGTGCCATAGGTCTTAAAAACCGACAAGTGCGCACCCTTGCCCAAACGCTTCGCCACTTCCTCTGCCAAGAGAATACCCGAACCCACCACGACGACATCTATATCGGTCGAAGGGCGATGCAGAAACAGATCCCTCACCCATCCGCCTATCACGTAGCACTCCAGCCCCATCCGATCGGCCGTTTCTCCGATCAAATGCAGCACTTCATTCTCTATTTTCGGGTTCTCAACTCGCATCACCTGACTTTTGCGGGTGCAAAAGTACTACTTTTTTTTGACATATGCAAGTATCACGTCATATTTGCGGCAACTTTTCACTTTTATTTGCATATATCAAATTTTTGTTGTACCTTTGCAGCGGATTAAAATTTTAAGGCATGTAAAAATGCATGTTAATTGCTGAAAATAAGGTAGTTAGAAGGATGTAGTAAAAAACAAAGTCTAGGATACATAGTACCCGGTCTGTTTCAGGGGAGTGTCTAGGCCTTATTTTGAAACATAAACGATGGGAAAACAGTTTAAAAAAGCCCAAATAACAAACAATAGAAAGTCAAACAGCCAAATAGCCAAATAGAAAAATAGAAAAAATGAGAAAGCATCTAAAGACACTGATTATTGAGCGGTTGAAGGGTTGCGGATTTACGTTCGAGGCTCTTCCGAGGGGTGCTACACCTCATAAAAGGGGTGTGCACTATTGCAGAATGTGTTTAGGTGTGGACTTTCTGATGGGTGCGATGGATTATGAGAAAGA
>JAFSQV010000081.1 GCA_017446455.1 Paludibacteraceae bacterium
CGAGTTCTCGTACACCAACTACGAGCAGAAATACAGTCTGCCGGATGATGTGAACGAAGAAGAAATCAACGCCAAGGTAGAAGACGGTATTCTGACTATCGAACTGCCGAAACTCCAGAAAGTAGTAGGCAAGACGACGAAGCAGATTGAGATCAAATAAAGTTGAGAGTTGAGAGTTTAGAGAAGTTAAAGTTCTAAAGTTTCAAAGTCGAAAGCATCAGAAAACGGCAACCGGAAGGCTGCCGTTTTTATTGCATACTGTTCGCTGTTTGCGAACGGCGAACACTTGGACTTATGCCAGGATGTCTTTGTATTCGTCCGTGTGTTATCGTACTTCCATACCGGTGAGGGTGTAGATCTTGTCGCCGCGGAGGATGAGGATCCGGCCATCACGGATGACCTTATTGGTGATTGGTGATTGTTCATTGGTAATTTGTTCCAGGTCCTGCAGTTCCTTCGCGGGGCGTTCGTACTGCGCGTCCGTCCGTACGTCCCGTACACCGGGTTTGCCCAAGTAATACGGGTTCGCATTGTTGTTGAGCAACAGTCCCTGTACCTTAATCTGTTGGCCGATCAGTTCGGGATTGTCCTTCACATTGAGCGCTGCGCGCGCATTGCCGCTTATCTGCACGGTGACATACTTCGCATCGTTCGTCTCGTCAGACGTAGCCGCCAGAACGAGGGATAGCGGGTCGGTATAGGAGATGCCATCATAGTTGCCGTTCTCTTTGTTGTCATATCGCTTGACACCTCCGAGGACATAGCCAGTGACCCAATAATAGGTTCCCGTCCATACCGTTCCTTCGTTGGCCGCCAAGAGGATGACATCCGCACAGGTATATGGATCGGGTTTGGTTCCGGCTCCCTGCAGATTAAGCGTACTCACTTCGAGTTGCAGAGTGATACGTTTCTCGACCTGCTGTTGGGTCTTGTTGTCCTTTCCGCGGAGGTAGAGATAGCAGCCATGCATGTCTCCTGCCGAGGCTCCGGGCAGACAAGTGATCGTCAGTTCTCCTCCTAAGGCCGGTAAGGAAGCGGTACTGAGTTGGAACAAATCGGGTTCTCCTTCCGCGAGCGTAGCGGAGATAGTTCCGGTGAGGTTTGCTCCCTCGACATGCATCACGCGTTGCATAGCCTGGTAGTTCTTGCCCACGTAGCCGAAATCGACGGAATTGCCTTCGAGGGTACGGATAGCCCCGTCCGTGGGATCCGCCGGACGCACACAGACGTCATCCAAGAAGAAGCGGTGTTTGTAGAGCGAAGAGAACGTGATTTGAATGCCGCTTGTGATATCAGCGATACGGATAGTGACCGTTCTCCATTGATGTTGTTTGAGTTCGAAGGCACACGAATCGTTAGTCTGTCCGCCCCGGATAGCGACATAGAAGAGCGAATCGCCTTCCCACGGGGCGACGCGGAAAGAGAGGACCGCTTCTCCTTCGCAGGCGATGAAGGGCGTTTGGGCAGCACCTTGCTTGGTCGATGTGCCGACTTTGAGGCATTGGAAACCGGCATTGCAATATGTGAAAGTCCACTCGGGTGCGTCCTGATAGATGACGATGGCTTTGGCGATGTCTCCTCCCCATTGGTTGTCGTTACCGCCGGTATAGCCGTAGTTCTCGCCTTCTTCGTCAAAACAGCGGCTGAAGCCCTCATAATAGATCGGCGCCATTTCCGCCTTCACGTTCACCACTCCGGTCATCAGCGCCGTTAGACAGAGAATAAACAGGTATTTTTTAGCCGCAAGGGCACGAATAACTAAGTTTCTCATATCTTTACTATACTATTTGCGATTTTTCTTTTTCTCTTGCACGAAAAGTTGTGCAAAAGTACACACAAAAAATGACATACGCAAGCACGCAGGTCTTTTTTTTTGTCTATCTCTTGCATATGTCAAAAAAATGTAGTACTTTTGCAGCGGAAATTGAACAAAACCGAATCATACCGGTGAAAAGCAACATGAATTCTGTCAAAATCATTGAAATAAAGAAGAGTGTCTTCGAGGATAACGACCGTGCGGCAGATGCCTTGCGCGGAGCGTTAAAGAAAAAAGGTGTGTACCTGCTTAACCTCATGTCTGCGCCGGGAAGCGGAAAGACGACGACGCTCATTCAGACCATCAACCTGCTTAAAGACAAGATCCGTATTGCCGTCATGGAGGCCGATATAGACAGCGATGTCGATGCCATCAAGATCAAAGAGGGCACCGGCGTGGAGTCTATCCAGTTGCATACCGGCGGCATGTGCCATCTCGATGCGGAAATGACGCAGCAGGGGCTTGACGCGTTCGGCAATCGGTGTGCAGAGGTTCATACCGCTCCGCTAAATGAACAGGCAACCGATGCCTCCGCTCTCCCCACCGGACGCACTACGTTAGCGCCCGTCGGGGACCCCAGTATGGGGTTAGATCTGGTGATACTGGAGAATGTGGGGAATCTGGTTTGTCCGGCGGAGTTTGATACGGGTGCGGTGAAGAACGCGATGATACTCTCTGTGCCGGAAGGGCACGACAAACCCCTCAAATACCCGCTGATGTTCAGTGTATGCGACGTGGTCGTGATCAATAAGATCGACGTCATGCCTTATTTCGACTTCGACCTCGAGAAATGCAAAGAGTATATCCACATGCGCAATCCCAAGGCGCAAGTGATCCCTGTCTGCGCCAAGACGGGAGAAGGAGTGGAGGCGTTTGCCGATTGGCTCTTGACCGAAGTCAAGAATTGGAAGGAATAACTAAAATTGAAAGTTTTAAAGTGTAAAAGTATTCAAAGAACATAAACCTAAAAAAGTCTTATGCCTGAAATGTCGAAGAAATTTGTGCCGAAGCACAAGGGGGACAAGAATCCCAACCCAAAACTGCTGAAGTTCGTTCGGCACGTGACAGACCGCGTACCCGGAAAGATCAAGATGGACACCGATGCCCCGGAATACTGGGGATTGGCGTGTATCTTCGAGGACGAGATGGATGCGGTGACGCGTGAGGCGTCGCTGGATCTGCTGCTGGACATGCTGCCCGGTGATTTCTTCAAGGTTCGCAAGCATCACACGTACGCGCAGCTGCACGCGATGAATGCCGAGAAACATTATACGCCGGACGACAAGAGTCTGGACGACCTGCTCGACAAACTGTCGTATTTCGGTATGCTCGAGTATGACTACGGCGATAAGTATCCGAAGAAGGACAATGGACAATGGACAATGGACAAAGAGAGGTCCCATTTCACGCGTGAAGAGCGTGTCTATTGGGTGCCGATGTTTGTGCCGGGAAGTGCCGAATACACGAACATGAACACGGATCTGATGGACAAGCACCCGGAGTTGGCGATGTTCTTCGAGCGCATGACGTTCCTGCCGCTGGAGAAGATCACGCCGATGGTGCCGATGGGTGGTTCGGGTATCGGTATGCACGTCATCCCCGTGGAGAAAGCCATCTCGATGGAGAACCAGAGTGTGGACATCGAGCATATCTCCTATTGGCTCAAGAAATACGAAGGCCATATCGGCGTCGGTATCTGTAGTTGCCGCTACGGCCGCAAGAAACTCGAAGAAGGTTGTGCGGACGACTATCGGGACTGGTGTATTGGCGTAGGCGACATGGCGGACTACCTGCGCGAGACGGGTCGCGGACATGATATCACCTATGACGAGGCGATGGCCATCTTGAAGAAAGCCGAAGACCACGGGTTTGTGCACCAGGTGACGAACATCGACGGCGAAGGAAAGATCTTCGCAATCTGCAACTGCAACGTCAAGATTTGCAATGCCCTCCGTACTTCCCAACTGTTCAACACCCCGAACCTGAGCCGCAGTGCGTATGTGGCAAAGGTCGAGCCGCAGAACTGCGTAGCTTGCGGTCGGTGCGTAGAGTACTGTCCTGCCGGTGCAGTCAAACTCGGTCAGAAACTATGCACGAAACACGGTCCGCAGACCTACCCGAAGCAAGAGTTGCCGGACGCTTCCAAGTGGGGCGAGCACAAGTGGGACGAAGACTACCGTGATAAGAATAGGATTAACTGCTACCCGACGGGAACGGCGCCTTGTAAGACCGCTTGTCCGGCGCATATCGCCGTGCAGGGCTATCTGAAGAAAGCCGCCGAAGGCAAGTATACGGAAGCGCTCGAACTCATCAAGCGTGAGAACCCCTTCCCGGCAGTTTGCGGACGTATCTGTAACCGCCGTTGTGAGGACGCTTGTACGCGCGGAACGATTGACCGCGCAGTCGCGATTGATGCCGTGAAGAAATTCATTGCGGAGAAAGACTTGCATGCCGAGACACGTTTTGTTCCCGAAGTCAATATATGCTCCAATGTGCAAGAACGTTGGGACGAGAAGATCGCCATCATCGGTGGTGGTCCTTCCGGTCTGAGTTGCGCCTATTACCTCGCTACGATGGGTTACAAGCCCACCGTCTTCGAGCGCAATGAGCAACCGGGCGGTATGTTGCGGTATGGTATCCCATCGTATAAACTCGATAAGAAAGTCATTGACGCGGAGATCGATATCATGCGCGAGATAGGCGTGGAGATACGCTGCGGCGTGGAGGTCGGCAAGGACATCACGATTGCCCAACTGCGCGAGCAAGGCTACAAAGGATTCTATGTCGCTATCGGTTGCCAGGGCGGTCGCCTGCCGGGTATCGAAGGCCAAGACCTGAAGGGATGTACCACTGCGATTGATTTCCTCCATGATGCCAACTGCGGACAGAAGAAGGTTACCGGCAAAGTGGTTGTGGTGGGCGGCGGAAACGTAGCCATCGACGCGGCGCGCGTAGCGAAACGCAGCGGCGCTTCGGAAGTGACGATGCTCTCGCTGGAGACCGAAGACATCATGCCCGCATCGCTCGAAGAGCGTATGGAAGCCCGCGAGGACGGTGTGGTACTCAACCCGGGATGGGGACCGGTGAAAGTGAAAGGCGGAAAATCGAAAGTAGAAAGTATCACCTTCAAGAAATGCGTGTCGGTCTTCGATAAGGATCATAAGTTTGCGCCGACGTTCGATGAGTCTCAAACCATCACGCTGGAGGCCGATATGGTGATTTTCGCTATCGGTCAGACGGTGGTACTCAAGGACCTGCTGAAAGATACGAAAGTGGAGTTCTTCCGCGGCGTCTATCCGGTAGCGGACAAGCTGACGCTGCAGACCGCCGAACCCGATATCTTCGTGGGTGGAGACGTGTTCACCGGTCCGAAGTTCGCCATCGATGCGATTGCCACGGGTAAAGAGGCGGCGGAGAGTCTGCATCGCTTCGTACAACACGGCCATATGACGATTGGCCGTAACCGCCGGGACTTCATTGAGTTGAACAAACAGGACATCCTCGTAGAGCAATACGATAACGGCAGTCGCCAAGACCCCGGTGTGGTGCCGACGAAGTCGAATTTCGAGGAATATCATGGTACGCTGACCGAAGAGCAGATGAAGAAAGAGACGGCGCGATGCCTCAGTTGCGGTGCGTCTGTAGTGGATGAGAACCGCTGTATCGGTTGCGGTATATGCACCACCAAGTGCGCCTTCGACGCTATCCACCTGCACCGCGAGCACCCCGAGGCAAGTATTATGCGGACGTCCGAGAATAAGTTCGACGGCATCCTGCCGTACATGATCAAGCGCGCCGGCAAGATCATTGTTAAAGGGTTAAAGGGTTAGAGGATTAGAGGATGCACGAACTGGGTATCGTCTTTTATATCATCCGCGACGTCAAGAAGGCGGCAGAAGAGCACGGCGTGAAGCATGTCTCAGCTGTGGTGATGAGTATCGGCGAGGTATCGACCATCATCCCCGACTACCTGCAAGACTGCTGGCGCTGGGCGGCGGATAAAGAGGAGATGCTCAAGGGCTGCGAACTGAAGATCGAACCCATACCGGCGGTGACGCATTGCGACAGTTGCGGACAGGATTACCCCACCGTCGCACATGGAAAGATTTGTCCCCATTGCGGCAGCGAACAGACCTGGCTGCTACGGGGCAACGAAGTAGAAATCAAACAAATAGAAGTATAATATGGCTTGTTTTATTGTACCCTTAACGCAGGCGGTAGCTACGACCATTTACCGCAAAACCACCAAACATCCTGACTCTTTTGTCGGACGTAACCTCAAGACCCTTGAACTCATGCTCTGGGGCGGTTCGCTGATGCTGATTGTGGATCATATCATCAACGGCGAGGTGACGTATCTCTATCCTTTCTTCACGGCCCTCGAGACGGAAGGAGGCGCACTCGTCATGCTCCGCGAGATGCTGACGGTCGGAGTGCCGATGTCGGTGTTAGTGACGGCTGTTTGGGCTATCTGGTGCTATGCTAAAGAACGCAAAACTGCGTCAATATAAATCAATTCATTTAATCTTTAAATCATTACAAGTATGTTTTTTGAAGTTTATGGAGAGCATGCTCTCATCCAATGGGTGATGCTATTCGTTGTGCTCGCCGGTCTGATTCTGTGGAATGAGTTCGCGCGCCGTACCAAACTCGGCGGTGCCATCACATTCTTCGCTATCCCGCTGGCGCTGACCGTGTATTTCATCGCCATCGCTGTCGGTGCCCGTATGGGTGCTGAATGGGCAGTCACGAACCAAACGCACGTGTACATGAACGGTTGGTTCCACTATGCGAAACTGTATGCTGCCCTCACCGGCTGTATCGGTTTCATGATGATCAAGTACGAGTGGGGTATCGGTGCAAAACGCTGGTTCAAGCCCTTCCCGTTCATCATCGTAGCCATTAACATCCTGATTGCTGTCTGCTCAGATTTCGAGTCGGCTATCTGCGGTTGGAACAAGTGGTGGTTGTCGAGCGAAGGAGTGTGGTTGTATGGCGGTTGGCACAACGTATTCAACGGTGTTGCCGGTCTGTTCAACATCTTCTGTATGACCGCTTGGTGGAACGTTTATCCGAGCAAAGACAAGAAGGATATGATCTGGGCGGATATGACGTGGGTGTTCATCGTAGTGTATGATATCTGGAACTTCGCTTACACCTACAACTGCTTGCCGACGCACAGCTGGTACTGCGGTATCGCGCTGCTGGTTGCTCCGACGATTGCAGCTATCTGCTGGAACCGTGGTGGTTGGATCCAGAATCGCGCTAACACCCTCGCTATCTGGTGTATGTTCGCGCAGGTATTCCCGCTCTTCCAAGAGACGTTCTTCAACGGAAAGCAGTTCTTCCCCTGGGCTGTTCTGCCGGTACAGTACGTCAATGGTATCGAGACCGTTAACGCTATCTATGCCGCTTCCGGTCTGGGCGAGGAAGTAGTGGCTCACACGACGGTTGTGGCTGAAGGTGCAACGGCTGCTAACCCGAATGCAATGCTCGTCATCAGTGCACTCGCACTCATCACGAACATCATCGCCTTCGGTTACATCATGCACCAGGCACGTGTACGCAAGATCAATCCGTATAAGGAGGATGTCTTCGTTAACCAGAAGTACTACAAAGACTCGATGGCTCGCGCCGTGGTCAACAGCTAATAGCCTGCAATCCTTTTAACAATTACGCGCCCCGTATGAGGCGCGTAATTTGTTTTATATGCTATATGAAGTCTTTGAGACGGTTCAGGGCTTCGGTGAGGACCTCGCGGGAAGTGGCGAGGTTGATGCGGATATAATGCTCGGCGCCGTACATCTCGGAGGGGTTGAAGAGCACGTGTTCGTCCTTGGCCAGGGCCTGGCAGAAGGCTTCGGCAGACATACCCAGCGCTTCGATATTGACCCATGCGAGGTAGGTGCCTTCCGTTTCATGCAGGATGAGTTGCGGCAGGTGGGCGTGCAGGAAATCGCGCAGGTAGCAGAAATTGCCGTAGATCGTTTCGTTCAGTTCATCCAGCCATGCTTCCGACTCGTTGTATGCCGCCACTTGGGCCACCAAGCCGAAGGGATTGAGTCCGTTGACCTCGTGGATCTCCAGCGCGTGGTTGATCTGGGCATGGAGTTCTTTATTGGGCACGAAGATGTTCGCGCAGAGCAGTCCGGCGATGTTAAACGCCTTGCTGGCGGAAGTGCAAACGCAGAAATCCGTATCGTTGATGACGATGGATGCAAAGGGCGTGTAGGTCTGCCCGGGGAAGGTGAATTCGCAATGGATCTCGTCGCTGAGTACGAACAGGTGCTCGCGGCGCATGATATCCGCCAGGCGCTCTAACTCTTCGCGGCTCCATACGCGGCCGGTGGGGTTGTGCGGGTTACAGAGCAGGAAGACATCCGCCGTTTGGGCTTTCGTCTCTACGTCCTGCCAATCAATCTCGAAGCGGTTGTTGCGCAGTACTAAGGGCGAGGGCACGAGTTCGCAGCCCATATTCTCTATACAGGAGAAGAAACAGTTATAGGCCGGGGTGAAGGTGAGGACGCGCAAGGTCTTTCCAAACCGCATCTCCAGCGCTTTGAAGACAGCAGAGATGGCGGGTACGACGGCCGTGGTGTAGAGTAGGTTATCGCGGTTGATACCTTTCCATCCATGGCGTCGCTCGAACCACGAAGCCACCGCATCGTAATTGGCTTGCGGCACGATGGAGTAGCCAAAGACGCCGTGGTCCAACCGGCGCTGCATCGCCTCACGAATAGGCTTGGCAGCCTTGAAATCCATATCCGCCACCCAGAGGGGCAGACATCCTTGTGCGCTTTCCGAGTCCCATTTATAGCAATCGGAACCCTTACGATCTACATATTCCAACATAGTGATGAGTGTTATCTTGTTAATTGTCCTGTTACGGTGTATTGTTTGTCGCCGACGGTGATATACAGCCGGCCGTCTATGATGCATTTATTGGTGATGGGTTGGTCATTGGGGATTTGGTCGAGGGCTTCGTACGCGTCCTGCGGGCATGTCCATTGACCGACCGCATAGGTGAAGGTCGTTCCGGCTTTGGCGCCTTGGGTAGGGGTAAACGTGCCATCGGCATTCATGAGTTTGGCGGGCGTGAGTGCTGCCGGAGAATAGACAAAGTCAAAACCGCTACCCGTAACCTGATAGATATAGTCTTCCGGTTGCGGTTGGTTCGCAAGAAGAACTTGTCCCTCCGTCTCTTCGCTACCGCGTATCTCTGCGCCGTGCTCCGTGGTGTATAGCGATCCTTCGATACGCATCTCGCCTCCGATGATCATCCGCGCAGAGGGTTGGATGGTGTCGCGCGGACAATCCGTCCAACTGGGTGAATAGTTGACAGTGAACTGCGACCGGTCGCACCATGTTCCCCAATCGTCGATATCATAGACGTAGAGTTTAGTGCCTTGCGGGATATGGACATGTGCGCCGGGTGCTACCTCGACGCGTGCTCCGGGCAGAAGGGACACATCGTGCTCCACGGTGAGTGTGCCGCTCTCGGCGCGAATAGTCATGTAGGTGCCCACAGGCAGGATATAGTGAGAGGAGGGCATCGAAAAGTCGAAGCCGCCCATACGCATGATCAGACTCAGTTCGCTAAGCGCAGTCTGACCTCTTGTCGTCCATGTGACGCGGTCGGTAAGCGGGTCATAGACCTTGCTCACGGAGGCTTCGGGATCGTCTGTAGGCATGATGAAGAGCGCATCCTTATCCGCCAGGAGCCGGATATCATCGCACGCGACACTGCCGACCGAGACGGCGATATAGGTGGAGCCAAAGGCTTTTGCTCCGGCTTGATAGGTGATGGGCGCTTCGATATTCTGGTAGAAGAAATGCGTGAAGGGGAAGACGCGTTTAGGATTGTTGATGAGGTTATACGAGACCGTTCCTCCTTTCCATTCTCCGATCTGCAGTTGTTCGTATACTGCCGCTCCGGCTTGCGCCGTGATCGAACCTTGTCCAGTGATATACCCCCATGCGCACAACTTGGCATCCTTGCCAAGGGTGATAGAAGAGCCGGGTTCCATGTGGATACGTCCGTAGCCGTAGTCGCCGGAGACGCAACCTTCGATGTTATACGAGCGTTTCTGCACGGCACTCACTTCAATAATGCCATCGACATGTATTCGCGCGCCGCTCTTCATCGTCAGCCGGACGTACTCGAAGGGTTTGGCATTCGTGCCATCCTCCCGCAAGGGCTTGGTTCCCATCGCCGCTTTCTGTCCTTCCTGATAAGCGATGACCAGCGTCACGTTCGCAGGGATATAATAGTCCGACTCGTTCAGACGGCAGTCGGCGGTCACGACGACGGTGTAGTTCTTGGTGTCGTCATAGATGGTGTACAAGAGGGCGGAGGCCAGGGAGTTAAAGTCTTTGAGCAAAGTCGTCTTGCCGGTCTCATAGACCTGCGCCACCGTTACGCCGGGATTGCCGGTGTCGCGGATGACATAGCGATAGCCGGCGCTGTACTCGACGCCGCTTCGGATACGATAGACGGCGCAGGTGTCCGACGGGAGGTAGGTCTTCAGGTTGGTGTCATCCGTATAGAAACCACCCTGGATGGTAAACAGGCCGAAGGCCTTCTTATTGAGGTTCAGGACGCCGGATTTGTTAGACGTGTTGATCTTGAGGTAACAGTCCCGTACATCCACCGTGTCGCAGTTCGTACCTGTATAGACCACATAAGAGGCTGAATCGGCTTGGACGTTCATCTTGCAATTGGTGATTTGCCCTTTGCCGGATAGTTGTACACCATAGATCTTTTGTTTGCCTTTGCCGCTAATCTCGCAGTCCCGGAGGTTGACTATCGATTTCGAGTTCGCGTCTCCTGCGCCATAGAACCCCGCCACTCCGTCCATGCCTTCGGCCGTCAGCGTACAATTCGCCACACTGGCTTGCGCAGTGCGGTTGAGATAGAGACTCCACACATTCCTGGCGGCGATGTTATTCGTACCTTTGGCGATGATCGTACAGCGATCAAGGACTGCGGAACTGTAATCGCCGCACAGCACACCGCGTGCGTGGGTATCCAAGGGTTTTGCTTGGGTGGTGTCCTGACGGCTGGTGCCGCAGAAGAAGCAATCGCGAGCGGTCATATGTCCGCGGTAGAGATAGGCGCCGTAGGCAGAGTTATAGCCTGCTTCCACTGTAAAAGCACAGCGGTCCAAGGCAAAATGCGCGGAGTCGTTCTGCGCATAAAATCCCATGCAGTTATCCCGCTCGGTTCGGGCAACGACGGTGTCTCTCGAAAGGATAATCGGCGCTTTGGTGTAGATACCGTAAGCGCGGTTAGCCGCTTTGGCCCGGATCACGACATGCGTGATGGTCGCTTCGGCATCCTGCAGGGTAATCGTATCCTTGAAATTGTTGACTTGTACGCCATAAGCGTACGTATCCGAGTCGGCAAGAACCTCAATGGCGCAATCCTCAATAGACGATGTGCCGTAGCATGAGATACCGAAGCTGTTTTTTCGGCCGCGGGCGACGATGTTGCATCGACGGATATCTGCTATGGCGGACGATTTCTTATCGCCTGACATATAGATACTTTTTGTTCCATCGCTTCCTTTGGCTATGAGATCGCAGTCGTGGATGGTAACCTGTGCAGTATTGCCTGCCGACACGCCGTAGACGTTCCCCTCTATCGCCTCCGCGCGTAAAGAGTCATGCGCTAAGAATAGATGTCCTTTAGCCTGTATGCCATATGCTCCTTTGGTGCTGAAGACTTTGATGCTTGTGTGTGTCACACGAGTGGTGTCCGAACGCGACAAGTCGCGATGAAAAGGCGTGATGTTAATGCCATAGGCATTGAGTCCGGTTTGCGCGTCTATCTCGCAACTGTCCATCGTCAGCGCCGGTAAGCAGTACACGGCAGAAGAAGATTTATCGGCACGAATGGTCAGTTGGCAGTTTCGCACATCTATGGTAGGCGCAGAAGTGGCATCCCCCGCTGCATGGAGGGCATTTGCTGTGCCGCTTCCGATAACAGAAACTTTGGTGTGGTTCATCGTGAGCGTACCCTGAGCGCCGACGTACACGCCTCGTACGCTTGCTTTGGGGTATGCCTCTATATCGTTTGCTACGTTCGAGCCTTCGATCGTGATGCCGTCAATATTCAAGGTTCCTTTGGAGCAATAGATAGCGTAGATAGTGCCATCATGCGTGCGCGCAACGTGTATTCGACCGCCCGGGCGGGAAGAAAAGATACGCAAGGTCAAGGAATCAACCGCCAAGGAGAGCAAACGGTCGGAAGACAGACTGTCGCCCAGACTGTATCCGTTCAAGTCCAGCGTCAGGTTTGTCTTTATGGTTTGCGTAGCAGCTGCCCCATCGAAGGACACATCGTCCAGCAGCTTCATATGCGCTTGTGGTTGTTTGTTAGCCACCTTGAGCGCGTCCGGGAAAGCATCGTAATATGTGGTGTCCGCATCGCTTACCAACATGATTGATTCCGCTCCGAATATCGGAGCGGACATGGCTAGTAAGCCTATCCATAGTACCAGACGATTAAGCATCGGGTGCAAAGGTACTGCTTTTTTTCGACATATGCAAGGAAAGTTTTTTATTTTTTATGCTTTTCCTTGCGTATGTCATTTTTTTGTAGTACTTTTGCAGCACAAACATCAAACAGATGGCTTATCCGAAATTAGTCAACCGCCCGTGGAAGGTGGTGAAAAGTGAGAATATCCTGCATATCGGACCTTGGTTGTCCGTGCGGCAGGAGTGCGTAGAGTTGCCGTCCGGCAAACAGATCCCGACATGGTTTGTGCTGGAGTTTCCCGACTGGATCAACGTCATCGCCATCACGAAAGACGGCAAGATGGTGATGGAAGATCAATACCGTCACGCGCTCGGCGAGACGCATTACGAACTCGTGGCCGGTGTGATCGATCCGGGCGAGACACCGCTGCAGGCGGCCCAACGCGAGTTGAGTGAAGAGACGGGGTATGAGGGCGGCGAATGGCAGTTGTTCATGACGCTGTCGCCGAACCCTACGAACCATAACAACCGCTCTTACACCTTCCTCGCTACGGGCGTGGAGAAAGTACGGGAACAGCACTTGGAACCCACGGAGGATATCCACGTCGATGTGCTGGAACCGGAGCAGGTACTGGAGATGCTCCGCGACGGCGAGATCATTCAGGCCCTGCATGCCGCGCCCCTCTGGCGCTATTTCTATACCGAAAAAAAGCGGGGCATGTTCACAATGTGAGCAAGCCCCTGCTGAAGGAATCGATTGAGGTCAACCGCCGGATGATTAATTTTTTGACCCGCTACGGTAGTGCTTCGCCGTCTGACCGGTGACGCGCTTGTAATAGCGGCAGAAAGTAGCCGGTTCGTTAAAGCCCAGCATGTACGATACCTCCTGAACGGTCATGTTCGGGTGATTCCGCAGCAGTTGCTGCGCTTGTGCGGCGATATATTGCTCAATCCAATCTGCCGGCGAGAGTCCGTCGGTCACTTCACGGATGATTTTCGAGAAGTATTTCGGCGTTAGGTTCAGTTTCTTCGCATAGAACTGCACCTCGCGTGACTCGCGGTAATGCGCTACAACCAGGTCGCAGAACTGGTTGTAGAGGTTGTTGTGACGACTCACTTTCCAGCGTTTGTCCACATCGCGGCGGAAGTGGTTGAGATACTCATAACTTACGGCGAAGAGGGACAGCAACATCTCCTTGCGGTGCGGCATCTCTGTGGGCGAATACGAGAGCACGCGCTCTACCTGCTCCACGAGCGAACGCAAGATCTCCCGCTGCTCATCGGTGAGGGCATATACCGGCGAGTGGTGGAACTTATCGTAGTCGTGCGTGAAGAGCGCGAAACGCAGGTCCTCGAAGATCGTCGGCGAGATGTATACGCGCGTGAACGTATAGTCGTCCGAGTGCTCGAGCGGGTGCATCACATGTCCGGGCATGATGACGAACAGTTCATTGGGTTTCTCCGTCTTCACCTCTACCATATCATATAACGCGCGCGCCTTACCGCTAAGGGTCATCGAGAAGATGACGTACGGCAATACGATATCTTTACCGAACTGCGACCAGCCGTTAACCTCGTGTTCAATAGCTACACCGTCCCGGTCTGCCTGTTTAAGAAATTCTTCAAAGCTTTTTGCCATTTTGCTAAGACTTATTTTTTTTATACCTTTTGTAACTAATCCGGGTGCAAAAGTAATATATTTTAAGGAAATACGCAAGAAATGCGACTTATCGTTAATAGATTTGCGAAAGCGGTATATACAAAAAGGAAAATCCGGCCTTTTGGGTCGGATTTCCTTAAGTTGTTAGCCGTTAGCAGTTAACTTAACGAACGCGCTCGCAGTAGGAACCGTCGCGGGTGTCGATACGGATCACTTCGCCCTCGTTGATGAAGAGCGGCACGCGCACTTCAGCACCGGTCTCTACGGTAGCCGGCTTGAGCGTGTTGGTAGCGGTATCACCCTTCAGACCCGGCTCGGTATAGGTAACGGTCAGTTCAACCTTGGTCGGCAGTTCGGCAAAGAGCACGGTGTCGGTCGAAGCGTCGGAAACGACGTCTACGTTCATACCCTCTTTGAGGAAGTCCACACCGGTGATGAGGTCGTGTGCGATAGGCACTTGCTCGAAAGTCTCGTTATTCATGAAGATATAATCTTCACCCTCTTTGTACAAGAACTGATACGGACGGCGCTCAACGCGTACATCCTCGAGTTTCTCACCGATATTGAAACGGCGCTCGAGTACACGGCCATCCACTACATCTTTGAATTTCACGCGCATGATGGTGTTACCTTTACCCGGCTTCACGTGGAGAAACTCAATTACGAAATACAAACGGCCGTCCATGCGGATACAAACACCGTTCTTAATGTCTTGGCTGTTAATCATAAAACTGTATCTATTTAATCAATTTTTCAGAAAATCGCTGCAAAATTACAACTTTTCTTGCACATATGCAAATTTTTCACTAATTTTGTGGCCGATTTTGAAGAAAAAGGATATACTATGGAGGCATTACGTACATTTTTCGGGCCGATTGATATATGGCAAGTCTTGTCCTCGTTTATCTTTCTGATAGCGATCATCGACCCGTTCGGAAACATCCCTATCACGATTGCGATGGAGAAACGCGGCATTAAAATTCATGCCGGTCGCGTGTGTATCGCGAGTCTAACGATACTGATGGCGTTCCTGTTCATGGGCGAATGGATCTTGAAACTCTTCGGTGTGCAGATTGAGTACTTCGCTATCGCCGGTGGATTTGTGATCTTCCTGATGGCGCTGGAGATGATTCTGGATATCACGATTTTCCAGAACGATAAGTTAGAGGGACAAGTGGATTCCGGCAGTTCGATCGTGCCGTTGGCTTTCCCGATGTACGCCGGTCCGGGCGCGTTTACCGCCCTGCTCGCTATCACGGCGGAGTACAGCATCGGCAGTCTCTGTATCTCATTGCTGCTTTGTATGGTAGTGCTGTATCTGGTGCTGATCGGTACGCATTGGCTGACCAAGTATCTGGGTGCAACGGCGCTCTATATCATCCGTAAGTTCTTCGGCATCATCGTGCTCGCGATTGCTTGTAAACTGATGTTCGGTAACTTGGCGGCGATTTTTTAACAGACAATCTAAATACTATTGATATGAAAAGTTTCAGTGAAATGACCATCGCGATGGCTTCTGACCACGCTGGTTTTCCGCTTAAGCAACAAGTGCAGTTGTTCCTCGAAGACAACGGTGCTAAAGTGAAAGATTTCGGTTGCTACAGCACCGAGAGTTGTGATTATCCCGATTTCGCGCACCCGCTGGCTGAGGCCGTAGAGAAAGGTGAGTTCGAGTTCGGTATCGTGATCTGCTCGACGGGCAACGGTATCTGCATGACGGCGAACAAGCACCAGGGTATCCGTGCGGCGCTGTGTTGGGACACGAAGTTGGCGGAGTTGGCACGCGCGCATAACAACGCGAACGTACTGGGTCTGCCAGCGAACTTCATCTCGGCAGTGAAGGCACTCGATATCGTACGTACGTTCTTCCAGACGGATTTCGAAGGCGAGCGTCATGAGCGCCGTATTAACAAAATCCCGTGTAAGTAACGCGATTCGTTGCTATTGGAATTACGCACTGAGCCGGATGGGCTTGGTGCGTATTTCTCATGCGCCGCTGTTCGTGAGTGTTGAACCTGCGGCGGTGTGTCAACTCAAATGTCCGGAATGTCCGGTCGCGTTCGGCAATAAGGTCGCAAAGGTTCATACCACTCCGCTAAATGAACAGGCGACTTATGCCTCCGCTCTCCCCAAAAATTCGAAATTTTTGAGGACCCCATTTATGAGTATGGAGGTTTTTCGGCGAGTGCTGGGGGAAGTGAAGGAATATGCGCACACGATGCAGTTTTATTTTCAGGGCGAACCGCTCCTGAACAAAGACTTGGCCACAATGATTGCCGAGGCGCACGAGGCGGGACTCTATACGATCGTCAGCACGAATGCGCAGGCGATGACCGAAGAGATGGCGGAAGCGCTGGTGCAGGCCGGTCTGAGTCGTATCATCGTGTCGATGGACGGACTGACGCAAGCGACCTACGGCGCCTACCGTATAGGCGGAAATATCGAGAAGGCGAAGGCGGCACTGCGGTATCTTCGCAAAGCGAAGGAGCAATGCGGAGGAAAGACGACCATCGAACTGCAATGCCTGCGACTGAAGACGAACGAGCACGAGTGGAAAGAGCTAAAGCGGCAGTATAAGGCTTTTGGGGCCGATTGCTTGAGTCTGAAGACCGCCCAGCTGTATGACTACGAGAACGGACATGCGTTGATGCCTTCGGACACGCGTTACAGCCGATACGAGCAAGGTGCGGACGGGTCATATCACCGTAAGAAGCGCGCTCGCGGTTGCCTGCGCGTATGGAGCGGGGTAGTGGTGACGACAACCGGCGAAGTACTGCCGTGCTGCTACGACAAGAGTCAGGCCTATTCGTACGGGAATATCCAAGACACACCGATAGCGGAGCTATTCAAAAACGCGAAAGCCTTGGCTTTTCGCCGTGCGGCTATGAGCGAACAACCCAAAATCTGTCAAGAATGCTGGAGATAAAGCAATTTGAGTTCGGTCCCTTTGGTACCAATACCTATGTGGTCCACGACGGTCGGCAGGTGCTGCTGATTGATCCGGCATGCTATGTGGAATATGAGCAACAGCAGTTGTTCCGGTACATCGAAGATTTAAGATTGA
The DNA here is from genome assembly GCA_017446455.1 of Paludibacteraceae bacterium. Classification (GTDB taxonomy): domain Bacteria; phylum Bacteroidota; class Bacteroidia; order Bacteroidales; family Paludibacteraceae; genus Colicola. Next base: position 17,020 of record JAFSQV010000081.1, read on the forward strand.
AGCTTGGAGATTTTCAGTTGACGATTCTCGCGACGCATGGTCATCTGGATCATCTCTGGGGTGCCCCTTGGGCCTGCGAACAATGGCACACGTCGGTCTTGATGCATGAGGCGGATATTCCTTTTGCGAAGGCGATGCAAGCGCAGTATGACCTGTTCGGCGTGCGGGCGGAAGCGAAGCCTTTTCCAATGGATCCAATTACCAATGAGCAATCACCCATCGCCAATACGTCGATTCTTCATACTCCCGGTCATACGCCGGGAAGTATCTGCTTGTACTGGCCGGAAGAGAAGGTTTTGTTATCCGGCGATACACTCTTCTGCATGGGGTATGGTCGTACGGACTTACCCGGCGGCAACATGGGGCAGTTGATTCAATCGCTCGAGCAGTTATTCGCTTTGCCGGGCGATGTGCACGTCTATCCGGGACACGGAGAAGACACCACCATCGGTGCCGAAAGACGATAAATTGCGAAAAAAACACGCAAAAATTTGCGTATGTCAGAAAAAAGCAGTACTTTTGTGCCCGCTTTTGGAAAGATGGCAGAGTGGTCTATTGCGTCGGTCTTGAAAACCGAAGTACGGAAACGTACCGGGGGTTCGAATCCCTCTCTTTCCGCATGAAACAGTTTCCTATGCTCGCGAAGACTTTTAAGGGTCTGGAGCAAGTACTCGCACAAGAACTAATTGAACTTGGTGCCAATGACGTGCTCATCGAAAGACGAGCCGTTTCTTTTAAGGGAGATAAGGCACTGCTATACCGCGCAAACCTATGTCTGCGCACCGCTATTCGTGTGCTGGTGCCGATAAAGGAAGAGCGGTTGAGGCTGCAGAAAGGTGTCAAACCAGAAGATCAGGTGTATGAAATCGCGAAGTCAATCGATTGGTCGAGATTCATGACGGCTGACACTTCGTTTGCGATTGATGCCACGGTGTATAGCGAACTCTTCCGCAATAGTCTTTTTGTGACCTACCGCGTGAAGGACGCGATCGTCGATTTCTGGAAAGGAATAACAGGCAAGCGTCCGAACGTGAATACGGAAAACCCCGACCTGCGCGTGAACTTGCATGTGGGTAATGACCATGTGACGATCTCCTTGGATTCGTCGGGCGAGAGTCTGCATAAGCGCGGTTATCGCGTAGCGAATACCGAAGCACCGATCAACGAAGCGCTCGCGGCAGGAATGCTGCTGCTGGCGGGTTGGAAAGGTCAGTCGGATTTCTACGACCCCATGTGCGGTTCCGGCACACTGCCCATCGAAGCGGCACTCATCGCACGCAACATCGCGCCGGGAGTGTTTAGGAAGGCTTTTGCTTTCGAGAAATGGCCGGATTTCGATGCGGACCTTTGGTCCGATATCTATAACGACGACTCGCAAGAGCGGGAGTTTGATCATAAGATTTACGGTTCTGATGCCTCTTTCTTCGCCATCCAACAGGCTACGAAGAACGTCAAAGCCGCGGGTGTAGGACGCGATATCGAACTGAAGCAAGTGCGGATGGAAGAGCTGAGAGGCGAGAGCCAAGAGTCAAAGGCCAATGCTTTAGTCATGATCAACCCGCCATATGGCGAGCGCTTGGCGAGCAACAAGGACATGGAGGACTTGTACGGCAAGATCGGTTCGGCGCTCAAGCACCATTTCACGGGTGCGACAGCTTGGATCATCTCGTCCAATGAAGCGGCGATGAAGTGCATCGGACTCAAGCCGAGTAAGAAATTGCGCTTGCTGAACGGCGAACTCGACTGCCAGTTTAATCGATATGATTTATTTGCAGGAAAAAGAAATGAAGCCCATTTACATAGCTGATTATAACTACCCCTTGCCGGATGAGCGGATTGCAAAATACCCGCTGGCGGAGCGCGACCACAGTAAGCTGCTGGTGTACCGCGACGGAAAGGTGAGTGAAGACCGGTTCTATCATATCGGCGATCATATCGCCCCGCATTCGCTGCTGGTGTACAACAACACGCGGGTCATTCAGGCCCGTCTGGAGTTTCACAAGTCGAGCGGCGCCCGTATCGAGGTGTTCTGTCTGGAACCCATCGCTCCGCACGACTATCAGTTGTCGCTGGGTGCCACGACCGGTTGTACCTGGAAATGTATGGTGGGCAATGCCAAAAAGTTTAATGTTGAGAGTTTAGAGTTGAGGGTTGAGAGGTTAGGGGTAACTCTCCGAGTTAGCAAAGGCGAGCAGCGCGGAAACACTTATGAGGTGCATTTCAGTTGGAACAACGAGAAAGTGAGTTTTGCTGAGATCTTGGACGCAGTAGGTGAATTGCCTATTCCGCCGTATTTGAACCGCAAGACCGAAGAGAGCGATAAGCGGACGTACCAAACCGTCTATTCGCGAATCAAGGGTTCGGTAGCCGCTCCTACGGCCGGTTTGCATTTCACCGAACGGGTATTGGATGACATCCGTTCGCGGGGGATTGAAACCGAAGAACTGACGTTGCACGTGGGTGCCGGTACGTTCTTGCCGGTGAAGACCGCCGATGCGAATGAGCACACGATGCACACGGAGATCATCGCCGTGCCGAAGAAGGCTATTGAGCATATCATCTCCAAACTGGGTCATATCGTCGCGGTTGGCACGACCAGTATGCGTACCCTCGAGAGTCTCTATTTCATAGGCTGCCACCCCGACCAACCGACGGTAGGCCAGTTCGAACCATATGAAAACGAGTTCACGTTGAGCGTAAAGGATAGTCTGCAGGCCATTGTCGATTATCTGGAGGCGACGGGGCAGGAGACACTGCATGCCGAGACGCAGATCATGATCAAACCCGGTTATGAATTCCGCGTGGTGGATCAGTTGATTACGAATTTCCATCAACCGCAATCGACCCTTTTGTTACTCGTCAGTGCGTTCGTCAACGGCGATTGGAAGACCATTTACGACTACGCGCTGAGCCATGATTTTCGCTTCCTCTCCTACGGAGATTCCAGTATTTTGACAAGATGATAGATACCCATATTCATATTGATGAAGAAGCCTACGCGGCGGATCGCGAAGAAGTGATTGCGCGCCAGCGCGAAGCCGGCGTAGAGGCGATGATAGTGCCCGGCGTGAATGCCAAGTCGATAGATGGCATTCTGGATGTATGTCATAGACATAAAGGCTATTGTTTTCCAGCCTTGGGATTCCATCCGCAGGATGTTTTTCCGGAGGATTATAAACAGCAGTGGGTCATTATTGAACAGGCCATCCGCGCGCACCGCGACGAGATTGTAGCGATTGGCGAGATCGGCTTGGATTACCACTATGACACGACCTATAAAGAGGGGCAGCAGGAGATATTCCAACTTCAGTTGGACCTTGCGAAAGAGTTAGATCTGCCGATTATGATTCATAACCGCGACGCGACGGAAGACACCTTGCGTATTCTGAAAGCCAATACGCCTCTGCGAGGAGTCGTGCATTGCTTCAACGGCAGCAAAGAAGTGGCGAAGCAGATCTTGGATTTGGGTATGTATCTGGGTATTGGCGGTGTGTTGACGTTCAAGAACTGCAAACTCTTCGAGACCCTGGAAGTGGTGCCCTTGGGCCGCATCGTACTGGAGACCGACGGACCGTACCTGGCGCCGACCCCGCATCGCGGCGAACGCAATGAGAGCAGGTTGATGATCTTCGTGGTCCAGCGCCTCGCAGAGATCTATCAGACAACTCCCGAAGAGGTGATAAAGGTCACTTCCAAGAACGCAAAAAAACTCTTTTTTACATAAAAATGCATACACGCTTGTGTATGTCATTTTTTTTTACTACCTTTGCCGCCGAATTTGAACATTAGTTAATCCATATATGAAAGAAGTAAGTACAAAGAAACTTTTAGAGACGATTATTGAAGGTATCCGCAACCGTAAGGGACAACGTATCGTGACGATTGATTTGCGGAAAATCAAAGAGGCACCGGTGGAGATGATGCTGATCTGCGAAGGTCAGAGTAACACGCAGGTGGCTGCTATTGCCGACGAGATTGATGATTTCGTTCGCACCCAGACTCATGTGCACCCGCTGAGTGTGTCGGGCCAGGAGAATGCCGAATGGATCGCGATGGACTACGGCACGATCTTTGTTCATGTGATGCAGCGTGAGCCCCGTGCGTTCTATGACATTGAGCACCTGTGGGCAGACGGGAAGGTAACAGAACTTCCGGAAATCCTGTAATGTTTAGTGAATGAGTGAATTAGAGAATTAGAGGTATGGCAGATAATAGAAAAAAACAACCGCAGCCGAGCGGTCCGCGCAGGTGGATCAGTTTGCTGATGTATGTGGCGGCTTTTATGGTGCTGGGTTACTGGATCTACGGCGACCGAACAGATCAAGGCGCGACGAAAGACTTGAGTTATACGAAGTTGACGGCATATATCGAGGCCGACGCGATTGATAAGATCGTGGTGTTCGACGACTTAAGCCTCAAGGCCAATGTCAAGCCGGCTAAGTACACCGTAGTCTTCGGCGGACAAGCCGATGGCGAACGGGCAAAAGGACAACTGCAGGTGCAGGTTCCGTCCGTGGAGGAGTTCTCCAAATACATCGATGCCGTGAACGCCAACCGCAAGGGACAAGGGCTGGCGGTGATAGATGTCAAGTACGAGAAGTCGCATAACTACTGGTATCTGATTTTAGTCAACGTCCTGCCGTTCGCGTTCATCATCTTCTTCCTGTATTACATGAGTCGCGGCATCGCCGGCGGCGCCGGAGGCGGCGGTATCTTCGGCGTAGGCCGTGCTCGCGCGCAGGTGTTCGACAAGGACAAGAAAGACAAGGTGACTTTCAAAGACGTAGCCGGTCTGTACGGTGCTAAGCAGGAAGTGCAGGAGATCGTGGAGTTTCTCAAGAACCCCAAGAAATACACGGAGATAGGTGCAAAAATCCCCAAAGGAGCGTTGCTCGTAGGTCCTCCGGGAACAGGTAAGACCCTCTTGGCGAAAGCTGTTGCCGGCGAAGCCGGTGTGCCGTTCTTCTCGATGAGCGGTTCGGACTTCGTGGAGATGTTCGTGGGCGTCGGTGCCAGCCGTGTGCGTGACCTCTTCCGTCAGGCGAAAGAGAAAGCGCCGGCAATCATCTTCATCGACGAGATAGACGCGATCGGTCGGGCGCGTGGTAAAAGCGTGATGACCGGCGGTAACGATGAGCGTGAGAGTACGCTCAACCAGTTGCTGACGGAGATGGACGGTTTCGGTACCAACTCCGGCGTCATCATCCTGGCGGCTACCAACCGCGCCGATGTGTTGGATTCGGCTCTGATGCGTGCCGGTCGTTTTGATCGGCAGATACATGTCGAGTTGCCGGATCTGCAGGAGCGCAAAGAGGTGTTCGAAGTGCATCTTCGTCCGCTGAAGTTAGACGAGACGGTAGATATTGACTTCTTAAGCAAACAGACCCCGGGATTCTCGGGCGCCGATATAGCGAACGTGTGCAACGAGGCGGCGTTGATTGCAGCCCGCGGCGGACGCAAGAAAGTAGGCAAACAGGATTTTATGGATGCTGTCGATCGTATCGTCGGAGGTCTGGAGCGCAAGAACAAGATCATGACCGAAGAGGAGAAGAAGTCCATCGCCTTCCATGAGGCGGGACATGCGACGATCAGTTGGATGTTGCGTTGGGCGAACCCGCTGGTGAAGGTGACGATCGTGCCGCGCGGCATGGCTTTAGGCGCCGCATGGTACTTGCCCGAAGAGCGCCAGTTGACCAACGAAGAGCATATCCTCGACGAGCTGTGCTCGTTACTCGGCGGCCGTGCGGCCGAACAGCTCTTCCTCGAGCAGACTTCGACGGGCGCGCTGAACGATTTAGAGCGCGCTACGAAACAGGCATATGCGATGGTGGCGTACTACGGCATGAGCGATAAACTGAAGGACGTATCGTTCTATGACTCCACCGGTCGGTATGACTACGGATTTGTCAAACCGTATTCGGAGGACACCGCCAAGACGATTGATGAAGAGACCCAGCGCATCATTGCCGATCAGATGACGCGTGCAAAGCAGATCTTGACCGAGCATGCCGAAGGTCATCATCAGATAGCGCAGTTGCTCATCGACCGCGAGGTGATTACGGCCGAGGACGTAGAGCGTATCTTAGGTCCGCGCCCGTGGAAGAGCCGCGGCGACGAACTGCTGGAAGCCAATGCGCAGTTGGCTAAAGAGGAAGCGCCAAAGAAAAAACGCGCTCCGCGAAAGAAGAAAACAGAAACAGCAAACACTGATAACAATGAAACGAATCTTGCTTAACATCGCGCTGCTGTGTGCAGCGATGACGATGTCGGCGCAACAAGCGCCTGAGAAGCTGGCAGTGGACCCCGAGGTTCGCTACGGCAAGTTAGACAACGGATTGACGTACTACATCCGTCACAACGAGCAGCCCAAACAGCGCTGCGAGTTCCACATCGCGCAAGCGGTAGGTGCTATCCTCGAAGAGGATCATCAGAACGGTTTGGCGCACTTCTTGGAGCACATGGCGTTCAATGGTACGCAGCATTTCCCCGGCAAGGGCATCATCAACTACTTCGAGTCGGTGGGTGTGAATTTCGGCGGAAACATCAACGCCTATACCTCGATTGACGAGACGGTATATCGTCTGTCGGACGTGCCTACTTATCGCGAAGGTATCGTCGATAGCGCTTTGCTTGTGATGCACGACTGGAGCTGCGGTCTGTTGCTCCTTCCGGAAGAGATTGATGCCGAGCGCGGTGTCATCCTCGAGGAGTGGCGCACAGGTCGTACGGCACAACGTCGTATTTGGAAAGAACTGAATGCGAAGATGTACCCGGGCACGCAGTATGCGAAGCGCGACGTGATCGGTGATACGGCTGTCATCAATAACTTCGACTACCAAGCCCTGCGCGACTATTACCATAAATGGTACGGTCCGGATAACCAGGCGATCATCGTAGTAGGTGATATCGACGTAGATGCTATCGAGGCAAAGATCAAAGAGCTCTGGAAAGACGTACCGCGTCGTGAGAACTTCGGCGAGCGTCCTATCTACACGGTGAACCATAACGACAAGCCGCTGGTGGCTATCGTGACCGATCCCGAGGCGCAGCAGAGCCGTATCACGCTGGAGTATAAGTTCGATCAGCTGCCTGAGGCACTGCAAGGTACTGCGCAGGAATACGTGATCAAGATGGTACGCGACCTGGCATGCGACATGCTCAATAACCGTTTCTCGGAGTTGGCATTGGACCCGAACGCGTCCTTTGCCGGCGCGTATGCGTACTATGGTGAGACGGCCAAGAAGATGGATGCTTTCACCGCGATATACGTACCGAAAGACGGGCATGAGACCGAGGCATACAACGACCTCGTTTACCAACTGGAGAAGATGCACCGCTATGGTTTCACTTCGGCAGAGTTGGAGCGCGTAAAGAGCGAGAAACTCAATGAGATGGAGCAGTATTACAAAGAGCGCGACACCCGCAAGAACATCACCTTGGCCCGCGAGTGCATCCGTCATTTCGAGGACGGTGAGTCGATGCCTGGCGCACAATGGGAGTACGATATGGTACAGGCTACCCTGCCGCTCGTTAGTCTGGAGGCAGTGAATAGCATGGCGCAAGCGCTGATCCATCCGAATCCGACGGTAGCTATCTCCGGTCCGGAGAAAGAAGGCGTGAACATTCCGTCGGAAGCAGAGGTATTGGCTACGCTTGCCGGTCAGGCAGAGTTGGCTATCGAGGCACCGGTAGAGGAGAAGATCGACACCGAGTTGGTGAAGAAAGCGCCGCGCAAGGGTAAGATCAAAGCGATCAAGCAGAACGAGGAGCTCGGTTTTACCGAGTTCACGCTCAGCAACGGCATCAAAGTGGTGATTCGTCCGACGGAGTTCAAGGCGGATGAGATCTTGATGCAGGCCTTCTCGAAAGGTGGTCTGAGTCAAGTGAAGACCGAGGACCTGCCGACGGCAGAACTGACGACCACCCTCATTCAGATGTCCGGTATCGGTCGTTTCAACGCGACGCAGTTGGAGAAAGCGCTGGCGGGTAAGACTGTTTCCGTTCGTCCGGAGATCTCCGAGTGCGTAGAGCGTCTGCACGGTTCGTCGAGTGTGAAAGACCTTGAGTCGATGTTGCAGTTGACGTATCTGCATTTCACAGCGCCGCGTCGCGACGAAGAGGCTTATCAGACCGCAATCGCTCTGTTGCGTACCCAACTCGCTAACCGCGATAAGAACCCCAAAGCAGCCTTCCAGGATTCGATCCAGATGATGTCGACGAACCACTCGCCGCGTACCGTCATCATGAACCTTGACGTACTGGAGCGCCTGTCGCTGGATAAGGCGATGGAGATTTACCGCGAGCGTTTTGCGAACCCCGCAGACTTCACCTTTGTCTTCGTAGGAAACATCAATCCGGATGATCCTAAGGTACGCGACCTGATCTGCCTGTGGCTCGGTGGCCTCAAGACGAAGAAATGTCACGAGGATATTATTGACCACCACGAGACGGTAGCGCTGGGAATCCAGAAAAACTATTTCAGCCGTAAGATGGAGACCACGACGGCTTCCAACCGCATCCAGTACACCTCGTACGATATGCCGTATACCTTGGCGAACGACCTAAATATGGAGATGATCGGCCGTATTCTCTCGACGCGTTACTTGGAGTCCATCCGTGAGCGCGAGGGCGGTTCGTACGGCGTAGGAACCTACGGTTATATGGTATTGCTGCCGACGCCGCGTGCCGGTCTGATCATGCAGTTCGATACCGATCCGAAGAAACAGGAGCGCCTGATGGAGATCATCCACGAAGAGGTGAACACCATCATCAAGGACGGTCCGTTAGCATCCGACCTGCAGAAAGAGAAAGAGTCGATGCTCAAGGATTATCAGGAAGACATGGAGAAAAACGGCTACTGGCGTAACATCCTCTACCAGTACTACATGTACGGTCTGAACTACGTACGCGACTATAAGCCGGCGGTAGAAGCTATCACGGGCGATAGCGTTCAGCAGACCTTACGCAAACTGTCTGAAGCCGGAAATATCTTCGAGGTAGTAATGTTCCCAGAGAACTAAGCGGATGGCAAAATATTTCCTGATAGCAGGAGAAGCGTCGGGGGATAAGCACGCAGCGGCGCTGATGGCGCAGATCAAGCAGCGTGATTCCCAAGCGCAATTCGTAGGACTCGGTGGTAGCCATATGGCTACTGCCGAGTGCCTTCTCTATCAGGACATCCGCCATATGGCCTTTATGGGTTTTGCGGCGGTACTGGCGAACGCAGGGCAGATACGGCGTAATTTCCGCATTGCGGAAGAGGCGCTGTTGCAAGAAAAGCCCGACGTGCTGATTTTGGTGGACTATCCGTCCTTTAACCTGCGGATGGCGGCGTTCTGCAAGAAGCACCTGCCGAAGACGAAGATCATCTACTATATCCCGCCGAAAGTATGGGCATGGAAGAAACGCCGTATTCACCGTATCGCGCAGTTATGCGACGAGGTGTTGGGTATCTTCCCCTTCGAGCCGGACTTCTACGCGCGCTACGGCTACCGCTGCACCTATGTCGGTAACCCGACGGCGGAGCAAATCACTCAGATTAATCGGAATATTCGGAATACTCGGAATACTCCGATGATCGCCATCCTTCCCGGTAGCCGCGAGAGCGAGATTCGGCATTGCTTGCCGAAGATGCTGGAGGCTGCGCGGCGATTTGCGGACTACCGCATCGTCGTATGTGCCGCGCCGGGTATCGACGAGGCGTTCTATGCGCCGTACCTGCGTGAGGGCGAGACACTGACGCGCGAGACGTATAGGGCGGTGCAGCAAGCGAAAGCGGCGATTGTCAATTCCGGCACCGCGACCCTCGAGACGGCGCTGCTCGGCACCCCGCAAGTGGCGGTATACCACTTGGCGTGCTCCGGTATCGTACGACTGATTCGCCCGTGGGTACAACCGCTGCTATTCTCTATTCCTTATTTCACGCTCGTCAATATCATCAGCGGCAAAGAAGTCATTCGCGAGCTGCTCGGCGATGCATTCACCACCGAGAGAGTCGCAACCGAGTTACAGCGCTTGCTGACAGACAAAGCGTATACAAAAGAGATGCTCGCGAATTACGAACACCTCTCTAAACGCTTGGGCACTCAGCCCGCTGCGGCTACTGCCGCCGATATCATCACATCGAAACGATAAGAGATGCCAAGATATACGGCATCGCTCCGCATAGCACGCCTTTCGCCAGGCGCCATGTATCCGTCGTATAGAAGACGAAGATCAGCGCTAAGTCCGGAAAGACGCTGACTAACAGCAGCTTGCTCAGCACGCCGCCGGCTTGAAACTGTAGTGTCTGCAGCGGATACCAGAGGTTCATCACCTCGATATACGTCAGTCCGAAAGCCGCCGGAATAAGAAATCCGACGAGGATGCCGATCCAATATCTGTCAAAGCGATCCATAGTCCGTCAAATCGATGGAGATAGGCGTGATAGCCAATAGCTGATGGTCCATCGCCCAAATATCTGTGTCCTGCGATAGAGGCTCGTCATTGATGAACTCGCCCGCCAGCCGCCATGCACTCACGATGCCTTCGCGCAGCGGTTCATCCGTAGCTTCCACCAACTCATTGGCCCAATGTCCGCGGCATTGGCGCGTCCAGCGGATGCCTTCTATCTCGCCCAGCGGTGCGTTGATATTATAGCATGTGCCCGGCGCAATACCCTCTTCGAGTAAATGTCGCGTGATGTCCGCTAAGAAGGGTTGCAACCAGTGCAGGTCGGCGTCTAAGAGATGACTGTTGATTGACCATCCAATCGCCGGAATACCTTTCTCGGCCGCGACGAGGCACGCGCCCATCGTGCCGGAATAGATGACGTTGATGGCGGCATTACTGCCGTGGTTGATACCGGATACCACCAGGTCGATTGGCTGATCTTTGAGTACCACCTCTTTGGCTAATTTGATACAATCGGCCGGCGTACCATTGGTGACAAACACCTCGGCGCCGTTGAGATCATGCTCCTCGACGCGCTTCAGATAGATGGGGTTCGTCACGCTGATGCACGCGCCATAACCGCTACGCGGACCATCGGGTGCCACGACGAACACCTTACCGAGTTTCGTCATCTCTTTGGCCAGCAAGCGGATACCTGCTGTTCCCCATCCGTCATCGTTTACAACAACTATATTCATATCACAGCCATCACTTTTTGCGCCAGCGCGTTCGCTTCTTCCATCGTCGCCGCTTCCGAATAGACGCGGATGATGGGTTCGGTATTGGACTTCCGCAAGTGTACCCAGCCGTCCGCGAAGTCAATCTTCACGCCGTCTCGGTCGTTCACGCGCTCGTTCTTATAGAGTTCTTTCACACGCACGAGAATCGCATCTACGTCGGTGTCAGGCGTGAGGTCAATACGGTTCTTGCTAATGCAGTAGTCGGGTAGGGTGCGACGCAACTCGCTTACTTTCATGTCGAGGTGCGCCAGGTGACTCAGGAAGAGGGCAATGCCTACCAACGCATCACGGCCGTAATGGCACTCGGGATAGATGACGCCGCCGTTGCCTTCGCCGCCGATGACGGCATGGACGCGCTTCATCTCTGCTACCACATTCACTTCACCTACGGCGCTTGCGCTATATTCGCCGCCGTGTGCACGTGTCACGTCGCTCAGCGCGCGCGTTGAACTCATGTTGCTCACCGTATTGCCCGGCGTATGGCGCAAGATATAATCGGCGACGCTGACGAGCGTATATTCTTCGCCGAACATCTCGCCGTTCTCGCAGATGATAGCTAAGCGGTCCACATCCGGATCGACTACAAAACCTACATCGGCTTTGCCGCTCTTAAGCAGGTCGCTGATCTCGGTCAGGTGTTGCGGCAGCGGCTCGGGGTTATGCGGGAAGCAACCATTTGGCGTGCAGTTCAGTTCGATGATGTTTTTAACGCCTACCGCCTTCAGAATCGCCGGAATAGCGAGTCCGCCTACGGAGTTGACACAATCGATGGCTACGGTGAAATTCCGCTTGCGAATGGCCTCTACGTCCACCAGCTTCAGTTTCAGCACTTGCTCTACGTGGTAGGGCAGGTAGTCTTTCGACGTCATATGACCTAAGTCATCCACTTCGGCGAAGCTGAAGTCTTCGCGCTCGGCGATCGCCAGCACTTCTTTTCCTTCCGCATCGTTGAGAAACTCCCCTTGCTCGTTGAGAAGCTTCAGCGCGTTCCACTGTTTGGGGTTATGACTGGCGGTGAGGATGATACCTCCGGCGGCTTTCTCTCCCGTCACAGCCAATTCGGTCGTCGGCGTAGTGGCCAGGCCGATGTTGACGACGTCGTAGCCCATACCCATGAGGGTTCCGCATACGATTTGCTCTACCATCTGTCCGCTCAGGCGGGCATCGCGGCCCACGACGATGGTGTTATTGTTCGGCAGTGCCGCACGGCGTTGTGTCGCGTAAGCCGCCGTAAAACGAACGATATCCACGGGGTTGAGACCTTCGCCCACACGGCCGCCTATCGTGCCGCGGATACCAGAAATAGATTTAACTAAACTCATATCAGTTTTTTACTTGAATCTTCATTAAGTAGATATACGGTGTGACGGATGTCTGGTCGGCTTCGAACCCTTGCTTGCTGGGTACGAGCACCTGACATTGCGAGTCGGGGTACTTCATCAGTCGCACAGCTTCGTGCCATCCGATAGCCTCGCAAATCTGCGTAAAACCGGAAGCGATGCCGCTGGTTTTACCGTAGAAGAACTCGTACGGATGCGCTTGGTCGAGCGTCGTCCAATAGCTCAGCGTGTCGGTGTATTCGGTCAGTCCGAATTTCTTATAACGTGTGACGATCACGTCGTTGACAAGAATCGTCATGTCGATGGTGTCCGTGGGGTCGGAGGGATCAATGCGAATAGAGTCGCCGCGCTTGATGAGGTGGAAATAGAGGTTGTCGTACCCCTGCACCTTATAATAGTCCTTCTCGCCCCATACGTAATCCACGTCGGGTTCCTCGGTCAGCACGTTGATGTTGTTCCGACTCAGGTAGTTAGCGATCAGTCGGTCTTCTTCCTGGCGCAGCGCTGAATAGGTGTTTCCTGCGCAACTGATGAAGAGAATCGGCAATCCGATCAATAGTCCAATAATAACTCGTTTCATTTATTTCAGTTCGATTTCAATAATTACATTCTCGTAGGGCGGAATAGCGTCCGTTCCTTTGATGCCGTAGGCGGCATACCAGGGCGCGAGCAGTTTGGCCTTTGTGCCGTGGTTCCACTCGCCGATATTGGCGTCCACCGCGGTGGGAAACTCATATTTGCCGGCGTGCGCCGTCTGCTCGATGTCGCTGTATAAGTGTCCGTCGAGGCTGAAGATGCGCATGTGTACCGTACATTCTTCGCCTTCGCGGGGCGCACCTTTCGCCGCGTCGCCGGTGTCAATCAGGTAGGCCCACGTGCCGTTTTCGTATAGCGCGTAGGGCTCTTCCTGCGCTTGCGCCAAGCGATAGAGCGTCTCGTCGGCCGTCTGTGTCAGTTGTTGGTTGAGCGTGAGCAGCGCCAACTGGGCACTGTCCACTTGCGGCGCCTGACCCATCCGTTGACTCGGACGCTGCGGCGCTTGCGGACCACAACCCGCCAGCACAAAAGCCACTACTCCTATAAACAACCATTCAACTTTCATTCTTTCACTCCTAACCTTTGCTTCCGGTATTCACTCGGCGTGACGCCGTAGGTGTTCTTGAAGCACTTCGAGAAATAGCGGCTGTCGTTCATGCCGACCATGTACGTCACTTCGGTGATGTTATACTTGCGGTCCTCGAGCAGTTGCGCTGCGCGCTTGATACGCATCTCGCGGATGAACTCCACCGGACTGAGACCTGTGAGGTTCTTCAGTTTGTTGAAGAAGACGGTGCGGCCCATGTTCATCTCTTCTACCAACTCGTCCACGGTCAGGGTGTTGTTGTCCATCTCCTTGTCCATGATATCCAGCAGTTTGGCGAGGAACGAGTCGCCGGGCACCGGTTCATCGGTTTGTTGCGATTCCAGACGCATCAGACGCTGGCGGTAACTCTGCTCCAGGTGCGTGCGCTGCGCGAGTATATTTTGAACGCGCGCGCGCAAGTACTCCGGTTCGAAAGGTTTGGTCACATAGTCGTCTGCGCCGTATTGCAGCGCTTGCAAGCGACTCTCGATAGCCGTTTTTGCGGTCAGCAAAATAACGGGTATATGGTCCGTGTCCGGATTTTTCTTGATGAACTGCGTAAGTTCCAGTCCGTCCACATTCGGCATCATCAGGTCGGTTACAACGATATCGATATGCTTCGTGCGGATGATGGCTTCGGCTTCTGCACCGTCGGATGCCGCCTCGACGTTATAGTCGCGGTTGAAGATGCCGACGAGGAATTGCTGCATATCCTGACTGTCATCGACGACGAGTATCGTGCGGCGGTTGTCTTGTGTCTCTTTCTCCAACTGCTCCATCTTGTTTTCGAACGACGACTCCGTCGGGCGATCGATGATCGGCATTTCTCCTTCCTCGAGGAACTCGACGTCTTGGTCGAAATGCTCCTTGCCGGTATGCAGCAGGATGGTCACCGTCGTGCCTTTGCCTACTTCGCTATCTACCTCGATATGCCCGTGATGCAGGTCCACTAACTCTTTAGTGAGGTTGAGACCGATACCAGTGCCGGTGGTGTTGGAGTTGTTCAACTCGTTATTGCTCGAAAAGCGCTCAAAGAGCACGCTGCGTTTCTCCGGGGCGATGCCGATACCTTCATCTTGTACGGAGAGCGTCACAAAGCCCGGTTTGGAGTCGATCACTACGCGGATGTTCTTGCCGGCCGGCGTGAACTTAAATGCGTTGCTCAGCAGGTTCCAAAGGATGGTATCCATTCGTGCGCGGTCCACCCAAACGGTGGAGTCGGCGGCTTTGTTCTCGATGGAGAAGTTGATATGCTTGTCGTACGCCTCTTTCTGGAAGTTTGCGCAGGTCTCGTTGACTAACTCGCTCAGCAGCGTCTTGCTCACTTTGAGTTTCATCTTCTGGTTCTGCACCTTGCGGAACTCCAGCAACTGATTGACCATGCGCAACATTCGTTGGCTGTTGCTCTGCACAATTTCCAGTTGACTGCGCACGCTTTGGCTGATACGCTCGGTCTGCAGGATGTTCTCTACCGGCGCGACGATGAGCGTGAGCGGGGTGCGCAGTTCATGGCTGATGTTGGTAAAGAAGCGCAACTTGATATCCGTCACTTGTTGCTCTACTTTCACTTTCTGACGCAGCCCGTTATAGGCATGGATGATATAGCTGATCAGGGCTATCAGAATGATGATGGCAATCACGTAGAGCAGGAAGGCCCACCATGTTAACCACCACGGGCGCTCAACGATGATCGTCAGCGTCTGCTCGTTATCTACGTCGCCGCACTCGCGGTTGGTAGAGCGCACATGGAAGGCATATGTGCCGTAGCGCAGGTTGTTGTAGGTCACGCGGCGCACATCCTTTGCGTGCATCCAATCGGCGTCGATGCCGTCCATCTTATAGGTATAGACGATCTTGTCGATGCCGATATATTCCATCGCCGCGTACTCGATGGTGATATTACTGCCGTTAGCGACGGTGATGGTGTCGCCCTTCAGCTCTTGGTCTTGTGCCTCGATGCGGGTGAAGCGTAGCGGCGGCACGGAGGTAGAGTGATGAATGAGCGACGGATCGAACTCGCAATAACCGTTGGAGTAGCCGAAGAGCAGCTTGCCGGTAGGCGTACGCAGGGCTTCCGCTTCCGTAAAGTAGGTATTGTCTTCGCCGTCCAAGGCGTCGTAGAAAAAGAGATCGCCGGTCTCGAGGTTCAACTGCGCGATGTCGCTCTCCGAGCAGAACCAGAGGTTCTCGCCGTCGCCCGTCATACTGAGGATGATGTCGTGGAAGGTCTCCACGTGTCCGATCTCCGGGCGTGCCTGTTTGGGATCCAGATACAGCAGGCCACCGCCGAATGAACCTAACCATAGTTTATCATGGCTATAGTATATCGCGCGGATGTCGTAACTCGGGATGACCTGACTCTCGCGTGTCTCGAGTTTGATTTTCAGAATACCGGTCGTCGTGCCGCACCAAAGCGTGTTGTCCACTATCTCGATGTCGCGCACCTTCATTCCGGGTCCTACGACGATTGGTTCGTCCCATTTTTTCTTCTCTTCGTTCCTGGTGATGATGTTCACGCCGCCGCCGTAGGTGGCGATGTATAGCGTCCCGTCGCGGCCCTCTTCGATATCATAGATATCGGGGTTGCTGGTAGCGATCCGTTCTCCCTTTAAGTCTTTAAGTCTTTCACTCTTTATCAGTCCCGAACCTTTCGTTCCGTAGAGCATGCCGTGGGAGGTCTCTAAGGCGCAATAGACATTGGTCTCGGATTTGACGAGTGTCAGCACTTCGCCGTTTTTCTTGCGCGCGAAAGCACGCACCTCGCCGTTGTCCCGCTCCGAATGACGCAGGTCATGCAGTAGGTAGGGTGTAGGATCCATGTTCACGCAATCCACACCGCCGTCATAAGACGAGATCCACATCTGGCCGTCGCGGTCCACATACGCCGTGTGAATCATGTTCGTCAGACCCTGAATCGGATAGACCAACTCGTCTTTGTCGAAGTCATAATAACTCCATCCGCCGCCGGTCGGGTTGACCCACGTGCGTCCTTGCGCGTCTTCGAGCGTAAAGAAATGTTCACGCAGGCGACCCGCGTAACGGCTGTCCAGAGGCGGCGTGAAGCGCTTCCATTGCCCGAAACGGTAGCGCTGGATACCATAGGTATCATCGGCTTGCCAGATCACGCCGTGCGAGTCCACTTTCGTCTTCTTGTCGCGCTCGCTCATCTTGAGCATCATGCCTTCCGGCAGGCTGTCAAAAGGAAACTCGGTCGTCACGAGTCGCGCTGCGTCCAAGCGGTAGAAATGGCCGTCGTAGGTGGCCCACCAGATCTGCTCGTGCTCATCTTCGTAGATCAGGTCCACGCGGTTGTTCACGCGGGCTTCCACGTTGTCCTTCTTGGCTTTGAATACCTCGAACGTATAGCCGTCAAAGCGGTTCAGGCCGTCCCATGTACCGAACCACATAAAGCCCTGCTTGTCCTGCAGGATAGCCATCACGGTATTCTGACTCAACCCGTCCTTGATGGAGTAGTGCTGAATCACATAGTGCTCATGCGCCGTCAAAACGCATACTTGCGCCATTAGGCAGAGAACGAAAAGAAAACGTTTCATTATCGTGGGGTTATCGGGGTTAAATGCTGGTTAAATGCTGGTTAAATGCTGGTCAAGTGCTTATTAAGTGCTGTTCAGAATTATTTTCCTCTTGCAGCGAGGCGCTCGAGGTAACGGCCGTAATTGGTCTTCATCTCTTTGCCTAACTCAGCCAGTTTCTCCGTACTGATCCAGCCGTTGCGCCAAGCGATCTCTTCGATGCAGCTTACGTAGAAGCCCTGGCGGTTCTGGATGGTAGCGATGAAGTTACCGGCGTCGAGCAGGCTGTCGCAGTTACCGGTGTCGAGCCAAGCGAATCCGCGGCTGAACAGTTTGACTTTCAGCGTACCTTCGTTGAGGTATAGTTTGTTGAGGTCGGTGATCTCGTACTCGCCGCGCGCACTCGGCTTCAGGTTGGCTGCTTTCTCGCATACCGTTTCGTCGTAGAAATACAGGCCGGGTATAGCGTAGTTGCTCTTTGGCTCTGCCGGTTTTTCCTCGAGACTCAGCACTTTGCCGTCTTTGTCGAACTCTACCACACCATAAATACGCGGATCGGCTACTTCGTAACCGAAGATCACCGCGCCGCCTTGCTGCGCGCTCTCCACGGCTTCGCGAAGCATCGAAGCGAAATGCTGGCCGTAGAACATATTATCGCCTAAGATCAGACATCCCGGCTCGCCGTTCAGAAACTCGCGACCGAGCACAAACGCTTGCGCCAAACCGTTAGGCACCAACTGCACTTTATAGTTCAGTTTCATGCCGAGACGGCTTCCATCGCCTAGCAACTCTTCGAACATCGGCAAGTCGCGCGGCGTGCTGATGATCAACACTTCGCGGATACCCGCTAACATAAGAGCCGACAACGGATAATAGATCATGGGTTTGTCGTAAACGGGCATGATCTGTTTGCTGATTGCTTTACTTAAGGGGTACAGACGCGTCGCGCTTCCCCCGGCTAAAATGATTCCTTTCATATTTCAAAAATCTTTTCGGCTAACCTTTGCGAGCGCAAAGGTAATACTTTTTTTTTGAACGTGCAAATAAATGTGTCATTTTTTCTACATTTGCTGAATTTTTTGTGGAATAATTGGCGAATAACCTAATTTTGACAACTAAAACTGACAAAAAAAATATTTTTGCCCCAAACTCTTGCATAAATGAATATTTTTTACTACTTTTGCAGCACCTTTTGATAATTATCAAATGACATTCGGCTATATTCGCGTGAGTAGCGACCGGCAGACGGTAGAAAATCAGCGGTATGAGATCAGGCAGTTCTGCGCGAGAGAGGGGTTGGAGGTGGATGGCTGGATAGAGGAAACCGTTTCAGGGACGAAAGCCTATTCTAAGAGGCGGTTGGGGAAGTTATTGAAGCATGTAGGCAAAGGCGATCTAATTATTTGTAGTGAGTTGAGCCGGTTGGGAAGAAGTCTCTATATGATTATGGAGATTCTTAGTTGTTGTATGCGGCGTGAGTGCGCGGTGTGGACGATCAAGGACGGGTATAGGTTGGGGGATGATATTCAGAGTAAGGTGTTAGCCTTTGCGTTCGGGCTAAGCGCAGAGATCGAGCGCAACCTCATCAGTCAACGAACCAAAGAGGCGCTGGCACGGCTGAAGGCGGAAGGCAAACCTATCGGACGACCGAAAGGGCATAATACGCGGAAGGAGTTACTTCCCATTTCCCGCCATGAAGCGTACATACGCAAGGCTTTGCAGAACGGCCTCTCGCAGCGAGAAATCGCCGAGCATATCCATTGCACCCGCAATACCCTAAGACGCTATATTGATCGATATATCGAAAATGATCTTTGACATAGTGGAATTACCAAAAAATGCAGGAAACTGAACGAATTTTGCGTAAATACTTGCATATTTCAAAAAAAAGCAGTACCTTTGCAGCGTCAAAGGTAATTGAATAGCGATGAGTCCAACATTTAGAAAAGAAAAAGGGTATACATTCAAGATCTATTCGAACGAAGAGGAGCGAACGCATATTCACGTGGTAAAAGAGGACAAAGAAGCAAAGTTTTGGTTAGAGCCAAAAGTAGAAATCGCATACAAAGGCGATTTCTCACAACACGAAATTAATAAAATACAAACAATAGTAGAGCTTTATGCAGACCACTTTAAAAAACAATACCAACTCCATATCGGTGGACGTATTGATGATTAACGATCGCGGGATTATGATTTCGGTACAAGGACAAGATTATTTCCTTTCTTACAACCGTGTTCCATGGATGCGAGATGCTACAATCAACGAGGTGTTGGACGTCCGGATGAGTGGCAAGAATGCTATCGAGTGGCCAAAATTGGATGTCGATTTGGAAGTTGACTCCCTGAAACATCCGGAGCGCTACCCGCTGCTAATCAAACGTAATGAGTTAGACTATGTCGCATAATGTATGTCGGTCGGCAATATAAACGGTAATTCCACTATAAACGGAGTTGCCGTTTTACTTTTTAATATAGTGTTGGCTCGGCACTGAAAAGAGGCATCGAAAGATCTTTGACATATTGAGAATAAGTTCAAAAAGACTTATTTAGTGGAAAAATGAAGGCAAAAGTGATTTTTTTTGTCCGATTACTTGCACATGTCAGAAAAAAGTTGTACTTTTGCGTCGCAAACGCAAAATGACAATACAAAACTGACAATTATGGAAGATGTTACATTAAGAATGCCGTCATCCGACGTGGCACTGGTGATGCAGTTCGCGAGCCGCATGGGATGGACTATTGACAATCGCCGTAGTGTGGTGTCCCGTTTTATTGATGCTTGCCGTAAGAATGCATCTGACCTGACAGAAGACGAGATTCAGGCGGAAGTAAATGCTGTTCGTTATAAAGGCTAAACATGAACGTCATCCTTGATACAAATATTTGGATTTCGTTCCTTATGGGCAAACGACTGCATAACGTAGCGGACATCTTTGAGCGTTCGGACGTGCAGGTATATGTATCCAAGGAGTTGATTAACGAATTGGTCGTTGTTTTGTCGCGTCCGAAAGTGAGCAAATACATCTCAACCGAGTCTGTAGAAGCAATGTGGGCTTTAATGCGTGAGAAATGCTATGCGATAGAGGAGTATCCTGTGGCGGATGCAGATATACGTGATCCAAAGGATGTGTATCTTTTATCTATGGCAGATGCTATTCCGGCAGATTTTATTGTTACTGGTGATTATGATCTATTGACTCTTGGCAAGTATAATCGCACTCCTATTTTATCATTCTCGGATTTCATGCAAGTTCTGTCCGGTTTGAGTTAAGTCCAATAACATCCCTTGATTTTTCCTTTAGAATAAGCACTTTTGACGAGAGTGCTTTTTTTTATTGTGTGCGAATCAACGCCACGGCTTATTCTCATAATGTCAAAAAAGAACCAAGTAAAAAAGTCAAAAATATAAATAAAAGTGCGCACGGAAGTGCAAAATGAAGATGGCAGAAGACAACAAAAGGACACAAGCGGAGTTAGAGCAAAGTTTGAAAGCTCAACTCAAATTGCTGGCTGATTATTGCAACCAATATGATGCCGGCAATTGGGAGTATGTGTACCCCATGAGTACGGCTTTGCGTGTGCTGCTCAAAGATACGAAAAACTGCCATTCTCTGCTTGGGCAACTCGGATTGAAAGACAAAATGCAGTTTATAGATAGCGCTCATCACTGCAAAGGCGGTATATGTTGCTGGGAAATCAATGGGCTGCAGAATGCGACTCTCATTGACGGTGCAGTGTATGCAGGCTTGGTGTCCAAGAAG
>JAFSQV010000082.1 GCA_017446455.1 Paludibacteraceae bacterium
AGCGCCTCGCCTGCGCGTTCGGTGTTTGAGTATCTGGTCATCATCATCGGTATAGCTCCGATGGCGCTGATGGTCAACTGGGTCCTGTTGCCTCACGCTTTTGTGGGCGGAGGTCTGACAGGTATCTGTTCGGCTATCTATTATGTCACCGGTGGCCTTTTCCCGTCGCTCTTTCCCGAGTACGGAGGGGCTATTCCGGTGTGGCTGACCACTTTTGTGTTCAACACGGTCCTGCTGCTCATCGCCGGTTTTACGGTCGGATGGCGTTTCTGTATCCGGACGATGGTCGGCGTGGCTGCTATCACTTTCTGGTATCGTGTCATACCGATTTTGCCTGAACCCATCATCGCTGACCCGTGGCTCGGAGCACTCGTCGGAGGCTTTGTCTTCGGACTCAGTCTCGGCTGTGTACTGGCTGCTAACGGCTCGTCGGGAGGTACGGACATCGTGGCCATGATCGTGAACCATTATCGCGATATATCACTGGGAAACATCATGTTGGCCTGCGATGTGATCATCATCGCGTCCGCTTTCTTCCTACCTCTGCCTCAGAGTATGATGGAGGAGGGCACTAACCCCACTTACCTGCATATCAAGCGGGTGCTCTACGGTGTGGCGATGACCATCTCTTATACCGTGGCCGTCGATTGGATCATGTCTCGTATCCATCGGTCTGTCCATTTCCTCATCTATTCTGCCAAGTACGACGAGATAGCAACGGCCATCAACACGACTGTCAATAGGGGTGTCACGGTGCTCGACGGAACAGGTTGGTATTCGAAGCAACCCGTCAAGGTCATCTCGGTCCTCGTGCGCAAACCCGAGAGTTCGCAGGTGTTGGCTATCGTCCATGTTATCGATCCCGATGCACTCGTCTCGATAGCCGATGTGAGGGGTGTCTTTGGCTCCGGATTTGACAAAATTAAGGCAAAATAACCCTAAAAGTAAGTTTTTTTGTCAAAATATTTGCACAATTCAAAAAAAAGCAGTACTTTTGCACCCGCTTTTCGCAAGAAGAGTGGTTTTAGCGCGGAGCTTGCGCTCCGGAGAGTTGTCTGAGTGGTCGAAAGAGCCGCACTCGAAATGCGGTGTACGCATTACGTCGTACCGGGGGTTCGAATCCCTCACTCTCCGCAAGGCCGATAAATGCAGGGCAAACGCCAAACGAAGGCAAAAAACCGGGCACGAATCGAGCATCAAAAAATAGCATTTATGTAATGGTAGTTATCTTCGGCATGTCGCCAAAGAAAATTACCATTAAAAAAAATGCGTGTTCAAAATTCAAAAGAAGACTCTCGAGTATCTACTCCGGAGAAAAATCCATCTCCAGTATGGCGTCTGAACGAAAGCACCGGCTTACCACAGCCGATGTATAAGCCTGCGTTTGTGAATGAGGATAAGGCGGCCGGCGTGCATGTAGTGTATGCTGTTTTTAATCCAGGCACTAAGCAGTACATGCGCCATCGCGTCA
This sequence comes from Paludibacteraceae bacterium, assembly GCA_017446455.1. GTDB lineage: Bacteria > Bacteroidota > Bacteroidia > Bacteroidales > Paludibacteraceae > Colicola. The sequence continues at coordinate 1,472 of JAFSQV010000082.1, forward strand.
AACTGAATAAGTACCGGCAGAACTATAAGCGTAAGGCGGATTTTATGCGCTTTGCTGAAGGAATCGCTAATCAGATCAACGTAAAACTGGCCGGCGGCTGGTCGCCCATCGGTGAAACACATAATGCCAGGTTCTATACGCCATTGGGCGATGTGGTGGATCTGTACCTGAAGGACCGGAAGGAAGAAGTGCGCCATGCTACCTACGTATCCTATAGCAGCACCTGCAGCATTCTGAAGGAGTGGGTGACGAATAACCTGTACGGATGCCAGATCATCGACTTCAACCGGGTACATGCGCTCGAGTTCCTGCAGTATGCCCGAGAAGAGCGCGGTGTATCTAACCGGACGTACAATAACTATCTGAAGCAGCTGCGCCTCTTCTTTGAATGGGCCATCGGCCATTGTTACTGTAAAGAGGATCCTTTCAAGCTCATTAAGACTCGCAAGAAGGAGATAAAGAAGCGCCAGGTGATATCGCTCGAGCGGCGCACTATCATCTTCAACTATTTGCGCGATCGAGATCCGGCGTTCCTGATCTTCATCGAGCTTGTGTACTTCTCTCTGATGCGGCCGATGGAGATCCGGCGCTGCTTAGTGAATCAGATCCATCTCGACGAGCACTATAT
>JAFSQV010000083.1 GCA_017446455.1 Paludibacteraceae bacterium
CGTCAATTTCGACACTCCGCATGGTTGTCTTTCAGGTCCTAGACCGGTCTTTCAGTGCAACGGTCTAACAGCGTAAGCGGTCTATCAGCACGAAGTGCGGTCTGTTGGGGTTGGCACAACACCAACATTATTATGAGTCAAATCAAGCCCAACGCATTAATTGAGTCCATGAGTGGCAAAATCTGTAGCCACTCCGACATGTATTTCTTCCGAAAAAAACGGCAAGGTGTTCTCCGGCAAGATATGTAACCCCTCCACCAAAGAACCAACTGCCGCCCAACAGGCCCTCCGCGCTGTCACGCGGAGCAGGGGATGTAGTTTTCTACAGTCTCTGGTGATAGTGGTAGTCCTTGAAGCGGTCGTCGGAGTCGTCGGAGTTGCGGCGAAGGCGCTGCCTGAGGGATTGCCACCAGTCGAGGATCTTCGGTTCACGCCAGTTGATATGACGCCAATAGAGGATGAGCAGCCATCCGAAGAGCAAGCCGCCTAAGTGGGCGAAATGCGCCACATGGTCCGCCGTCAAGCCGGCAACCGAACCGAGGCCCGCGAAGAGTTCGATAAGCGCATATATAATAACGAACGTACGCGCGCGTATGGGTATCGGCAGGAAGATAATATACATCGGTACATCCGGGTAGAGCCATCCGAAGGCGAACAGGATACCGAAGACGGCACCCGACGCACCGATGGTGTTGAGCATCGCGCTATAATATGCGATACTGGCAGCATCATAACTCGCGCTCATATTCGAGAGCATCAAGGCCCAAACGGCTTCTTGTACGATTGCCGCACCCAGACCGCAGACGATATAATAAATCAGGAAGCGGCTGCCGCCCCATTCGCGCTCGATGACCGGCGCGAACATCCACACCGCGAACATGTTAAAAAAGATATGACTCAGGTTCGCGTGCAGGAACATATAGGTGAGCGGTTGCCACCAATGGAAAGTGGATGCGGAGAGGTAATGCAATCCGCCCCATTCATTCAAATCCAAACCATACCGCTGCAGGAAAGCAGCCAGCAGGAAGATCACTAAGTTGGCTACCAAGAGGTAGCGCGTAACAGTCGGTAAATTTCTCATAACGGCGACAAAGTTAGTAAAAAATCACGAATAAACCACACAAAAAGTGTGCATTTTTGAGGAAAATATAGTTTTTTTTATAAAAAAGTGAATTTTTTTGCCCAAAATATTTGCAGTATAAAGATTTTTTAGTAATTTTGCAAGCGTATTCCGAATTAGGAACCAATAGTTCACATTATTAATAACTTTTAAAAATCAAAGGTATGAACAAATCAGAACTTATTAAGGCAGCAGCAGCTAAGGCTGAAGTATCTGCAGTATTGGCAGCAAAAGTTCTCGACGCAGCTGTTGAGGCAGCAGTAGAGGCAGTTAAGAAGGGCGAAGGCGTACAGCTCATCGGTGTAGCATCGATCGCAGTTAAGCAACAGGCAGCTCGTCAGGCTAAGAACCCGCGTACCGGCGCTATCATCAACGTTCCGGCAAAGAAGGTTGTTCGCATCAAACCGGGTGCTAAATTTGCTCTCTAATAAGGCAATGTAGCTTCTAAACGAGTTGCCCGCGTATAGGGCGACTCGTTTTTTGTCTGTTTATTAAATTTTGGATATGCTGAATATCATTTTATGCGGAGCGCCGGGTAGCGGAAAAGGTACGCAATCGGCCTTCATCGCCAACAAATACGGTGTGCAACACCTCTCGACCGGAGATGTGCTGCGCGCAGAGATAGCGACAGGTAGCGAGTTGGGCAAGCAGATAGACGCGCTGATCTCGAAAGGTAACTTAGTGCCCGACGACATGATGTACGGTGTGATCGAGAACTACATCGCCAACCTGCCTGCGGACTGTAAGGGAACGATCTTCGACGGTTATCCCCGTACGGTAGCACAAGCGGAGTCGTTGACGAAGTTGCTCAAGAAATACAACATGGATGCCATCATGATCGACCTGTTGGTGGACGAGCAGCTGCTGATCCAACGCCTCATCGAGCGCGGAAAAGTCAGCGGTCGCGCAGACGATAACCTCAACACGATCCGTCACCGTATCGCCGTCTATCACCAGCAGACGGAACCTATCGCTCATTACTACCTGCATCACGGAAATTACTGTGCAGTAAACGGAAACCACAACATGGCGGACGTGTTCCTGCAGATCATGCGTATCATTGACAGTTATGGCCGCTAATTTTATCGACTACGTCAAGATTTACTGCCGCTCCGGAAAGGGCGGTGCGGGTTGTATGCACCTTCATCGCGCGAAATATCTGCCGAAAGGCGGACCTGACGGTGGTGACGGCGGTAAAGGCGGGTCGATTATCTTAGAAGGCAACCGTAACCTCTGGACGCTGCTGCACCTGAAGTACCAGAAGCATATCATGGCGACGGACGGCGGCAAGGGCGGTCAGAGTCGTTCGTTCGGTAAGGACGGCGAGGATAAGATCATCGAAGTGCCGTGCGGCACGGTGGTCTATGACGGCGAGACGGGTGAGTTCATCTGCGAGGTGAAGGCGCATAAAGAGCGCGTGGTGCTGCTCAAAGGCGGTCGCGGCGGTTTAGGTAACTGGCATTTCCGCACGGCTACGAACCAGGCGCCGCGCTATGCGCAGCCCGGTGAACCGGCGCAGGAGCGTACGGTGATCATGCAGTTGAAGGTGCTGGCGGACGTCGGTCTGGTGGGTTTCCCCAATGCCGGCAAATCGACCCTGCTGAGTGTCGTCTCTGCCGCCAAACCCGAGATAGCCGATTATCCGTTCACGACGCTTACGCCGCAACTCGGTATCGTCTCGTATCGCGACGGCCGGTCGTTCTGCATGGCTGACATACCGGGAATCATCGAAGGCGCAAGCGAAGGCAAGGGTCTCGGACTGCGGTTCCTAAGGCATATCGAGCGCAACGCGGTGCTGCTCTTCATGGTGCCGGCTACTTCGCCCGATATCGAAGCGGAGTATAACATCCTGCTACGTGAGCTCGAGCAATACAATCCCGAACTGCTCACCAAGGCGCGTATCCTGGCGGTCACGAAGATTGACCTGCCGCGCGTGGATGACGAAGGCAAAGCTCTGCCGGCCATCAACTACGCGAAACTGAGCAAGAAACTCGGTATCGAAGTGCTGCCGATCTCGTCGGTAGCCGGCGAAGGTATCGAGGCACTCAAAGATGCCCTCTGGGTTGAACTGAACAAAGAACAGAACCAAGTCATCGAGATTAGCCATGCCCCGATCGAAGTGGCGCAGTATTCGGAAGAGTCTGAGTATTCCGAAAAAAACGATGATTCCGAAGAGGAGGGCACGATCTACCTCGACGAGGTAGAAGAGGAATGGGACCTCGACAAATACAAAGGTATCGGATGGGATAATTGATGAAGGCGCAGTGGTACGATAGAATGATTGAGTGGCGGGAACGTCACATGAGCGAGAAGCACTTGGTGCTCCTGCTCTCTTTCTTCGTAGGTGCTTTCTCTGCCGCTGCTGCGGCACTGCTGAAATCGTTTATCCATCTTATCCAATGGTTCGTGGAGGAGGAACTGATTGCGGACGGTCGCACGTGGTGGTACCTCATCACGCCGATTATCGGTATCACGCTCGCGGCGCTGTTTGTCAAGTATGTCGTGCGGGACGATATTTCGCACGGTATCACGAAGATCCTCTACGCCATCTCGCAACGTAAGTCCATCATCAAGGCGCATAACATGTGGTCATCCATCGTCGGTTCCGGCCTGACGATCGGTTTCGGTGGATCGGTCGGTGCTGAGGCTCCTATCGTGCTCACCGGTGCTGCTATCGGTTCTAACCTCGCGAAGGCCTTCCGGCTCGACCAGAAGACGATGATGCTTATGATCGGTTGCGGCGCTGCCGGAGCGATAGGCGGTATCTTCAAAGCCCCGATAGCGGGACTCGTCTTCACGCTCGAGGTGCTGATGATGGACCTGACGATGACGTCCGTCGCGCCTTTGCTTATCTCGTCCGTCACGGCGACCGCCCTCTCGTATATACTGACCGGTACGCAACCGATGTTCCCGCTCAAGTATATCGAGGTGTTTGCTGTAGCCCGTATCCCCTGGTACCTGATCTTAGGCGCGATATGCGGTCTGGTCAGCCTCTATTTCACGCGGGGCATGAACGCGCTCGAGCAATGGATGAAGCATAACGTGCACTCGACGGGTCTGAAGATCGTGGTGGGCGGTTTGACGCTGAGTCTGCTGATCTTCCTCTTCCCGCCGCTCTACGGCGAGGGTTACGACGTCATTCATCAACTGATCAATGGCGATAACCTCAGCGCGCTGCATAACAGTCCGTTTGAGAAATACCTCGTTCCTACGGATTTCTACGCGGGCCTCTCGACGCTGAATACGCAGTTGTTGCTGCTCGTCTATTTCATCGCTATCATCTTGCTCAAGATCGTTGCGTCGGTGGCTACCAACGGTGGTGGCGGTGTAGGAGGTATCTTTGCGCCCTCGCTCTTCATGGGTGCGATTGTCGGTTTTGTCACCGCGCGTATGATGAATATCGCCGGACTGATGGTGCCGGAGACTAGTTTTGCGCTGGTGGGTATGGCTGGTTTGATGTCGGGCGTGATGCACGCGCCACTGACGGGTATCTTCCTGATTGCCGAACTGACGGGCGGCTATCACCTGTTCATGCCGCTGATGATCGTGAGCGTCATATCGTACCTGACCATCATGCTCTTCGAGCCGCACTCGTTGTACGCGATGCGTCTGGCGCAGAAGGGCGAACTGCTCACGCATAACAAAGACCGCAACGTGCTCACGCTGCTGAAGATGGACAGTGTGCTCGAGACGGATTTCGTGACCATCTTCCCGGAGATGACCTTGGGCGAGTTGGTCAAAGTGATCAGCGAAAGCAGACGAAATATCTTCCCCGTCATCGACAAGAAAGGTCACCTGCGCGGCATCTTATTGCTCGACGAGGTGCGTAATATCATGTTCCAGCCGCGGCTGTACAAGCGCTTCACGGTGGAGCAACTGATGACGTCTCCGCTGGCCGTCTTGCGCTACGACCTGCCGATGGAGAAAGTGATGGAGATATTTGAGGATACCGGCGCATGGAACCTGCCGGTAGTGGATCAAGAACGCCGTTACTTAGGCTTCGTGTCCAAGTCGAAGATTTTCAATTCATACCGCCACGTCCTCGTGCATTTCAGCGATGAGTGATTTGCAGTACTGTAACAGTTCCGCCGCTTCTTTGGCGGAGCGCTTATACTCGTCCATACTCAGGGCTTCGGCCTGCTCCAGGTGCGCGATGATAGACTCTGCGCGCTGTATGGCTTCGTCGTAGGTGAGTTTATTTTCCTTTTCCATGAATGATAACTCCTGCGGTGTAGAATAATATTTTCATATCGAGCAGCAGCGACATGTTCTCTACATAGACCACGTCGGCGTTCAGGCGCTCGATCATCTTCTCCATCGTATCGGTGTAGCCCACGCGGATAGGCCCCCAACTGGTCAGACCCGGACGCACCTTATAAATGAGGCAGTAGTACGGCGCCTCTTCCATGATTTTCGCAATGAAATACGGGCGCTCCGGACGCGGACCTACGATCGACATGTCGCCACGCAGGATATTCCATAACTGCGGCAGTTCGTCCAAGCGGTATTTGCGCAACCACTTGCCGACCTTCGTGATACGCGGGTCGTTGTCGAGCGTGAGGTGCGGCGTGCCGTTCTCCGCATGGTCAATCATCGTGCGGAACTTAAAGATGTGGAACGGAAGACCGTATAATCCGACGCGCTGCTGCGAGTAGAAGACCGGTCCTTTGGAGGAAATCTTCACCTGTAGCGCAATCAATCCGAAAAGCGGGGAGAGCAATACCAGACCTACGGCCGAAACAGCCACGTCGAACGCACGCTTGATACACAGCTCCGAGTCGGTCATCGTCTGCTCGGTGATGCGGATGAGCGACGGACGGTCCAAGTGCCCGATACGCGCCGCACCGGTGAGCATGTCATATACGCGCGGCACCATGCTGATTTCGCAAGAGAGCGGGTAGAGTTGCGCGATGAGTTGGTATAACTGGCTGTCGGTATAGCCGTCCGGTAGGTCGATGATCACTTCGTCCTGTTCGCCCGGTATCAGTTTGCGCGCCTCTTCCATCGAGTGCACGGTTTTCGTACGCATGATGCCGCGGCGGCGGGAGAGCAGGGTGATGGTTAGACGCGGGATATAACTCAGCACGAACTGCATGCCGAACAGCACCGCTAACGACACGAGATAGCGCGAGTAATACTCCGTCGGGTCATCGATGATGATGATGAAAAAGAAGATGATGGAGATGATGATTGCCGAACCGAACGTACGCATGAACTCGCGCCAAAGCGGTTTTTGGAACGGACGTAGGTAGTACCCCGAGAGGTAGTATATCACCAGACAGATCACAGGATACACCATCATCGGCACCCAGAAACTGAAGGCCGGTATCAGCACGTCGTCCAATAGCACTGTACGGCCGTCATACACCATCCATCGGAAGGCCAGAAAGCATATCCAGACCAGTTCGCTACTGATGAGGTCTGCTATCAGATATATCAATTGTTGCTTGCGTCGTAAATTCATTCTTTCCTCTTTTTTGTCATTCCCGAATGATGCGGAACGTACCGTCTGCGTTCACTTTGATGATGCTGCTCGGTTCGCACGGCACGTCGTCTTCTCTCCGGAACCGGCATACATAGTCTGCGCGGTCCAGCACCGCCTGCTCTATCTCATGAAAGAACCGCGCCGTAGGATGTCCGCTGATGTTCGCTGAAGTCGAAACCAAGGGGTGCCGCAACTGCTCGCAGAGTGCTTTGCTAAACGGCTCGTGCGTGATACGAATACCGATCGACCCGTCCTCCGCTATCAGGTTCGCAGCTATATTCCTCGCCCCCGGATAGATGATAGTGAGCGGCTTAACATCGGAGTACTCGGCATCATCGGCGTTTTCCGAATAATCAGAGGCTTCCAACAGCGCCCACGCGGTCTCCGGCACGTCCGTTACGTAGTAGTTCAGTTTAGCCGGACTATCCAGCAGCACAAGCATCGATTTCGAATCCTCGCGTTCTTTGAGCGCATAGAGTCGTTTGACAGCCTCGGCATTCGTGGCATCACATCCTATACCCCACACAGTATCCGTAGGATAAACGATGATACCGCCTTCGCGTAGCACCTTCAATGCCGCTTGTATGTCCTCTCTGTCGTAACGCATTATCTGTAAATTGGAGTGCAAAGGTACTATAAAATATTGATTTTGGCAAATAAAGAAGACAATTTTAAGAATTTTTCTTAAAAAAAACATTACTCACTTGCACAATTGCAAAAAATGTAGTACTTTTGTACCCGATTTAGTATGTGCGGAAGGCACGCTAAGCCGTTTAACAGTCAGAAAATAACAATTAAATATTTAGCAAAAATGAAAGAATTAGATCTTACCAAGTATGGTATTAAGGGTGCGACCGTAATCGCCCACAACCCTTCTTACGAGTATCTGTTCGCTGAAGAGACCAAGCCGGAGCTCACAGGCTACGCTAAAGGTCAGAACACCGAACTGAACGCAGTAAACGTAATGACCGGTATCTACACCGGACGTTCGCCGAAGGACAAATACATTGTGATGGACGAGAACTCGAAGGACACCGTTTGGTGGACATCCGAGGGCTACAAGAACGACAACCATCCGATGTCGGAGGACGTTTGGGCAAAAGTAAAAGAGCTGGCTATCAAGGAGCTGAGCGGCAAGAACCGGTACGTAGTGGACGCTTTCTGCGGTGCTAACAAAGACACCCGCATGGCGGTTCGCTTCATCGTAGAGGTAGCTTGGCAGGCACACTTCGTAAAGAACATGTTCATCCAGCCGAGCGAGGAAGAGCTCGCTAACTTCGAGCCGGACTTCGTGATTTACAACGCTTCCCTCGCTAAGGTAGAGAACTACAAAGAGCTCGGACTCAACTCCGAGACCTGTGTGGCTTTCAACACCACCAGCCGTGAGCAGGTAATCCTCAACACCTGGTATGGCGGTGAGATGAAGAAAGGTATGTTCTCGATGATGAACTACTACCTGCCGCTGAAGGGTATCGCTTCGATGCACTGCTCGGCTAACACCGACATGGAGGGCAAGAACACCGCTATCTTCTTCGGTCTCTCTGGTACCGGTAAGACCACCCTCTCCACCGACCCGAAACGTCTGCTTATCGGTGACGACGAGCACGGATGGGACGACCAGGGCGTGTTCAACTTCGAGGGCGGTTGCTACGCAAAAGTTATCAACCTCGACAAAGAGAGCGAGCCGGACATCTACGCAGCTATCCGTCGTAACGCTCTCCTCGAGAACGTAACCGTAGACGAGAACGGCAAGATCGATTTCGCAGACAAGAGCGTAACCGAGAATACCCGCGTATCGTATCCGATCAACCATATCGAGAAGATTGTTCGCCCGATCTCTGCAGGTCCTGCAGCTAAGAACGTGATCTTCCTCTCTGCTGACGCCTTTGGCGTTCTGCCTCCGGTATCCATCCTGACTCCGGAGCAAACGAAGTACTACTTCCTGAGCGGTTTCACCGCTAAGTTGGCAGGTACCGAGCGCGGCATCACCGAGCCGACCCCGACTTTCTCCGCTTGCTTCGGTCAGGCATTCTTGGAGCTCCATCCGACGAAATACGCTGAGGAACTCGTAAAGAAGATGGAGAAATCCGGCGCGAAGGCATACCTCGTTAACACCGGTTGGAACGGTACGGGCAAGCGTATCTCGATCCGCGACACCCGCGGTATCATCGACGCTATCCTGGGTGGTGACATCCTGACGGCTCCGACGAAGAAGATTCCGTTCTTCAACTTCGAGGTTCCGACGGCGCTGCCGGGCGTAGATCCTGCTATCCTCGATCCGCGTGACACCTACAAGGACGCTGCTGAGTGGGAAGTGAAGGCAAAAGACCTCGCAGCCCGCTTCATCAAGAACTTTGATAAGTACACCTCTAACGAGGCTGGTAAGGCACTCGTAGCTGCCGGTCCTCAACTCTGATTTGTATCCTCAACAAGTCATAGAAGCCCTGCGCCATGTGCGCTATCCGGGGACAGGTAAAGATTTGATAGAGAGCGGGATGCTCGAAGACGATATTCGTATATCGGGTTTCGAGATCTCGTTCTCGCTTATCTTCCAAAAGGATAATGATCCCTTCCTCAAATCCGTGGTCAAAGCTACGGAGACGGCTTTGCGTACCTATATCGACCCGAATATCGTGCCGCATATCCATACGAAGTTCGTCAAGCAGAATCTTGCGCCTACGGAGGAGAAACATCCGTCCCTACATGCAAAGCATGTCATCGCTATTCATAGCGGCAAGGGCGGAGTAGGGAAATCCACCGTGACAGCCAATCTGGCGGTGGCATTGGCGCAGCAGGGTTATCGCGTCGGACTGCTTGACGCCGATATTCACGGTCCTTCGATGCCGAAGATGTTCCATACCGAGGATTGTCGGCCTTTCTCCGTAGAGGAAGACGGCCGCACGCTTATTGAACCCATCGAGCAGTATGGCGTGAAGATGCTCTCGATCGGTTTCTTCGTCGATCCTAACCAGGCCGTTATCTGGCGCGGCGGTATGGCGTCGAACGCTATCAAACAACTCATCGAAGATGCCCATTGGGGCGAACTCGATTATTTCCTTATTGACCTTCCGCCCGGCACGAGCGATATTCATTTAACCCTGATTTCATCGGTACAATTGACCGGTGTCATCGTCGTCACGACCCCGCAACCGGTGGCCCTCGTCGATGCGCGCAAAGGAGTGGAGATGTTCCGCAACGAGAAAGTGAACGTACCCATCCTCGGTCTGATTGAGAACATGGCGTGGTTCACGCCCGCCGAACTGCCGGAAAACAAATATTATATCTTCGGCAAAGACGGAGGCAAAGAACTGGCGGCGGAACTGAATATCCCGCTCTTAGGCCAGATACCGCTCGTACAGTCTATCCGCGAAGGCGGAGATGAAGGTACTCCTATCGCCCTGCAAACGGGTCATCCTGCCGCTGCGGCTTTTGAAACGATATGTCGCGCACTACAGAACTAGGTATAGCACCGGTAAATAAACTGCTTTTCCAGTATGCCATGCCCGCCATCATTGCGATGACGGCTACCTCGCTGTATAACATCGTCGACTCGATTTATATCGGTCATGGCTGCGGTGCGTTGGCCTTTGGTGCGTTGACCGTCGCCAAACCCTTCATGGATATTTGTGCGGCCTTCGGTAGCCTCGTGGGCGTGGGTGCATCGTCGTTGTTGGCGATTTACTTAGGTCAGAAAGACTACGAGAAAGCTAACCGCGTCTTAGGCAATGTCATCGTGATGAACGTGATTCTCTCGGCGATCGTCATGGCGGTGGGACTGATCTGGTTAGACCCTATCCTCTATGCCTTCGGTGCGAGCGCAGACACCATTGGCTATGCGCATGAGTACATGGAGATTATCCTCTACGGAAACATCCTCACGCATATCTATTTTGGCCTCAACGCCATGCTTCGTTCGGCCGGTCATCCGCGCTTCTCGATGACGGCTACGATCGTGGCGGTAATAGTAAATATCATCCTCGATCCGCTTTTTATTTTCGGTATGGAAATGGGTGTTCGGGGTGCTGCTTTGGCTACCGTCATCAGTCAGGGGATCGCGGTCGTTTGGCAGTTCACCAAATTCATGAATAAGAACGAATTAGTTCGATTTCATCGGGGAATTTGGCGACTTAACAAGGAGATTACTTTCCGTGCTTTGGCGATCGGTATGTCGCCGTTCTTGTATAACATCGCCCACTGTTTTGTGGTCATCATTATCAACAACCAGTTGAAGCATTTCGGAGGCGATATGGCGATTGCTTCTTATGGTGTTATCAACCGCTTGACCTTCGTTTTCGCGATGATGGTGATGGGCCTCAATCAGGGTATGCAACCGATCGCCGGATACAACTACGGCGCGAAGAAATACGACCGCATGTTACAGTCGTTTTACCTCACCGCGCTGTATGCTACCGGCGTGATGGGCATCGTCTTTTTCTTGGGCGAATGCTGTCCGGAAATCGTGACGCGCATGTTCACCCATGACCCTGTGCTCGTGGCGCAGACCATCAAACCGATGCGTATCATATGCTCCTCGATGCTCATCATTGGTTTTCAGATGGTGACGGGTAACCTCTTTACCTCTATCGGCAGAGCCGGCAAAGCGATCTTCCTCAGCCTCACGCGCCAAGTGCTCTATCTGATACCGCTCGTGCTCTGGATGCCGACGCTCTTTATGGATCCCATCGACGGCGTTTGGTGGGCTATCCCGGCAAGCGACACCCTCTCTGCCATCACGGCAATCATCATTCTTTTGCTCTCCCGCCGCAGTTTGCATATGCAAATGCAGGCAGAATAATCTTTTCTGAAATAGAATATATATACTCTGTATATATATGCAAATTGTTGTGTTTTTATATTTGCATATATCGGATTTTTTTTGTACCTTTGCGCCCGGTTTTGAATAAATTCAAAAAGTTATGATATACCGATTTACTTTTTCGTGTGAGGAAGGTGATCCTGCTTTCCGCCGCGTGTTTGAGGCAGACGCCGATGCTACGTTTCTGCAGTTGCACGAAGCGATCCTGAAGAGTGTGGGCTATCCCGATGATCAGATGACGTCGTTCTTCCTGTGCAATGACGAGTGGGAGAAAGGCCAGGAGGTGACGCTCGTAGAGATGGATTCGAACTTCGAGTATGACAACATGGTGATGAACGAGACGCGCCTCAGCGACTTGATTGAAGAGGTAGGCCAGCGCTTGATCTATATCTTCGATCCGATGTTCGAGCGTTATTTCTTCGGCAGTCTCAAGGAGATCAAGCCGGGCAGCATGAACGGCGTAGAGTGCGTGGAGAGCAAGGGTAAAGCCCCGAAGCAATTGAAGAGCGATGATCCCTTAGCCGTCGGCGGCAAAGGCGGAGACGATGACTTTATGTTCGATGACGAGTTCAAGGATGAGTATGACTTGGGCGACATCGACATGGAGGGTTTCCAAGACCTCAGCTTTGACGACGGAACAATGTTCTAACCGGTTTTTGTGAAGACCCTTCTGCTTATACTAGGTCCGACGGGTGTCGGAAAGACCGAACTGGCGCTGCGTGTAGCTCAGCGGTACGGTTGTCCGATCGTCAGTTGCGACAGCCGTCAGATCTTTCGCGAGATACCTATCGGCACGGCAGCGCCTACGGCGGAAGAACAGCAGCGCGTGAAGCATTATTTCGTGGGCGAGCGCTCGATAGAAGAGGATTACAATGCCGGGCAGTACGAGCGGGATGCGCTACAACTGTTAGCCACCCTCTTCGCGCAACATGAGGTGGTGGTGATGACCGGTGGGTCGATGCTATACGCCGATGCGGTATGCAAAGGTTTGGACGACCTGCCCTCCGTTCCTCCTTTCGTACGCGCGGACGTGCAGCGCGAGTACGAGACCAAAGGTCTGGCGTGGTTGCAAAGCGAGGTGCAGCGTCTCGATCCCGCATATTGGGTGGAAGTGGACCAACAGAACCCGGCGCGATTGGCGCACTGCGTAGAGTTATGCCGCGTGACGGGAAAACCCTATAGCGCACTGCGCTCCCATACCACCAAAGCGCGTCCGTTCCGTATCCTGAAGATTGGTCTGGACCGCCCTCGCGCAGAACTATACGCGCGCGTAGACGACCGCGTGAAGCAGATGATGGAGGCGGGACTGCTGGAGGAAGCCAAAGCCGTCTATCCGAAGCGAGCTCTGAACAGTCTGCAGACGGTGGGTTACAAAGAGTTGTTCGCCTATCTGGATGGGGAGTATGACCTCGACCGGGCGATAGAACTGATACAGCAAAACTCGCGTCATTATGCCAAGCGTCAGTTGACGTGGTTTCGGCGCGACAACGAGATACATTGGTTGAATGCTAATGATGATTATGAGAAAAACAGCGATAGTATTGATGGTTTGCTGCGCGCTGGTAGCGTGCAAGAAGAATAGTGTGTCGTTCTCCTATTCGCCTTCGTCTCCCAAAGCCGGTGAGACGGTGACGTTCTATAACCACTCGGAGTCCGGAGAGGACTGGAGTTGGTCTTTTGGAGACGGCGCCACGTCGGCGACTAAAGCGCCGGCGCATGTGTACAAACAACCCGGCACGTACCACGTCACCCTGATGGTGGATAACAATAAGTCCTGGCGTGCGGCGCAGGATATCACGGTGTACGACACCGTTCCTTCGTTCGCAGCCTCGGACACGTCTTTTGTGATTTACAAGGACTACACCTTCACGGCGAGCGTCTATAACCCCTACAACTACAAGTTGGCGTACGAATGGATTCTGAAGGACTCCATCGTGAGCGTGAACGGCGGAACGCTTAAGTGCTATTTCTCTCGTCCGAATGACTCGGCGTATATCACGCTGCGTCTCTCGATCAACAATGCGTCGATGGATATCACTCGTGCGTTCTATATTGCGGATCGCCAAACCAATTCGATGCTCTTCCGCACGAACGCCGGCGACTATCGTCAGCGTATCTTCGGCGAGCGCGCAGAGGACTATACACCGACGACGGACAGCGAACTGCTGGATATCGAGCAGGATGTAGAGCAGTGGTATAATGACAGCACCTTCCGTCTGACCGACTTGGCGGTGACCTTCCCCGGTATAGAGGGCTTTAAGATTGCCAACCGCAAGATCTATTATCGCGCCAACGGGCTGTGGGTGGCCAATATTGATGGCGCGTATAAGGTACAGATAGACGACACGCCTTGCGCGGCGATGACGCTTGATACGAAGGACAGCCGTATCTATTGGGCGAATGCCGAAGGCGTATGGTATATGCCGTTTGTGGGATCGGATAACAATAAGTTCGTCACCACGCCGACCCAACTGAATAAACTGAAAAACGTAACTAAAATAGCCGCAGATGCGGAACCAAAATGACACAACCGGATTATATTTTTGAGACCTCATGGGAAGTATGTAACCGCGTAGGAGGTATCTACGCCGTGTTGAGTACGCGCGCAGCGAGTATGCAAGCCGAGCACCCGGATAAGGTGTTTTTCTTCGGACCCGATTTCGGAGCGCACAGCGATATTTATTTTCGCGAAGAGAAAGGATTGTTAAAGGGATGGAAAGCGCCGGCAGAGATTCCGGTGCGTATCGGCCGATGGGATGTGCCGGGCACTCCGATAGCGATCCTATTGAAGTTCGATGCCTTATGGGCGCGTAAGGATGCTATTTACGGATGGGCATGGAGTCTGTTTAAAGTCCAGAGTCACGCAGCCTATGGCGACTACGACGAGAGTTGCATGTTCGGCTACGCCGCCGGCATGGTGATGGAGAGTCTCTACCATCATCTGAGTCCTCGGAATACTCGGAAAACTCAGAATCTTCCGAATTTCTGCGCCCACGCTAACGAGTGGCAAACGGCCTTCTCGATCTTCTATCTGCGCGACCATTGCCCGAAGATCGCGACCCTCTTTACGACGCACGCCACAGGTATCGGACGCTCGATTGCCGGTAATGGCAAACCGCTCTACGACTATTTCCACGCCTATAACGGCGACCAGATGGCGGCGGAACTGAACATGGTGAGCAAGCACTCGGTAGAGAAACAAGCGGCATATTGGGCGGACTGCTTCACAACAGTCAGCTCTATTACCGCGCGCGAGTGCGAGCAGCTTCTGGATAAGAAAGTGGATATCGAGACCCCGAATGGTTTTGAGTCGAAATTCGTGCCGAAGGCAACAGAGTTTGAGATCAAGCGCAAGGAGTCCCGCGAAGTTTTGCGTACCGTCGCTGGCGAGATATTAGGCGGAGTCGTTCCGCAGAATGCTTTACTAATCGGCATTTCGGGGCGACTGGAGATGAAAAACAAAGGAATAGACGTCTTCGCAGAAGCGCTAGACCGGTTAGCACAGAAGATTTACCATAGCGACCAACCCGAGCGCGAGGTGGTAGCGTTTGTGATGATTCCGTATTTGGATCGTGCGCCGGCGCGCAAGGGAAAAGTGAGTGCGGTGTTTGTGCCGTATTATTTGGACGGTCATGATCCGCTCTTCGGCAAGACGTATTACGACCTGCTGATGGGTTTGGATATCACGGTTTTCCCGAGTTATTACGAGCCTTGGGGCTATACGCCGCTGGAGAGTTGTGCCTTCCATGTGCCGACTATCACCACCAGTCTGGCGGGCTTTGGTGCATGGGCTTCGCAGCAGAAACAACCGAGCGGTGTGGTAGTGATTGAGCGGACGGATAGTAACTTCAATCAGGTGGCGGAAGATATCGCGGATACCCTTTTGCGTTTCGATCGCTTGTCGAAAGAAGAGAAGGCCGAAGTGCGCAAGTGTGCGGCGGCGACAGCCAAGAAGGCCGATTGGAAGCATTTCTTTAAGTATTACCGCAAGGCGTATGAAATCGCCCTGAATAAGCGGGATAAAAGGTTAAGTATATGAAAAAGAGTTTATTGATAATGGCGATGATGCTGCCGATGGCAGCCTTCGCATGCACCAATTTCTTGGTAGGTAAAGACGCGTCGGCGGACGGAAGTACGATGGTTTCGTACGCGGCCGACTCGTATGGTATGTTCGGTTTTCTGCATTTCGCTCCGGCGCAGGACTGGCCGGAAGGAGCAATGCGGGAAGTGAAAGACTGGGACACGGGTCGTCCGCAGGGGCAGATTCCGCAAGTGGCGCATACCTATACCGTAGTGGGCAATATGAATGAGAACCAAGTGACGATCGGCGAGACCACGTGGGGCGGACGTGAGGAGTTATGGGACACCGTCGGCGTGGACTACGGCAGTCTGATATACATCGCGCTCGAGCGCAGTAAGACCGCTCGCGAAGCGATCGAGTGGTTCATCACCCTCGTCAACGAATACGGTTATGCCTCGGAAGGCGAGTCCTTCTCGTTCGGCGACCCCAATGAAGTATGGATGATGGATCTGATTGGTAAAGGTCCCGGTAAGAAAGGCGCCAACTGGGTAGCAGTGCGTATTCCGGACAACGCGATAGCTGGACACGCCAACCAGGCGCGTATCACCATGCTGCCGGTGAGCGAGAAGCATAAACTGACCAAAGAAGAGAAGCGTTTGCAGAAAAAACTCAACTGCGTATGCAAGGGCGATTGGATGTGGGACAAAGACCTCATCGCTTTTGCGCGGGAGAAAGGGTATTTTACCGGCGTCGACAAAGATTTCTCTTTCCAAGCCGCCTACAACCCCTTCGATTTTAGCGGTCTCTATGCCTGTGAAGCGCGCGTATGGACGTTCTTCCGTCATTTTTCGGATGAGATGGATCCGTACTTGGACTACGTGACCGGTAAGACGTTCCGCGAGACGGGTGGCCAATACGAAGGCAAGCACATGCCCTTGTGGATCATCCCGAACAAGAAAGTGAGTGCGCAGGATCTCAAAGAGTGCATGCGCGATGAATACAAAGGTACCCCCATGGATATCACCCAAGGCACCGATGCCGGTCCGTGGAACAGCAAACTGCGTTTCGGCGGTCTGGGCTTCAAACTGGACTCCGTACAGTACTGGTACGAGCGCCCGGTAGCTACCCAGCAAACCGCGTGGTCGTTTGTAGGCCAGATGCGTTCCTGGAGCCAATACGGTATCTTCTGGTTTGGCGTGGATGACGCGGCGTGCTCGTGCTACGCGCCGATGTACAGTTGTCTCAAACATGTGCCGGAGTGCTTTGCCGAAGGCAATGGCGACAGTTATACCTTCTCGCCAACGAGCGCTTGGTGGACTTTTAACCTTGTAGCTAACTGGGCATACACCAAGTACAGCCGCATGTACCCGCATATCCGCGAGACACAGCAGATCTGGGACGACAAGTTCAATACCCAAATTGCCGGTGTGGATGCCGAAGCTGCGGCAATGAGCGAAGAGGATGCGAAACAATTCCTGACCTCCTATTCGTGCTCGCAGGCCGAGAATATGGTGGCTGATTGGCAGCGCTTGTATCTCTATCTGGTGACGAAATTCATTGACGGCCAGGAGCGCAAAGAGGAGAATGGGCAGTTCAAGCGTAACCCGTATGGTAACAGTTGCGGGCCGAATCGTCTGGCTATGCCGGAGAACTGGCTGCGTAAGGTAGCACCGGAAATCAATCACGAATAATCAATCATACATCCTATAATGAAGCAATTTAAGGAATATAAGCAGTTGAATCTCCCCGAGTTGAGTCGCGAAGTGCTGGCGCAGTGGGAGTCGGAGGATTTATTTGGTAAGAGTATCTCAACCCGCGAGGGACACCCGCAGTTCTTGTTCTTCGAAGGTCCGCCTTCGGCGAACGGTATGCCGGGTATCCACCATGTTATGGCGCGTACCATCAAAGATACCTTCTGCCGTTTCAAGACCATGCAGGGTTTCCAAGTGCGCCGTAAGGCCGGTTGGGACACGCACGGTCTGCCCGTCGAACTGGGCGTAGAGAAGATGCTCGGTATCACCAAAGAGGATATAGGAAAGAAGATCTCTGTGGATGAGTACAACGCCGCTTGCCGCCGCGAGGTGATGAAATATACGGCGGAGTGGACCAACCTCACTAAGCAAATGGGCTACTGGGTGGACCTCGAGAACCCGTATATCACCTACGACAACAAGTATATCGAGACCCTGTGGTACTTGCTCAAGGAACTCTATAAGAAAGGCTATCTCTACAAGGGCTATACCATCCAACCGTACTCGCCTGCGGCGGGAACAGGTCTGTCCTCGCACGAACTCAACCAGCCCGGTTGCTACCGCGACGTGAAGGACCTGACGTGTACCGCCAAGTTCCATCTCAAGGACGGACGCTATATCATCGCTTGGACCACGACTCCGTGGACCTTGCCTTCGAATACCGCCCTCTGCGTAGGCCCGAAGATCGACTATGTTGAGATCGCGCTCGAGAGCGGCGAACATATCATCTTGGCCGAGGCGCGTCTCTCTGCGTATTTCGAGAACGCTGAGATAGTAGCCCGCTATAAAGGCACAGATCTCGTGGGTCTGGAGTACGAACCGCTCTTCCCGTGGGTGAACCCAGGCGAAGGATCCTATCGTGTCATCTCCGGTGACTATGTCACAACCGAAGACGGTACGGGTATCGTGCATATCGCGCCGACTTTCGGTGCGGACGATAAGAAAGTGGCGGACGCTGCCGGTGTGCCGGGTCTCTATATGCAGACCAAGAACTTCGGTCCGCGCCCTATGGTGGACTTCACCGGCAAGTACTGGAAAATCGAAGACCTGGACCCTGAATGGGTAAAGAATAACGTCAATGTGGAGCTCTACGGCAAGTATGCCGGCCGATGGGTGAAGAACGCCTACGACCCGCAGTTTACCGTGGATGGCAAGTATGACGAAGCCGCTGCGGCGAAAGCCGAATCGCTCGACTTGCACCTCTGTCTGGAGATGAAAGCCGACGGCCGTCTGCTCAAGAGCGAGAAGCACGTGCACACCTATCCGCACTGCTGGCGTACGGACAAACCGGTTCTCTATTATCCGCTCGACTCGTGGTTCATCCAATCCACCAAAGCCCGCGAGCAGATGATCGCCCTCAACCAAACTATCAACTGGCAACCGGAATCCACCGGAACAGGCCGTTTTGGCAAATGGCTGGAGAACCTCAACGACTGGAACCTCTCCCGTTCGCGCTATTGGGGCACACCGCTGCCTATCTGGCGTACAGAAGACGGTAGCGAAGAGATATGTATCGGTTCGATCGCAGAACTGTTCGCAGAGATAGAGAAGTCTGTGAAGGCCGGATTCATGAAAGCGAACCCCTGGCCGAAGCATATCGTAGGCGATTATAGCAAGGCGAACTACGATCCGTCGGTCATTGACCTGCATCGCCCGTACGTGGACGCTATCATCCTCGTCTCACCGAGCGGCAAACCTATGAAGCGTGAGCTGGACCTCATCGATGTATGGTTCGATTCGGGTGCCATGCCGTACGCACAGAACCACTACCCGTTCGAGAACGCAGACCTGCCGCGCACGGCGGACTTCATCTCCGAAGGAGTGGACCAGACCCGCGGATGGTTCTTCACTCTCCATGCGATCCATACGATGATCGAAGGCACGGTAGCGTACAAGAACGTCATCTCCAATGGTCTGGTACTCGATAAGAACGGCAATAAGATGTCCAAACGTCTCGGCAATGCCGTCGATCCCTTTGGAGCACTGAATACCTACGGCGCGGACGCCGTACGTTGGTACATGCTCACGAACTCTTCGCCCTGGGAGAACCTCAAGTTTGACCCGGAAGGCGTGGATGAAATCCGCCGCAAGTTCTTTGGAACGCTCTATAACACCTACGGATTCTTCGCTCTCTACGCAAACGTGGACAACTGGCAATTTGCTGCCAACACCGACGGTGAGCCGACGGTCAACCGACAGTCAAAGCCAACGTCAGGCCAAGGTTACGCCGAAATTGACTTATGGATTCTCTCCAAACTCAACTCGCTCGTCAAGGACGTCACCGAGTCCTACGAGGCCTACGA
The DNA here is from genome assembly GCA_017446455.1 of Paludibacteraceae bacterium. GTDB lineage: Bacteria > Bacteroidota > Bacteroidia > Bacteroidales > Paludibacteraceae > Colicola. The sequence goes on from JAFSQV010000083.1 coordinate 19,497, forward strand.
ACCCACCAAGGCCGGTCGTGCGATCTCGGACTTCGTACAGGACGACCTGTCCAACTGGTATGTCCGTCTGAACCGCAAGCGTTTCTGGGGCGGTGAGATGAATGCCGACAAGCAAGCGGCGTACACCACGCTCTACACGTGCCTCAAGACCGTCGCCCAACTCATGGCGCCGAACGCACCGTTCTATGCGGATCGTCTCTACCGCGACCTGACCGGCGAGACAGTACACCTCAGCGAATGGCCGAAAGCCAATGAGTCGCTGATTGATACGAAACTGGAGCGTCAGATGTACCTCGCGCAGCAGGCTACGTCTATGATCCTCTCGCTCCGTAAGCGCGCAGAGAAGAATGTGCGCCAACCGCTCCAGAAGGCCGTTATTCCGACACCGGACAGCGAGACCGCGGATGCCTTGCAGCATGTAGCTGACCTCATCAAATCGGAAGTGAACGTCAAAGAACTCGTCATCGTGCCGGCGGAGCAATCGGAGATCAAACTGGTCAAGAAAATCAAGCCGCAGTTTAAGGTGCTCGGCAAGAAAGTCGGCGCGAACATGAAGGCCCTCGCTGCCGCTATCAACGCCATGTCCCAAGACGACATCGCGAAGATGGAAACCGAAGGTTCTTTCAACTTTCAACTTTCAACTTTCAACTGCACGATAGTGCCGGAGGATGTGGAAATTTTGACGGAAGATATGCCGGGTTGGTTGGTGGCGAATAATGGAATCTTGACCATCGCGCTGGATATCGAGTTGACGGATGAACTGATCGAAGAAGGTATCGCCCGTGAACTCATCAATCGTATCCAGAATCTCCGTAAATCCTCCGGTCTGGAGATCACCGACCGCATCGCGATCGTGCTCGAGGACCGTCCCGAGATTCATAACGCCGTGCTCCATTGCGGAGAATATATTGCTTCGCAAGTGCTGGCAAAGAGTCTGGAACTGGCAGCCGACGTACAAGGCGAGAGCCTCGAGATGGACGGCTATAACGTGAAGATAAACATCAAAAAAGCATAGGTATGAAGAACGAAGTTAATCGTGCCCAAGATGGGCAAAGAAAAACTTTCTTTCCCCTTGTGGCTAAGACTAGGTATTTTCGATTAGTACTGATGGCCCTCGTAAGCATCGCGTTCAGCGGATGTGAGATGTTCGACAAGAAGACTGAATCTTTCTCGCAGAGTGACCTGCACGGTTTATGGCTGGAAGAAGGAACCCAGCATTATGTTCGCTTTTTAAGCGAAAAGGCCGATACGGCTACCTTCGAATGGGGCAAAGAATGGGATGTTGCTCAAAAAGTGACGGAGGATAAGCTGGTGTACCACGGCAACGGCTGGTTCAAATACGAACTGAAAGAGAACAAACTCAAAGAGATCCATATGATGGATAACGACGGAGCGGTGATCTATCAGGGGTATGTAGTGACTCTCTTAACCGGAAAGCGGTTGGAGTACTACAAGGAAGGCTATAAAAACGAAAAACAATATTATAACAAAGTTGTGCAGTAATGAAACGTGCATTGATCATCACCGGTATTACCTTGGGTTCGCTGCTGCTCGTGCTGATAGCTGCAGTACTCATCGTGATATACATCGTTTTCACGCCGGATCGCATCACGCCCATCGCGCGCCAAGCGGCAGCGGAATATATCACCTGCGAACATGAGATAGGAGAGGTGGACCTCACTTTCTTCTCTACCTTCCCGCGCTTTGGGCTGCGTGCCGATGGTCTGCTGTTGATCAATCCCAAAGCCGGCAGTCAGAACGATACTGTCGTGTCCGCCCCGCGCTTCACGGCTACGGTCGATGTGATGGAGTTTGTCAACAACAAGCGCCTCGTCATTCACGAAGCGATTCTGGATGATGCGTCGGTGAACTTCTTCATCGCGCCGGACGGGACGACGAACCTCACGGATGTCTTCGTCACGTCCCCCGACACGACGGACACTACGGCGTTCTCCTTGCCTTTCGATGAATTACGCGTAGACGGTCTGCGTATAGCAGCCCGTGGTATCACGTTTGTAGATGCCAAGGATACCATCGATGCTTCGCTCGGATTCACCGAACTGAGTGCGAAAGCAGCGAGTTGGGACGATATGCTCATTGGCCTTGATGCCCAAGACGTCTGCGCGCATATCAAGGGCAAGACCTACGCGGATAGCCTGCATGTAGAGCTAATAGCTCCCTTGGCGATGAACCTTGATGCGATGCATTTTCGCTTTGACGGAGCACGCTTGGCTATCAACGATTTTAACCTGCGTATAGAGGGCGAAACGACCATCGGCGATAGCATTGCGCTCGATGTCCAACTCGAGACCGACAAATGGCAGATCAAGCCCCTCTTGGCGCTGGTGCCTCAGACTTTCACCAAATCGCTCTCGGACCTCGATATAGACGGTACGCTTCAATTGGAGGCTACGGCGCAAGGCTATTACGCCGATTCCGTGATGCCGCATATCCAAGCGCATCTTGTTTTGAAGGATGGCGAAGGGAAGTATAAACCCCTCCCGTACACTCTTCGTAATGTAAAAATCGACGCCGACGCGGACTTGCGAATGAATAAGGGCGAGCAATCCAGCGTGACGATTCGTACGCTTGAGGCAAAGACCAAGAAGAGCGCGGTCGCAGCCAATGGTACGGTCGATGATCTACTGGGCAATATGCTGATGGATATGCACCTGACGCTCGATGCCAATCTGCCGGACTTTGCGTATTTCTACCCGAAGAACATGACCCTTAACGGTCGCGCGAAAGGAAAAGCGAACGCACGGATACGTTTAGACGATCTCACAGCTATGCGTCTGGAGAAAGGACGCATTGATGCGGACCTCAACCTGTCGGATATCCGTTATGCGACGGATAGCATGGAGGCGGAACTGCCGCTCACGCATGCGCGTATCCACTTGCCGAATCCTAAGCCCTCCAAACCCAAACTCAACTGGGCACGCATCGACCTCGAGACCGATAAAGTGGACTTCTCCATGTTGACGCCCTTAAAGGCCGCTCTCAAAGCCTCGACCATTCAATTGGAGACCGGCAATGTGTTGTCCAATGATCCTGTCCTCTGCGCCGCAGTAGCGCTGCAGTCCGACCGACCGATAGAGGTAGAGACGGATTCGATGGGTGGCGCGATTGATGCGCCGAACCTCAAGGCCTATGTCGAGTATAACACCAAGTCCGAGACCGGACTGGAGAAAGCCCAAGCCAACATGCGTTTTGACGGCCTCGAAGGATTCTTCAAGGATATCCGGGCCGACCTGAAAGCCTCGGACTTGAGTGCTACCGTGAGTGGCGGTAAGTCCATCCGCGCCAAACTTAGCACGCGTGCGCTCAAAGCTAAGATGGGCGAGGAATTGGATGCGAAGACGGGTGATTTGTCTCTTGAAGCCTCCGCTCGCTATAACAGCAAGGGCGAAAACGAATTGCTCAAGTGGAATCCGCGGTTGAAGATCAATCTCAAGAATGGGGAACTGAACATGCCGGAGCGTTTGCCGGAACCCGTCTATATCCCGTCCATCGATTTCAAATACTCGAATCGCGAGATGGATATCGCCGACGCACGCGTCGAATTGGGTAATTCGGACCTGAATCTCAAAGGAAACGTGCGCAATATCGGTAAGTGGTTCCGTCATAAAGCGATTCTTGAAGGCCAACTCGATATCGTCTCCGACCATTGCGATGCCAACCAGCTCCTCGCGTGGTTCAGCGCCGACAGCGGATCAGAGGAAGTCTCTGAGTCATCGGAAAAATCAGAATCATCGGAAAAATCAGAAATCACCAATGACCAATCACCAATTACCAATGATGCCGATAAGGCATCCGAACCTTTCATGGTTCCAACCGACGTAGACTTGGCGCTTAACACGCATATGCGCGAGGTGGAGATATTCAATCAGGTGGCGAAAGACCTGAAGGGTGGACTGTACGTCAAGGACGGCAAACTGATTCTCGATGAGATGGGCTTTGTATGCCGTGCGGCGAAACTGCAGTTGACGGCTATGTATCGCACGCCTTGGCGTGACCATATTTACCTCGGTTTGGACTATCATATGATTGACATCGATATTGACGAACTGCTTACGATGATTCCGAACCTGGAAGAGATGGTACCGATGCTCAGTTCATTCAAGGGCGCAGCCCAGTTCCACTTGGCAGCGGAGACCTACACGGATGAGAACTACCAGCCGAAGATCAGTACCCTTCGCGGTGCGGCTTCGCTCACCGGCAAAGATCTCGTCGTGATGGACAGCAAGACCTTCTCGAAGATAAGCAAACTGCTGCTCTTCAAGAAGAAGACGGAGAACAAGATCGACTCCATCAATGCTGAAATGACCGTCTACAAGGACCAGATCGACGTCTATCCGCTCTGCGTGCAGATGGACAACTACATGGTGGCTCTCGGCGGACGGCATAAGACCGATATGACCTTCGACTACGATATCAACGTCCTTAGTCCTATCTACCTCGGCGTGCATGTAGGCGGAAACATGGACAACCTGAAGATTAAGTTGGCGAAGTGTAAATACGCCAAGGACTTCAAGCCGCATTGGTATCAGAAAGCCGATACGCAATCCCTCGAGTTGCGCCAGATGATCAAGCAATCGATGGAGAAAAACGTACGTATTCAATAAATACAGTTATGAAAAAAAGTTTTATTTTAGGAGCAATTGCTATGACTTTATTAGCATGCAACCAAACCAACCCCTTGTTGGATCAACCCGCTACCCCGTTTGGTGTTCCGGCGTTTGACCAAGTGAAAATCGAGCATTACCTGCCTGCGTTTGAAGAAGCGATTAAGCAGAACAAAGCAGAGGTGGATGCTATAGTGAATAACGAAGCGGAGCCGACGTTCGAGAATACGATTGTGGCGCTCGACCGTTCTGGTCTGCTGCTTGACCGCGTAGTAGGCGTGTTCTTCAACGTCCTCGAGGCGGACGGTAACGATGAGATGAACGAGATCGCAGAGAAAGTGAGTCCGATGCTCAGCGAACTGAGTGACGGCATCATTCTGAACGACAAACTCTTCCAGCGCGTGAAGTTCGTCTATGAGCAGCGTGACCAATTGGGCCTCAACCCCGAGCAGATGCGTCTCTTGACGGAGACCTACAAGAACTTTGCGGACAACGGTGCGAACCTGCCGGAGGACAAGAAAGAGCGTCTCAAAGAGATCAACCAGGAACTCGGTCTGCTCTCTCTCAAGTTCGGTAATAACGTCGTTGCGGAGACCAATGCATGCCAGCGTTTTATCACCGATGAATCCGAACTCGCAGGTCTGCCGGAGAGCGCTAAAGCCGCTGCGGCCGAAGAAGCAGAGGCTGCCGGCCATCTGGGCGAGTGGCTCTTTACGCCGAAGCGTACTTCCTTCACGCCGGTCCTCCAGTATTGCGAGAACCGCGCGCTGCGTGAGCAACTGCTCATGGACTATACCACCCGCGCAAACCATGACAACGAGTTTGATAACAAAGCCGTCATCATCCGCGAGATGGAACTGCGTATCGAGCGCGCGAAGCTGTTCGGTTATGACAACCCTGCCGACTATATCCTCGCAGACTGCATGGCGAAGAACCATCAGACCGTTGATGCGTTCCTGCAATCCGTATGGAAACCGTCCTTGGAGGCAGCTAAACGCGAAGCTGCGGCTTTGCAGGCTGTGATGGATATGGAGAAAGCGGCGCAAGACCCGCACACCGATGATCAGGTTCTGCTCCAACCCTGGGACTGGTGGTTCTATGCCGAGAAGCTGCGTAAAGCCAAGTACGACTTGGACGAAGAGGCTATCAAGCCCTATTTCGAACTCTCCAATGTCCGCAAAGGAGCGTTCGGCGTAGCTACCAAACTGTATGGTCTGCAGTTTGAGAAACTGGAGGGTATGCCGGTATATAATCCCGACGTAGAGGTATTCAAAGTAACCGAAGCAGACGGATCGCTCGTCGGCATTCTGTACACCGACTATTTCCCGCGTGCGGGCAAGCGTCCGGGTGCATGGATGAATCAGATTCTGCCGCAGTATATCGATGCGGAGGGTGTGGATCATCGTCCGGTGGTTATCAATGTGGGTAACTTCAACAAACCGACCGCAGGTAATCCGTCCCTTCTCTCGATGGATGACGTAGAGACCCTCTTCCATGAGTTCGGTCATGCCCTGCACGGTCTGCTCTCGAAGGCACATTATAAATCGCTTAGCGGTACCAACACCCCGCGTGACTTCGTCGAACTGCCCTCGCAGTTTATGGAGAATTATGCGTACGAACCGGAGGTGCTCAAGACCTATGCCTTCCATTACCAGACCGGAGAGGTTATTCCGGATGCATTGATCGAGAAAATCAATGCAGCCGGTAAGTTCAACCAGGGCTTTGTGACCACCGAGTTACTCTCGGCTTCTATCCTCGATATGGACTTCCACGAGTTGACTACAGCAGAAGGACTCGACGTGAACGCGTTTGAGAAGAAAAGTCTCGATGAAATGGGCATGATTCCGCAGATCATCGTCCGTTATCGCCCGACTTTCTACAACCATATTTTCACGACGGGTTACGAGGCTGGCTACTACAGCTATACCTGGGCAGCCGTACTGGATGCAGACGCTTTTGCGGCTTTCAAAGAAACCGGAAACCTCTTTGACGCTGAGACCGCTGCGCGCTTCCGTCACTTGCTCGAGCAGGGCGGTACACGCGATGCGCAGGAGCTCTATCTGGAGTTCCGCGGTAAAGAGGCGGATCCCGCTAACCTCTTGCGCCGTAAGGGCTTTATCGACTAATGCAGAATCGTCCCTTATCCAATAGGAATAAATGGCTCTACCATCTGTTGCCGGCAGTCTTTTGGCTGCTGGCAATAGGCGGTAGCCTGATTCCTATGCTGCCTTCTCTAAACTTTCAACTTTCAACTTTCAACTATTACAGCGGCTATTGGGTAGCCGCGATAATGCTGATTATTATCGTTTTCATCGGGAGAATTAAGCGTCATTCCTCGTCCGTAGAGGAGTGTTTTGTCATGGCGCTGCTCTTAGGTATTGCTTCTTATTGGATTCCGACGGTCGTCTTCCTGACGATCCCCGTATGGGCATACCTTATCTACCGGAATCTCTTTAGCGGCCGTTCGTTGCTGGCTACGTTCCTGGGCTATGCCGTGGTGGCTATATGGGCGGCGGTATTCATCTTTTTCGGATGGATAGCCAATCCTTGGGCGCACTTCTTTGCATTAGAAAACGCCCTCGGGTGGATACCCTTGGGCGCTATCTTAATCGCGTGGCTCGCTTCTACCATTGTACGACAAAACCTGCGTGAACGTTGATGCCCGCTTGGGCGTAATACCACGTGCACCGACTGCCGTTGGCAAAGCGGCTGGCTTCTGCGCCGCCGTTATTGGCGTAGTGGGCATCGAAGATATTATTCAACTGACATAAGATTTTCATGGCTGGCACACCGCGACGGGTGGAAAACCATTTCTGCATCGGCAGATTGTATTGCAGGTTCACGTTCGTCGTGCTGTATGCCTTGATCATCGCCGCGACATCTTGGGTGTTATCGAGGTATTGCTGACTCACTACATTCGTCTGAATTTCCCCGATGAAACCGGCGTAACTGAAGGTAAACAGACTCATCGCGGTGATGGTCGGCGAGAAGGCGATAGTCACTGTTCCGCATACGCTGTCTTGCCGGATCCAGTTCCAATCCACGTCGTTGTCATATACGTCGATATACTGCTTGTAGTTCAGCAGTTTGTTGCGGCTAAATACGATATTGCCTTCCCATCGCATCCAATCGGTGATCTGCACGCCGCCCGTCAGTTCGGCGCCCATGCGGTAGGAGTCTTTTACGTTGATAGTCTTCATTGCCCCTACGTCGTTATACTCGCCGGTCAGCACCAACTGGTTGTCGTAGTCCATGAAATAGAGATTCAGACCTACGCTGAAGCGTTTATGGCTGTACTGGTATCCTAACTCGTAGTCATATAGCGTCTCGGCTTTCGGGAGATTCGTCCATGTTTTTGTGACAGGGTCCCACCGTGCATTCTCCTTGTAGTTATTTCGGCTCGGGTCGCGGTTGGCGATCGCGAAAGAGGCCGACAGAAGATGTCCGCCGTTCTGGTACGTCAGTCCTGCCTTCGGGTTGAAGAAATGGTACTGCGCTACCAGTGGCAGGTCTTCCATATTCTCCTCGTTGATGCCGTTGCGGCTGTAGCGGATATAGCGGTATTGTAAATCGCCGTATACCGACAACTGCTCATGTCCGCGATGCAGGATGCGCCAGTTGGCTTTCGCGTACGCGTTCACGTCGATCTTATTGGCATCGTTGCGGTAGTATTCGTAGTGCACCGGCAGCGGTTGGAGAGTCGGTTTGGCGAGGTAGTCCAGAATACCCCAGTGCTGACCGTAGTAGTTGCTGCCGGCTACGCCTACCTGTGCGTCCGCTTTCTCGGAGAGGTACTTGGCGGACACCGTGAATCCCGCGTAATGGTTATTGAGGTGTTTCATATAGAGGCCGTAACTCTTATCCTTTGGATTAGTCACCAGGCTCGGATCGGTCAGTCCCCAATAGCTGTATTTCTTTTTCTTGTATTGCTCATAATAACCGGCGCCGTGGGTGTAATGGAGCGTCGCGGTCAGGCTCCATTGCTGCGTGAAGCGGTGGTTGACCGTCAACTGCCCGTGTTGCTGGGCGTAGTTATCCGTCTGGTTCGGGTAATAGATGACGGAGTCATTGCCCTGACTGTCCTTCACCGTATATTCTCCGGCGGGGTTATACCGCCGATCAGCGCCGTGCAGGCCATATGCTACGTCATAACTCACGCCTTCCCAACCCATGCCGGTTTTCTCGCCGCCGCCGAAGGTGCGCAGGATCACTTGCGTCTTCTTGCCGTACCATCCTACGTCGCCGTAGAAACTGTATAGGTCGCTTTTCGTGCGATATAAAAATCCGTCGGAGTTGACCTTGGAGAACCGTCCGTTGATCATCCATCGGTTGGCTATCGCCGCGTGGGCACTCACCATCTCGCGGAAGGTGTTATACATGCCGCCGTTGAAGGCCAGAGTGATATGACTCGTGGTGTCCAAGAAGTTCGTCTGCATGTTCAGTCCTGCGCCGAAGGCCGAGCCGCTGGTACTGGTACCTACGCCGCGTTGTACGTCCATCTGCGAGATTGACGAAGCCATGTCGGTCATGTTCACCCAGAAAACCGTCTGACTCTCCTGGTCGTTGAGTTGCACCTCGTTCACCGTCATGTTGATACGCGTGTGGTCCGTGCCGCGCACGCGGAAATAGGTATATCCTATACCTAAACCGTCGTCACTCGTCACTTGCAAACCCGGAGTGCGGGAGAGTAGGTACGGCAGGTTCTGACCCGTGTTGTCGCGGTTCAGTTCGTCGTTCTTTACGATCGCGGTGGATAGAGTGGTCTGCTGTACGCGCTTCACACTCACCTCGATATCTTCCAACTGACGCATCAGAATCGTCAGCGTGTCCTGCTCTTCCTGAGCGGACAGATACACACATTGCGCCAATGCGCAACAAAACAAGAGAATTTTTTTCATTTTCTTTAGCAGCATTACCTGCCCAAGTTCTACGGGTGTAATCTCAGTAATCGCTAGAGCGAAAACACCCCGAATGATTAAATAATGTCAAATGTCTCTGCTAGAACCGGTAGCAGAATGAAACGAACCATCCCCATTCCCACATCTGCCGGCTGTCTAAGCCGCGCGGGCGGGCAAGGTTATTCAGTCCGAAGTCATACCCGGCCTGTACGCGGTAGCGATCCCATTCGAGACCTCCTCCGAGGCCCCACTGGATGTTCGCGCGAATCAGTTCTTCGTCAAAGCGCTCGTAGGGTTTCGTCTGCACATTGTTGGCCTCCAACCACGCTTTCGCTTCGTCGCTCAGGTGCGTCTGCAGGTAGTCGTATTCCGACAATCCGATATGCAGTTGCGGACCGGTGTAGAAGAACAGCCGCAGCTCTTTCCAAAGCGGTATCGTGTAGTACGCCCGTACGGGAATCGTCAGGTTGTGCTCCAGCACGCGATGGGTGATATACTCCGTCTGCGTCGTCTGCGGACTTATACTGCGCCAGTGCTGCTCGTTCTTGCCATACGTGAGCGTGTATAGCAGTCCGGTCTGGATGCTGAAATGGTACGGCAGCAGAAAATCGAACGTCGCACCGACGCGCACGCCGTGCAGGAACATATCCGGATAACTCAGGTTCCGCGTACGCTGGTTATGCTGGGCATATCCCACCTCCAAGCGATACTCCATGCCAAACTGATAACTCGCTTCTTGTTTCTTGGCCGTAGGGTCAAAGAAGGTGTTATCCTCTATCTGCATCGCCGGCTTGCGTACGTCATCCGCGTACGCACTCACGCCCAGCGCACAGATTAATACTATAAATAAGGTCTTTTTCACTTATACACTTTTATAAACTCTATAAACCTTTATACACTGTACACCGTACACCTTACACTATCACCAAATAGAAACTCGGTTTTCAGGTGCAATATACATCGGACTCTCTTCCGTCACGTTCCATGCCTCATACCATGCGCCGATCTGCGGCAGCGCGCCGTTGACGCGCCAGCGGCCGAGCGAGTGAGGATCGCTCTTCGTGCGGTTGAGGATCTCTTCCGGACGGATATTGCCTGCCCATACATTGGCGTATGCCAGGAAGAAGCGCTGTTGCGGTGTGAAGCCGTCGCGAGTCTGCAGACGCTCTGCCTCGGGTTTGGCCTCCTCATTGAGGGTGAACGCCAGGAACGACACTTGCAAACCGCCGTGGTCCGCGATGTTCTCGCCCAGCGTGAACGCACCGTTAGCATGTACGCCCGGAGCAACCTCGATCTTGTTGAACGCCTCTTCCATCACTTTCGTGCGAGCGTCGAACGCCGCTTTGTCTTCGGCGGTCCACCAGTTCACCATGTTGCCGTCCTTGTCGAACTGGCAACCCTGATCGTCGAAGCCGTGGGTCATCTCATGTCCGATGACGACGCCAATCGCGCCGTAGTTGAACGCATCGTCAGCGTTCATGTCGAAGAACGGATACTGGAGTATTCCGGCGGGGAAGCATATCTCGTTGCTCGAGGGGTTATAGTACGCGTTCACCGTCTGCGGCGTCATATACCATTTCTTCTTATCTACCGGCTTGCCGAGGAAGCTGAGGCTGTAGTCTTTCTCAAATTTCGCTGCGCGTTGCAGGTTGGCGAAATAGGTGTCCTCGGGATTGATATCGAGTTGGCTATAGTCGCGCCACTCGTCCGGATAACCGATCTTGATCGTCATCGCGTTCAGTTTCTCGAGCGCTTTGTCTTTCGTCTCGCGACTCATCCATGCGAGGTTCTCGATACGGATACCGAGCGCTTTCTGCAGGTTCTTCACCAGCGCTAACATACGCTCTTTGTTCTCCTCCGGGAAGTATTTCTTTACGTACATCTGGCCCACTGCCTCGCCCAGCGTACCGTTCACGATACCTACGGCGCGTTTCCACAGCGGACTCGGTTCTTCGCGACCGGACAGCACGCGGCCGTAGAAATCAAACGAAGCCATGTATATCTCCGTCGTCAGATACGAAGCCGCATCGTCGATTACTTGCCATGCGAACAAAGTCTTCAGGTCCTCGAGCGGCTCCTCGTCTAACATCCGGCCGGCTTCCTGCAGGTGCGGGATCTGACCGATAGAGAGGCTGTCCAGATTATGGATGCCGGCTGCCTCGAAGTAGATTTTCCAATCTACCTGCGGAACGAGTTGCTGGAGCTCGTCCACACTCATCTTGTTATAGTTCGCCTGCGGGTCGCGAAGCTCTACGTTGCTGTAGGCCGCTTTCGCTAAGCGGGTCTCGAGACGCAATACGGTCTGTGCTTTGTCGGCTGCGTTCTCGAATCCGAAAAGGCCGAACAACTTCTCTACGTATGCTACGTACGCGTCGCGAATCTTCTTCGTCTGCTCGTCTTCATCGAGGTAATATTCCTTCTCGCCGAGGGAGAAACCGGCTTGGTATTCATTGAGAATATTCATAGAGCTATTCATCGCATCGGCATCGACGTACATCGCCCAGAGTTGGTAATCCATCGACTCACCGAGCGCCTTGCTCAACTCCGCGCGTGTACCTATTCCTTCGATTTCATCGAGGATTTTCTGTACCGGTGCGATACCTTCTGCATCGCGGCGCGCGGTGTCCATCGCGAGATTATACATGTCGCCTATCTTCTGCGCTACCGATCCGTTCACATGGCGCTTTGCGGCCAGTTCCTGGATCAGGCCGTTCACCTGCTCGAGGTTCTGTAGTCCGAGTTTGTCGAACGAACCGAACCGGCTGTATTCCGGCGTGAGGGGGTTGTTAGCCATCCATCCGCCACAGGCGAATTGGTAGAAGTCATTCTGTGCTACGACGGTCGTATCCAGGTTGTTAAGGTCGATACCCGTCGTCTGTTCTTTGTTTGTACAAGCTGTTGTCATCATTGCAATCGCTGCAAGCGTAAAAATAATTTTTTTCATATGTTTAAATGTTACTTTGTCTAAGCCGGAGTGCTCGTCTGCACACTTTTGCGGCTGCAAAAGTACTACAAAAATTTGGAATAAACAAGGATTTGGACAATAAAAAGTAAATTTATTTTGTTTTTAGTGGCAAAATGTTTGTTGTTCGCACAAACGAGCGAACGTACTTTCGAAGGGGACCCCGTTGGGGGAGAAGGTCGAAAGTACTACAAATTTTTCAAATATACAAGATTTTTAGCAAAAAAAATAGGTGTATGCTCCGTTTTTGCTAAGTTCAAATAGCAATTTTGTATTATTTTACACTTTTCGACATAAAAATGTTGCATATGTAAAAATAAAGCAGTACTTTTGCAGCCAGAATTTACGCCGAAGCATCTTTGGATGCGGTTGGATGTGGGTTCTTACATATTGAAAAAGGCGTTTATTGACGCTTTGTGCTGACAGTTGAAAGCTTCGCAAACTTATCTTGTTGGATGGCCAAAGTAACAATAGATGCCTACGGGTATGACTTTTATACCCGTCCTGTCTTATTTGGACAGGCGGTTTGTCATATCGGCGTAGGTTTCATTGTTGTTTATTTCCAACGGCATGCGAAGGCCTCAACTGTAATGAACAACAGCGAGGTCTGCGCTTTCCTTATGTATATATATGAACTTTGAAAGATTAGTGAGCCGTATGGATGGGTGCGAAAGCATTTTAGTACCTTTTTGTTTTCACCTTTCCGCTCATCTATGCAGCCACTTTCTGAAAAGCGATAAAGGTACGGAAAAAACTTTAAAAAACATAAAAAGATATGAAAAAAAATTTACTTAAATTATTTTTACTCGCCGCCGTGCTCATGATGGGTGCCGGCGAGATGTGGGGAACGAAATACTATAAAATTCAGGCCATTGCTATTGATCAAAATGGCAATGAGACTGATGCCGGTTTAGTATATGTGTCTTCAAGAGCCGATTGGAATGAAGCAACAATGGCACCACTTGCAGCATCTAATATTGTTACAGGTCCATGGGAAGCTAATGCCTACGGAAACCCTGCCATAAATGTTTACGCAACCCCCGTTGGTAGTACTTTTTTAGGATGGTTTTGGGAAGACAAAGAAACTATGCTTTTCTCTGCAAAATACAATACTAGAACAAATAGAGCTTCTAATTTTACTCCAACTCAAATTGCCGTATCTGATGAGGACGACATAGATAATGCGCCAACGACCATTATTTATGGCAAGTTCCAAGTTGCTCCTGCGGTTCGCTATTTCGCACAATTAAACTTTGATGAAAGTGCGCAAAAGAGAGGTTCCGTACACGACCATGTTCGAGGCACAGATTCAAAATACGCGTTCGCTATAGAACGATATGTGGATACTCGAACAGGTAGTGGTGTTATCAATTATGATCCCTTAATGAGGGTCAAGCGTGGTTATCGTTTTGACGGATGGAGTGTATCAGGTGCACACACATCTCTTACCGGTGGGACAACAACACTTACAACTACGGTTTCAATATCGACAACAAGTACAGATACGTTGGCACCTGAAACAGGAGTTTTGTCGGCAAGTTTTAGTGCTTTGACACCGGATGTGCTGACCGTCCAGAAGGATGCTGGAGTGGGTGCTATTCGTTTCGTCTATAAGAACAATTTGGAAAATGAATCCGGTGATGGTTTGGTGCTGAGAAAAGATTCTACAGAGATGGATATCCCTGAAACGGAAACGACATTTGACGTGTATAGTACAGATATGGAAGTGGTTCTAAAGGCTCTTCCTACAGCTAGCCATATGTTCCGCGGATGGTATAGTGTGGGTGAGAACGATGTAAAAACGTTTATTACGGATGATTATACATTGAGCGTCCCTGCCAATACAACGGCTACGTATTATGCTTATTTCAAACCTGTTTTTGCAGATAGCAAATATAGAGTAGGAGTAACTGGTTGCTCGACATTTGAAGAGGCATTGGCGGTTGCTACGTCGGCCACAGAAGACAAGGTGATTATCCCGTTGGTAGATGATGAAATTTCTGCCGGCTATTATACCATTCCTACCGGTGTGACCCTTTTAATTCCTTATGCGTCTACGCAAGGTGCACCGGATATTAATGTTACTCGAGTAGCGGAGGAAGGAACACCTACCGGTGCATACCGCACGTTAACGTTGGCGAGTGGTGTGCATTTGAATGTGTATGGAGCGATTGAAGTGGGTGGACGGCAATCAACCGGTGACTTTGATTCCGGAGCTGATGTCGGAATTGGCCGTCCCGCTGCGCCGACCTATGGTTTGATGATTTTGAACGCAGGTAGCTCTATTACCTTGAACGATGGTGCTAACCTTCGTGCATGGGGATTTGTCCAAGGTCAGGGAGAAATTGATGCTCGCCGAGGATCGAAGGTGTTTGAGCAATTCCAGATTATGGACTGGAGAGGCTATAAATACACCAATCGAATGTTCAATAGCCATAAGGTGCTTCCGATGACGCAGTACTTTATTCAAAATATAGAGTCGCCTACCATCTACCATCCGGGTGCTAAATTGTTGGCTTGCGGAGGTGTGAAGTTCCATTATCCTGTCAACACGGGTTTTGTAAACTATAACGCACCAATCACCGGAGCGATAGACTCCGTCGGAATTATTGGCGCGAAATACAACTCATCGTTTGTGAAAGATGATGCAGCCATCTTCTTGATGGATGATGCGGATGATAGTGAAGATACGTGGGTTCGTAAATACTATGACCCGACGACCGATCGTCAGGTATATGAAGTCAACAATGCGGCCTACCTTGGTAGTTTGAAATTGACGGTAAGAGGCTTGGGTCATACGATCAACGTAAATTCAGCAGAGTATGTGCTCCCGATCACGAACAACTTTAAAATTCACTTATTGACGGGTGAGATGATTGTTACGCAGCATACCGTAATGTTGCCGGGTTCGGAAATCGAGTTGGATAAGAAGTCGACAGTGACGATTCCTGATGATGCAGCTCTCTATCTCTATGATACAGATCAATGGGGTAGATATGTATGTGGTCATTTTGTGGATGCAGATACGTATCAGTTCACCTATGCTTCCCGCATCAAATATCGTCCGGGAGGTGTGCCGGGCAATGAAGTGCGTGACATCTCTTCTGCTGCGGCGCTGGGCAATGCCAAACTGACCGTGCATGGTACGGTCAATGTAGAAGGTCAACTCTTCACGACCGAATCAGGTGCATCCATTACTTCTACGAAAGAAGATGCTGGTACTATCTTCTTTAGAAATGGTGCACCGACGTTCTCTACCGATCATTTCGTAGAGCAAGTAAGTAGCACCACTCCGACGTATGTGAAGGCGCAGTGCGTATCGGCACTGCTGACAAATGAAGCCGGTAGCAGTTTTGGTGCACACACAGCTACGGCTGAGACTGCTGCAGGAAAATCCTTCTGCTTCATCGATATCAACGAGGACGGTAAGGGTGAATGGGTCTGCTTAACCGATGATGATATTAACTGTATGGCATATGACCAAGGCGGTGTATATTATATCAAGCCGAATTCCTATGTGCCTATCAGCAGCGGTGCTCCGTCGGAAGAAAGCGACCATACCTTCCGCGATCATTATGCAGGCACGGATTCGATTTATATTCATACCATTGATTGTCAATGGTGGTGCGTATATCCGGTAGATGGACATCCGGGATTGTTTGAATGTCGTCATAAAGACAACCATACCATCTATTACTACGATGATAGTAGTGAGGATCCTGATGATCACCATTGGGCAGAAAAGCAATTCAAGGTGGAATGGGAGAACTGGGATGGCTCGCCGGTTAATTACGAATCGACAGAAGCAGAAGCCTCGATTAACTATTATTATGTAACGTACAACACTATTCCGCAGTGGTTGAGCGCCAATCCGACACGTCCGGACAATGCAAACTATAGTTATAATTTCACTGGTTGGAGTCCTGCTTTTGCTCCTGTGACGGAAGATGTGAAATACGTAGCGCAGTATACCGAAGTGCCGCGTAAGTTCCTTGTTACTTTCAAAGATGAAACGGGAATACCGTTGAAGGATACGTTGTATGAGTATCTCTCGATACCGGTTGCCCCGACGCAGGGAGTGAATCTGTCAACCCATCAATGGTCGCCGGCTATCGGCGCTGTGACGGGTAACCAGATTTATCAGTTGGTAGCAAAACCGGAGAAGTTCACCGTAATCTACAAGAACTGGGACGGCGAAGTGCTGCAGACTACAAGTAATATCACTTCCGGTACGGCAACGCCGACAGCACCTACTGCTACCAAAACCGCAGACGCGCTCTATAGCTACACCTTCGATGCTTGGAGTCCTGCTCCTGCAGCAACCGTAACAGCAGACGCTATCTACACTGCTACCTACACGCGCGGCCCGCGTTCCTATACTATTCGCTTCTTAGGCGAGGGCGGTTCGCCGGTATTGTCCTCTACTTCGCTGGCTTATGGCGCAACGCCGACGCCTCCGACGGGTGAGGGTACGACCAAGGCTTCTACGACTTCCAAGACCTATACCCTCGCATGGAGTCCGCTCGTAGGAACCGTGGTGGGCAATCAGGATTACGTTGCTACCTTCACGGAGCAGACGCGTCAATATACCGTTACATGGAAGAACTACGACGGCTCGACTATCACCACCGACTATGTGGATTATGGCGCTACGCCTGCTTACTCGGGCCTGACGCCGACGAAAGAGACAGCGGAGAAGATCTTCACCTTCACCGGTTGGAGTCCTGCTATCGCATCCGTTGCCGGCAATCAGGAATATACGGCGCAGTTCGATGAAGGCCACTTGAAGACCGTGACGGTAGCTGTGGATGGCACCAGCGATATCTCCGGCCACGTGGAGACCCTGGTCCTCAATGCTTCGGAAGAGAGTTCGGGTCAGTTGACGGGTAATATCACCGCTACCAATGCTTACTTCGATTTCGCTATCAATGCGACGACGGCTTTGGCTATCGGCGCAACGCGTCAGTGGCACTCGTTCGGTGTGCCTTGGCAGGTGAACTTGGATACCGATCCGATTCAGGAAGTAGGCGGTGCTAACCGTACGTTCGTGCTTGGCCGCGACTATGATATCATCTATTACGATGGAGCGAAGCGTGCTTCCAGCGGCGCCGGATATTGGTGCTGGGAGTACCTCGAGTACCATTCGCATATTCTCCAGCCGGGTCAAGGATATATGATTGCCTTCATTCCTTCCCTGGGTAATATCGGTAAGATCCGCTTTGTGAAGAAGAACATGGCTCCGGTGATCTTCAACGGAACGATGACCGTCGATGCTCATAATAGCGGCGTGACGACCAACAGCGGTTGGAATGCGATTGCTAACCCGAAAGCGTACAAGGCAACGCTGAATGCCGGCGCAACGACGGGATATGTTTATAACCCTGCTACGAATGACTATACTCCGTATAACATCGAGAATAAAGACTATATCGTAGGTAAGGCGGTATTTATCCAGGCGGGCGCTTCGCAGTCCGTAGTGATTAATGATGCTACCGGCAATTCGTTTGTAGCAGCCGCTCCTGCTCGTCGCACGAATGCAACGGATAAGAAGTACATGTCGCTCAACGATTACTATCAGATCGCTATCGCAAGCGAGCGCGTAGCAGGCGGACATGTATATGTATTGCCGGAAGAGGAGAAGGAGAACAAGTACGTGATCGGTCATGACTTGGCTCAGTTCGGAATGAGTACTGCTGTTCCGCAGGTATGGGTGAACCGCTACGACACGAAGCTGGCGCTGAATACGACGGCATTGGTA
>JAFSQV010000084.1 GCA_017446455.1 Paludibacteraceae bacterium
GAGTACCAGACCCGTGATGATCGGCACGATGATCGCGAGGATGGACGGCAGCAACATCTCATGTTGCGCTCCCTTGGTAGAAATCGCTACGCAGCGGGCATAATCGGGATCGGCTTTGCCTTCGAGGATACCCTTGATCGTCTGGAACTGGCGACGCACCTCTTCCACCATCTTCTGTGCCGCACGACCGACGGCGTTCATTGTCAGACCGCAGAACAGGAAGGCCATCATCGAACCGATGAAGATACCTACCAGTACGATCGGGTTCATCAGGTTCACATTATAGGCGTCCATGAAGTCCACGAGTGTGGCTTTCGCGGCCTCTACCCCGTTCGGTAAAGCTTCACCGGTACGGATGAGCGCAATCTTGATCTCCTCTACATACGAAGCCAAGAGGGCGAGAGCCGTGAGGGCTGCCGAACCGATCGCAAAACCTTTACCCGTAGCAGCGGTAGTGTTTCCAAGTGCATCGAGGGCATCGGTACGTTGACGTACCTCAGCGGGCAGACCACTCATCTCGGCGTTACCACCGGCGTTATCTGCAATCGGACCGTATGCGTCGGTAGCTAGCGTGATACCTAAGGTCGAGAGCATACCGACGGCAGCGATACCGATACCGTACAGACCCATCGAGAGGTTTTGTGCACTGAACTCTACATGGAAACCGTTAGCGCAGAGATACGCTAAGATGATCGCTACACCTACGGTGATAACCGGGATAGCGGTGGAGAGCATACCCAGACCCAGACCGCTGATGATAACAGTTGCCGGACCGGTTTGACTACTCTCACTTACTTTCTGGGTCGGTTTATAACTCTGCGAGGTGTAGTACTCCGTCGATTGACCGATGATCACACCGGCTGCCAGACCGACTACCACCGACAGGCTTACTTGCCACCAGAGATGGGTCTCCGTACCGAACAGCCAAGCAAAGATACCGAAGGTCACCGCTGCAATCAGTACCGCCGCCGTGTTGGTACCGATAGCCAGTGCACGGAGCAGTTCTTTCATTCCTGCACCCTCTTTGGTCTTTACCAGATAGATACCGATGATCGACAGCAGCACACCGCAGGCCGCGATGAGCGATGGAGCCAGAACGGCTTTCAGTTGCATCTGCTCGCAGAACGCAAAGGCGGATGCACCTAAGGCCATTGTCGCCAGGATCGAACCGGCATACGACTCATACAGGTCCGCACCCATACCCGCTACGTCACCTACGTTATCACCTACGTTATCCGCAATCGTCGCGGGGTTACGCGGATCATCCTCCGGGATATTGTACTCGGTCTTACCTACCAGGTCCGCACCTACGTCCGCGGCCTTCGTGTAGATACCACCGCCTACACGGGCAAACAGCGCCTGCGTCGAAGCACCCATACCAAAGGTAAGCATCGTCGTCGTGATCGTGATCAGATCACCGTCTGCACCTACCAGCGCCAGCAGACCCGTGTACTTGAGTACCAGGAACCAACCGGCGATATCCAGCAGCGCCAGACCAACCACCGTCAGACCCATCACGGCACCCGAACGGAAAGCGACCTGCAGACCCGCGTTCAGACTCTGACGCGCGGCATTAGCCGTACGAGCGGATGCGTACGTAGCGGTCTTCATACCGAAGAAACCTGCCAGACCCGAGAAGAAACCACCGGTCAGGAACGCAAACCATACGATACCATTCTGCAATTTAAAGGCAGCCATCACGGCAAAAACAATCGCCAGCACCACAAAGACAATTGTCACCACTTTGTACTGCTGCTTCAAATACGCCATAGCACCCTTGCGCACATGCGAAGCGATGGTCTTCATCAGCTCCGTACCTTCCTCCTTACCCAACATCGAGCGGTAGAAATAATACGCAAATCCCAGAGCTAAAACAGATGCCGCCAAAACGACATACATCAAGACTGTTAAATCTTCCATAGAATTGTGTTTTTTGTATTAGTATGTTTATATTTGGTTATGTCGGAGTGCTCGGAAGCACTTTGCAAGTGCAAAATTACAGTAAATTTTTGATATGTGCAAATAATTCTTGCATATTTCAAAAAAAAGCAGTACTTTTGTAGCGATTTTTGACGAAATGAAGACGTTTTTGTTCATATTAGCGCTTGTGACGACCTTCGCGGGGCGTGTGGTGGACCAACAGGGTGCACCGATTCCGTATGCGACGGTTTACCCGGAGATCGCTCCCGAATGGGGTACGGCGACCAATAACGACGGGTATTTCTCCTTCGAGGCCAACCTTCCGCCGGACAGCCGGGTGGTCTTTTCCTATATCGGCTATCAGAAGAAAGTGGTGCTGGCTCGCGATATTACCGGTGAAATCGTACTGATAGAGCAACCGATTGCATTGCAGGAGACCGTCGTGGCAGCCAAGAAGAGCAAGCAACGCAACAAGCGCAAACAGATGGCTACCCTGCTCCATGCGGTGTATGTGCAGTTGGAGAAAGATTTTCCGCATGATAACAGTCGTTATACGGTGGTGAGCGATGTTAGGATGAGCAGCGACAACAGTCCCTGGGGCATGGAGCAGATGATAGCGGACATCGTCGTCTTACCCGAACAGGCCAAGGAAGGACGGGACTCCGTACAGTTCCAGGGGCGTTATTGCAAACGCTTCTTTGATGCCCGCAAGCGTGCCCAAGCGGACTCGATCCTCGCCGGACAGGCCCTCGAACGCATGGAACAGAAGAGCGCACCCAAAGGTGCACCGGCCAACATGCTCCGTCGTGCAGCCAATGCGGTGGACAGCGGTGTGGTCGTACACAGCGCCCTCTTTGCGATAGGCAATATGCGGTACGATTTTGAACAGGCGATGACGGACACCAAACACTGGACCGTGTCCAATGAGTCGGAAGGCGAGACGGTGCTGACCCATACGGAGAGTATCAGTAAGTACTTAGGTTGCTTCAAGATGACCTTCCAGCGCCATTATATAGTGGATTCGCACACGTACGCGGTACGGCGTTTCTCGGAGCATGCGGAGGTGAAAGTGACGATTCCGTTTGGTATCAAACTCAACAAAGACCAGCTGCAGATGCTCAATCTCGTCAACATGAGTGAACAGCAGATAGAGAAATTTCGACTCAAGAGACTGCGCGGAGCGGTGGACCTCAATACGATTTACCAACGGCAGGACGGACACGTCTATACGCAGGAGAAAAATATGATCTGTAACGCCTTCATCGTCGGCAGCAAGAACACCGAGATCCCGCTGCAGATCAAGGCCACCCAACGCGTCACGGAACTCGAGACCAGCGGTGTCAAGCCCCTCCGTCGCTCCCAGATTACCCGTCGTGTGAAACGGGAAATCGTAGAAATTTATTAAAAAATCACCTATATATTTGCATATATGCAAAAAATGTAGTACCTTTGCAGTCGATTTCGCGGTGTTAGCACATCGGTAGTGCATCGGCTTCCCAAGCCGAGGAGGCGGGTTCGATTCCCGTACACCGCTCTCAGAGTAAGCCGGTCTGCCGCGCCGAAAGGTGAGGAAAGTCCGGGCAGCACAGAGCACCGCAGCGGTTAACGGCCGTCAGGCAGAAATGTTTGGTCACTGCTACAGAGACGAGATCGCGTTTCTTGCCCGGAAGGGAAAGGGATAAGCGAGGTGAAACGAGCAAACTGCGGGCTGCAATTCCATGTAAACCGGCGTCTGAGCGTTGCTCGCGCGAGTCGGAGGGTAGGAAGCGAGAGAGAGGCATGGTAACATGTTCTCCGAGATTAATGGCAGACGCCCGAAAGGGTACAGAACCCGGCTTATAGGCCTGCGCTCCCCTACGGGGACCCCATAAAAAAGAAACCATGAAGAAAATTTCCCAAATAGCAGGATTTGTACGCTACGATATGTGGCGGAGGACGACGACGGAGATAGACACTTGGTACAAGCGTCTTGGCTACATGGTGATGCGTACGATCGCGCTGGTGGTTCGCGGATTCACGAGCAAGAACCTCAATGACCAGGCAAAAGCCCTCACCTACTCCCTTATCTTCGCCGTAGTACCTATCCTCGCGATGATCTTCGCGGTAGCCAAGGGTTTCGGTGTGGACGATGTGATCGAGCAACAACTCAACGCCTCATTCCTCGGCGAGACGAACATGGTTCCGACCATTATGACGATGGTCGATCGCTATCTGGAGACGGCGCAAGGCGGTTTATTCATCGGAATTGGTATCCTGATCTTGCTTTGGGCCATTTATTCGTTCTTCCAGTCCGTAGAGACAGCCTTCAACCGCATATGGAACGTGAAAAAATCGCGTTCTATTCTTCGTCAGGTGACCACTTATATCGCTATCGTGGTGCTGATGCCGGTGGTGATTGTTTGTTCGGCGGGTTTGAATATATTCGTTCATTCGGCAGTAGAGAACGTCGTGCATGCGCATGTTCTACACGAGTTCCTGCATGCTAATGGCGTGAAGTTCTTGCAATTTCTGATGTGCTGGTTGCTCTTCACGATCATGTATGTCGCTATCCCGAACACGAAAGTGCGTTTTATGCCGGCCTTGATACCCGGTGTGCTGATGGGTACGCTGTTCCAATTACTGCAAATGCTATCCGTTTATTTGATCGCCTTGCTTAGTCGCACGAGTATCGTCTATGGAGCGTTCGCGTCGATACCTATTCTGATGACGTGGCTGCAGTGGACGAGTCTGCTGATTCTAATCGGCGCAGAGATGAGTTATGCCATCCAAAACAACGAGGAGTTTGAGTACGAAAAGGACCTGAACGAGATGTCCCGCCGCTATAAAGACTTCATCATGCTCTACCTCTTATCTATTATAATCAAGCGTTTTGAGAATAACGAAGCACCTCTCACGGCGCACGAACTTGCCATTCGCGACCACTTGCCTATTCGTGTCGTAAATCAGTTATTGGGCCGAATGGTGGAGACCGGAGTAGTAAGAGAGGTGTATGTGGAGGGCGAAGAAGAGAAGACTTTCCAGCCTGCGCTCGACACGCATAAGATAAGTATCGGCATGGTGATCGACCGGATTGACGCGCAGGGAGCAGAAGAGTTTTTGGCTTCACCGACGCCGGAGATGCAAGCGTTCTGGGAGCGGTATATTAAGGTAAAAAAGAACCATACCACATTGAACGAAATTCTAATTACAGACATATGAAAAGACACCCTATTCTATTGGCCGCCGTGCTGATGATGAGTCAGCTGATGTTTGCGGCCCCGAAGATTCAACAAGTGGAGCCTCTTAGTTGGTGGACGAACATGAACACGCCGCTGACGTTGCTCTTCCACGGTCAAGACCTGCAAGACGCGCAAGTAAGTGTGCAGCAGATTGTCAACGGCAAAGTGATGCGCGGCGCGTGCTTAGGTCTCGTGCCTACCGGACAACACAACGCGGAGAGTCCGAACTACCTGTTCGTGGACTTTGGCGTCAACCAACCTGGCACCTACCGTATTACCCTCAAGAAAGGCCGTAAGAAAGCGACGTATGACTATGTCATCAATGAGCGCAAAGCCGGTAGCCGTGAGCGCAAGAGTTTCGATGCGTCGGACGTGGTGTACCTCATCATGAGCGACCGCTTCGTGGATGGCGACGAGAGCAATAACAGCACGAAAGACACCCGCGAGAAAGCCAACAAAGCCGACGTGAACGGTCGTTGGGGCGGTGATATCCAAGGTATCATCAACAGTTTCGACCACATCTTGGCCCTTGGCGCGACCGCTATCTGGCCGACGCCAATGCTTGGCGACGACGAGGCGGCATGGAGTTATCACGGCTACGCATGCTCGGACTACTACCACATCGACCCGCGCTACGGCTCGAACGCGCTGTATGCAGAAATGGTTCAGAAAGCCCATGAGAAGGGTCTGAAGATCCTTATGGATATGGTTCCGAACCACTGCGGCGCAGCACACTGGTGGATGAAAGACCTGCCGTATCAGGATTGGATTAACCAATTCCCGGAGTTCACCAACACCAATAACTGTTTCACGGCGAACTACGACCCGAATGCTTCGGAATACGACCGTCAGCTCTCTAACCGCGGTTGGTTTGATCATCCAATGCCGGATATGAACCTCGAAAACCCCGACTTGCTGAAGTATTTCCAGCAGTGGGCGATTTGGTGGATTGAGTTTGCGGACCTCGACGGCCTGCGCGTGGACACCTATCCGTATATCGAGAAGATACCCGCCAGCCAATGGCTTAAGGCCATCCGCGAGGAGTATCCGAATATGAATATTGTCGGCGAGTGCTGGACCCGTCCGGCTCCGGCTGTAGCATACTGGCAGAGCGGCGCGAAGAACTTCGACGGCTTTGACTCCAACCTGCCTACCGTGATGGACTTCCCCGTAGAAGAAGCTATTCGTCAGGCGCTTGAGAACGACGGTAGCGGTTGGGGTAATGGTCTGACGCGCGTCTATGACGCGATGACCTTGGATTATATGTATGCGGATGTGAACAAACTGCTGACCTTCCTCGGCAACCACGACATGGCCCGCATCGCTGATATCGTCAAGGATAAGGACCCGCGCCGCGTGAAGTTAGCGAACGTGCTGCTGGCGACGATGCGTGGTATTCCGCAACTCCTTTACGGTGATGAGTATGCGATGACCGCTAAGGGCGATCCGAACAGCCACTCCCTACTCCGTTCCCCGCTGCCGCAAGGCGATGAGGTGACGCCGGAGATGCAGGATATGTTCGACTTCCAGAGCGCGCTCTATACTTGGCGTAAGAACGAACCGGTGCTGCATTTCGGCCGCACGATGCATTTCCTCGCGCGCAACAACACCTATGCATTCTTCCGTTATAATGACAAAGAGGCGGTGTTTGTGTTCGCGAACGCAGCCGAAGAACCGCGTATCATTCCGACGGAGACCTATGCCGAGATCCTGGGTAAGTATAATGCTAGAGGCATTAATCCGCTGACGGGCGAGACGGTTGATCTTCGCCGCAGAAATATCGAGGTGCCGGCATTAGGAACACTGATCGTTAAGTTGACGAAATGAACGAAGGAATAAAAAAGGCGTGCCCGCGTTGTGGCGCGCCTTTTATTTGCCATCATGAGAATCCCGCTATCTGCCAGTGCGCAGGGATTGAACTAAACGAAAAAGCGCGCGCATTTCTGCGCACGCATTATTCGGATTGCTTATGCAGGGCCTGCCTGATAGAGGTTGCCAGGAACCTAGGAAACTAGTATAATTTCGCTGCAAAGTGCAGCGTTGAGTCGGGGGCGTTATTCAGGATGTGAATAACGTCCTCGAGCATTTCTTCGGGGTGTACCACACCTCGCTCCCAGAAATTATTGGCTCCACCGGCCTTGACTTGCCTGCGCCAGTTATAGACGCGGCTGTCTTGGTAGGCTTTGAACCACGTATGCTTCTCGTCTAATTGAGCGAGTTCGGCCAAGCTGTTTCCTCCGGCTCCCACCCACACATCCGAGTCGTGGAAATAACGCAGCGTCTCTTCTATCGTCAGCGGAATAGAGGTCTCGCGTTCGTCGTCATAGAACGGATAGTCTGCGCCGGCATCCTTGAAGAGATACGCCAGGTAGTTCTTGCCGGAAGGCACGTACCAAGTGCCCCTAAAATTATTACCACTCATAATTTTAGAGGATTTGACATTGGAGATTGAAGACTTGAGATTGTTATACTTCGTCTCTACTTCGTGGAAGACCGAGTCGGCTTCGTGTAGGCGGCCGGTGAGGGCACCGAGCACACGGATCCATTCGGCCCGCGCGAGCGGGCTGCCTTCCTGCCACTCGTTGATATAGATCGTCGTCACGCCGAGTTTCTCCAGGCGCGTCGCTTCGAGGTTGTCGTATTGGCCGTAATTGACGGCTAACAACGCGTCTAAGCCTGCTTGGAGCGTACGCTCGGCCGAGGGCTTCATCGAATCGCCGAGGTCTATCTCATCGCCTTTGACGGGCGTGTAGATCAATTCAGGGTTGCAGACAGCTACGAGGCAGTCCAAGGCATCTATTGCATAGAGGAATCCCACCTGCACGGTACTCATCGTGCCGAGACGACGCAGCGGTTCTTTCACACAGATTCGCTGGTACGGTTGAAAAACCTCCACGATCGTACCTGTGTCCGTAGGCGTGATTTGAAAGCCTGCAGCGTATTTATTCCCTACGGGAATACTACCCTGCTCTGCGGACTGTTTAGCACAGCCCGCAAAGCAAAGCAGCAATCCTACTATCGGTACAAACCGCTTCATCAACGCTTAGCACCGAGGTCGTCAACACAGAAGTAAGACGGCGTATTCAAGCCCCAGTCGCCCGTACGGCTACCCGTCATCTCGAAGGTCAACTCATCTACCTCGCCGAGCGTGCTCAGGTCCACGTACGTCCAGTTCTTTACAATCGACGTACCTTCTGCCAACATGAAATCTACTTTGGTGTTTACTACCTGGCCGTTCAACTTACCGCCAATAGTCAGTTTGAACCAGTCTTCATCTCCGAACGGCTCACCGGCATATGCATCACCTTCGGTCATCGAAGCATAGGCATACATGTTGTTGCATACATACATACCCGGAACGATTGCTGCGCTGGTCAGTTTGATGGTGTTCGGAGCCCAAGCGTTCGCATACCACACCATAAAGTTCCTACCTCTGTGAGGACCACCGGCTGTTGCATAGTACGCACCTTCAAGGCCTTTTTTGCTTGTGCCCTTGATGTTCGATACTACCGCTCCGGCAACAGACGCACCTGCCCAAGAAACAGTTTCCTCTGCTTTGAAAGCACCGCTCTTCAGGAAAATCGTGGTGTCTTTGTCTGCTTTGAAAATGCTGTCCTGTTTTACAGGGCTGATTTCTGCCTCTTCGAAGGTTGCTACGAACTGATCAGGCACTGCTGTGTTCTCGCACGACGCAAATACCAGCGCCAATGCAGCTACAAAAAAGAATGATCTTTTCATTTTTGTTTTTGTTTTAAATTGTTAATAAATTGGGTTAATATAAGTGTTATTCGCACTATTTTGCGTGTAAATCAATTGCTCCGGCTATCTCAGTACTGATCTCGCCGGTAGGATTGTTGATCTCATCGATCGCGGTGTAGACACGAACGAAATCAATCGTCGGCAGACTAACTGACTGTCCGCTCGCATCTACAGCCCACGAAATATCAAAACTCGTACCTCCTATATCCGTATTGGGTTTATTATCCACATAGCCGAAGTCCAAGATACGCTGTACCACCTGTCCGCTTATCGTCTGAGTCTGCGAGGGCAGTTTGGCGCCGTAGAGCGTGTACTCGTCCTCTGCAATCCACTGCGGGTAGTACGGTTGCTTATGGAAGGGGTTTTGGATCGTGTCCCCGGCGCGCGTGTAAGTCTTTTGATAGAGATGGTTGGTCTGCGGATCGTCATACAGACAGCCTTTTAACTCATACCACGTGTCGTCCGGTTTTCCATTCCCGTTCTCATCGCGGCTGACGAGCACGATGCCCGGTTCGGAACTACCATAGACCGTGCTTCCGGTCATATAATAGGCATTCCCAAGAATCTGAATGTCACAGCCTTCTTGGTTCTCCACCGCGTGGTCAAAACCGAAGGTGATATATCCGCCCCACCCGCCTAAGCACACCATGCCGCCGGCATTGTTGGCAATCGCTTGCTCACACTTACGACACATCGTCTCGGCATCGTCGCCTTCAACGTATTTAGGCAACTCATTGACGAACTGGCCCATACCCGGCAGGTATTCATACACGTGAGCGAGATAGCTGTGCACATCTTCGTGCGAACCCGTATCCGGCGCCAAGGTATACTCGCCCGTCACGCGGCATAGATGACCGGGGATGTCGCCCGTCAGCGCACGCCAATGCTCGCGACCGTCGTAGCTGTAGCAATGCAGCACACCCGACGAGACATAGTTCTTCGCGTCTGTGATGTACAATACATCCGTCATCGCCAAAAGCCCGTAGGGGTGCTCGTAGTTTTTTATGTCTATCGGCTGGGGCTGTTCTGTAAAGTCTATCGTGGAGAACGCCCGCAGTGTATTGGTCTCATTATCAATCACATACGCGGTGTTGCCGCATATAGAGATATTGGAACATGCCGTCTGTATCCGCTTAAGGGCAGTAGTAAAGTCTAGGATTACCAGGTAAGGCTTCGCATCCGCATAGTTTCCTTGGCAGCAAACCCATAGATGGTTCATGTTATCCACGCGAACGCGTGTCGGATTGAGACCAACGTTTATCTTTTGCGTCTCGGTGAAGGTCGCGAGGTCAATGACAGAGAGCGTGGAGTCATAGCGGTTCGTGAGATATCCACCGGAATTAGCCACAAAGAGTTGGTTGCCTACCACGCATAGTTCGTCGGGTTGATGGCCCACTTTGACTTCCCGCGTGACGGTGAGCGTCGCCGTGTCTACTTCGTAGACTGAACCGAGCATGTCGGGATCGGCTACCGAACCCACATACGCGCTGACGTACATCTTATCGCCCTTGAAGGCCAAGTAGCGGCAGTTCGAGATATCCACCTTCGCGATGTGTCGTCCCTTCAGGTCCATCACCTCCACTTTATGCGAGCAGTTGATGACGGCATAGAGCCGGCCGCCGTATTGCTGGATATCATTCCCCACATCGCCGAGTTCCTTCACCTGCTTGGGATTCATCGCCCCGTACCAGTTGGCATAATAGTCGCCATCGTGCAGGTTAATATAGTCCAAGCGGGCTTTGTTCGAGCCCATATTTCCCTCGCAGAGCACGTATAGCCCACCCTTGCGCACTTCATCCGTGACGTGCGTGCCAATCGTCGGATAGACGATCTCATCGCCCCTGCAGCCCATAAGGAGCAAGGAGCCAAGAGCAAGGATTAATATCTGAAAGCGACGGTACATCGTATGTTTTGTTTGGGCATCGGATAGTTCCGGATGACTTCGTAGTCCTGTCCGAGCATGTTATTGAGTTCAATATTGGCCTTGAGCCAGTAGTTTCTATCTGTCTGAATACACCATTCGGCGTATACCATCAGGTCGTGCGTATACCATGGAAGCACCTCGTTATAGACCGTGTTTTCCTGCTGGCAGTAGCGTTTGCCGACGTAGATGAAGGAGTAGTTGAAACCATAATGGTCTCCGCGCTTACTCTTCCAGTCCAGTCCGCCGACCACACTGCCGCTGTGCCAAGGGATATAGGGAATCTGATGACCGTAATAGGTGTCCTCGGGGTTGGTGACATCAATCGCCGTCTGGTAGGTGTAGTTGAGTCGCGCGCGGAGCGTGAAGTTTTTCGGCAGGAAGAAAGAGAAATCTGCATGTGCGTCCACGCCGTTGATCTTAACCGTGCCGAGATTGAGCATCGTCCAGCGGAACTGCTGTCCCTTCGGGTACGCGATGATCTTATCCGTCACGCGGTTGTAGTAATACGAGAGCGAGGCATCTATCTGATAGACCTTCTTGCTCACACGATAGGCCACCTCTATCGAATGCTGGCGCGCCAACTCCGGGCGTAAGTCGGCATTGCCCAGATCGGTATAATAGAGGTCGTTGAAAGTCGGATAGCGGTAACTCTGTTTGTAGAAGGCATTGATACTCAGGTCAATCGCCGGATACGGGCGCAGCGAGAAGAAGATACCCGGCGTCACGCGCGGCGTGTTTTGGTCCACCGCCGTCATCAGTATTGAAGCCTGAAGACGCAGGTATTCCTGAATATTCATCGCCGTAGCGGCACTGAGCCAGTGACTGTGACGGTTGAAATGCTCGGGTTCGGCCTCGATGAGCAAATTGCTTCGGTCAAGCACATTATACTGGTAGTCATACGCCAGCGAAGCGTCCCACCAGTTAAAGATTTGTACTTTATTCGCAAAGGAGAAATAGAGTTCCTGTTGCAAGTACTCATTGTCGGACGGCAGCAGGCGTTCGTCGTAGTTCTTATAGTGCGTGTAGTCGTTCGCCCACTTGGCTAAGACACGCGTACTCCAGCGGTTAAACCACTCGTCTTGCCACTCGGCCTGAATGAAGTTATTGCGGTCCCGGAGGCGCTCTCCGTTTCGCCAGACATTATTTACAATCGCGCCCGGAATACCACGCTCGGACCAGTAGTTATAGGCATGGACGCGGAAGAACCCCGTCGTGCTGTAGTAGTCATGCAAACCTCCCTCTACCCGCACGGCATTGATGTCGCCGTTTTGGCGGATAGCCGTCGTGTCATAGGCTACTTCGCCCGTAGGCAGTACGCGGCGATAGCGGAAGGGGTACTTGCCATCCGAATAGACATATTCCGCATCGAAATTGAGGGAGAGGGTCTCCGTGAGTTTGAGATCGAAGCCTATATTCGGGTTGGCGAGCGCAAACGAACCACACCGCATTTGCGCGCGCACATGCACGCGTTCCTTATCTTTAAAATAAGGCCTGCGAGTCGTCAGATAGACATTTCCCGCCGAACCAAACTCTCGCGCAGACTGGAAGATATCGGATTTCTGGCCTTTATAGAGTTGGATCTGCTCCATATTATCGAGCGAGAAACGGCCTAAGTCCACTTGTCCGTTTTGGGCATTTCCCAGTTGCACGCCGTTATAATAGACCGCCGTGTGCTGGCTACCCATAGACCGCACATTGATGGTCTTGATACCTCCTACTCCGCCATAATCCTTCAATTGTACGCCTGAGAAATAACGCAAAGCGTCCGCCACGTTGAGTGCATTGAGTCGCTCCAACTGCGCGCCCTTAAGAGTCTGCGGGACGATGACGTCTTTGGTGAGTGCACGCGCCGTGACCTCAACCTCCTCGATGCGGAAGTCGCGGTATAACGAATCGAGCTCTGCCTCGCTCATCGCGAGAACAGAGGTAGCACAAAGTGCAAGAATCAGTATGAGTGACGTACGTCTTATCATGGGTTTGTCCTATTCCTGGAGGACGCTCCATTATGCAAAGAGGAAGCGATCTGACTTAGGTCCTTCGACCATCACAGTTGCCGGTCAGTCCGGGATTCTCACCCGCGTTCTCTTCGAAGTCTTTGCTATCTATTTTTTAGCAGGATCGGTTGTTAAATCAATTCCTAATTTCTTAAATGTCTTCCAATCTACCTCCTTGAGCATCACCGTCGAATGCGCTTGGCAGCCTTTGAGCAGCGGCAGGGTCTCGAGTGCTTTGCGGCAGCTCTCATCTTGCAGCGAGAGCACCGACAGCGCCACTAACACCTCATCCGTATGCAAACGCGGGTTCTGACCGTGCAGGTAAGAGATCTTGGTACGCTGTATCGGCTCGATAAACTTCTCCGGGATCAAGCGTATGTCGTGATCGATGCCCGCCAGCTCCTTCATCGCGTTGAGCAGCAACGCAGCGGACGAGCCCAGGAGGTCTCCGGCTTCCGAGGTAATGATTTGACCATTCGGCAGTTCGATAGCAGCTGCATGAGCAAACACACCGTCGTGCAGCGCACCGGTCAACGCTCTGCGCTCACGGGCTGCTACGGTCGTTCGGCGGTAAGCCGTCGTGATACCCGCTTGCTGCATGAGCAGAGCGATTTTCTTGATCTCCGCATCGTTGCATGCACCGTTGGCCATGTGGCACAGCGACTGGAAATAACGGCGGATGATCTCCTGTTTACTGGCTTCGCGGACCGCATTATCATCGCTGATACAGAAACCCACCATGTTCACACCCATGTTCGTCGGCGACTTATACGGGCTCTGGCCGTAGATCGAGGTAAAGAGCGCATCCAGGACGGGGTAGATCTCCACATCGCGGTTGTAGTTCACCGCCGTCTTGCCGTAGGCTTCCAGGTGGAAGGGATCGATCATGTTGACGTCCTGCAGGTCCGCCGTCGCTGCCTCATAGGCCACGTTCAGCGGGTGCTTGAGCGGCAGGTTCCACACCGGGAAGGTCTCGAACTTCGCATAGCCGGCTTCGCGTCCGCGCGCATGCTCGTTGTAGAGTTGGCTCAGGCACACCGCCATCTTACCGCTTCCGGGACCCGGCGCAGTCACCACCACCAGTGGGCGCGTCGTCTCCACGAAGTCATTCTTGCCGAAACCGTCTTCCGACGCGATGAGGTCCACGTTATGCGGATAGCCGTCGATGATATAGTGGTAGTACACACGGATACCTTTGCGCTCCAAGCGCTGACGATACGCGTCCGCCGAACGCTGGCCGGCATAATGCGTGATGACCACCGACGACACCACGAATCCGCGGGCCATAAAGGCCTCGCGCAGACGCAGCACGTCTTCGTCGTAGGTGATGCCTAAGTCCTGACGCACCTTGTTACGCTCGATATCATCCGCAGAGATGACGATGATGATCTCCAGCGAGTCCTGCAGCTGCGTTAACATCTGCAGTTTACTGTCCGGCATAAAACCGGGCAGTACCCTACTCGCATGCAGGTCGTCGAACAGTTTACCACCTAACTCAAGATACAGCTTGTTGCCAAACTGCGCGATGCGCTCGCGGATATGCTCCGACTGGATACGGATATATTTATCATTGTCAAAAGCAGTATCCATCGTTATGCTTTATTGTTTTTATTCTTTTCGTTCTCCTGCGACTCCTCATCGTCCTCGTCGTGGTGGTAGTAGTAATACGAGCGATATGCCTTATCGTCCTTCACGAGTTTGCCGTAGATCTTGCCGTATAACTTACCGTAGCGACTTGTCTTGGAGTGACCGCCATAGCCGTAGCCATATCCGCCGTAACCGCCATAGCCGAAATGACCATAGCCGTAACCGCCATAGCCGCCGTAGCCGTAACCATAACCGGATCCGTAAGAGTGACGACCGGAAGTCGGGATATCCGAGAGAACCAATTGGATCTTCTCCGGTTGATCTACCACATCCGATACCTGCTCGAGGGTCTGCTTACAGAACGACTTATTGGTCTGCATACAACGGATCACGTAGAGACAAATATCGCTGTGCTCAATGATGGCGTATGCATCCGGCACCAAACCGATAGGCGAAGTATCGATCACCACGAAGTCATATTCCTCACGGGCCTTCTCAAGAGTCTTGGCCAATTTATCGGAGTGAACCAACTCACCCGGGTTCGGCGGGATAGTACCGGCACGCACGAAGTCGAAGCCAAACGGCGTGTTGTGCACAAGGATATCTTCTTCCTCCGCCTCTCCGATCAAGTAGTTGGACATACCTGAGCCATTCTCCAGACCTAACTTGGTGTGGATGTTCGGCTTACGAAGGTCGAGGTCGACGAGTAAGGTCTTCTTTCCGGTCATCGCATACAGGGCAGCGAGGTTGGTAGAGAGGAAGGTCTTACCATCACCGGACTCCGTCGAGGTAACACATATAACCATCTTATCTTTGCGACGCAGCACAAACTCCATACGCGTCCGAATCGCACGAAGCATCTCCGCATAACTGGAGCGGGGCGAGGCACGTACGAGTGTCGGGTTCTGGCTCTTTGCGTGACGCAAGGTACCGATGAGACGGAAATATTTGAGCTTGACCACATCCTTCGGCGAACGAATCTTGTTATTGAGCAACTCGCTGAGGATGATCAGAATCATCGGAATAAGGAAGCCGATGATCATATACGTCGAGGTCGTCTTCTTCTTTGCCTTCGCGTTCATGATAGCCGTCGTACGGGCTTTATCCATGATAGAGTTATCCGGCGTGTTGGAAGCCTTCTGAATCTCGGCTTCTGCACGCTTCTGGAGGAAGAAGGTATAGTAGTTATCGTCAATGCGGTAGTTACGCTCGATCGCCACCATTTCGAGTTCTTTCTTCGGCAACTGCTTGATCGAGTACTCCACTTCCTTATAACGGTTTGCGAGGTCGGCTTTCTCGATCTCCAGCGAAGCACGCATAGAGGTCACCACTTCTTCGATAGCGGTCTTGACGTTCTCGATATCCTTGGTATATTTCGCGTAGTACACGTTCTTCTCCGTCAACTCGCCGCGCTGGATACGCAAGTCGTTGAGCTGTTGCACAAGGCCCACCAAAATCGGTTCATCCACGCCCATGGTCGTCGGAGCGATGACGGCGCCTTTCTCGATGTTATCGTGGATATACTTGATCAAGTAGTCAAAATAGGTCTCACGCAAGCGGAGTTCCATCGACTGCTGGTCATACGCTGCCACTTGTCCCATGAGCTGACCGGCATAGGAGTTGACATCGACGAACTTGTTCTCCTGACGGAAATTGGTCATCGCACCTTCGCTCACTTGCAAGGAAGACTGCAAGTTATTCAACTGCTCGTTGATGAAGCGGATAGAGTTCTCGGCTACTTCGTTCTTCTGCTCGAGGTTCTGCAACAGGTAAATCTTTGCCAATTTATCAATGAACTCGCAGTCGCGTTGCGGCGTCTCACTGACGAGCGAAAGGGCCAACACAGTAGATCCTTCCGTCACAAAGGACAGCTGGAGACGACTCATAAACTCATCCACCAGCGACTCATGGCTACGGAAGCGGAAATATATCTTTCCGTTATTGGTCATCAGTTCCGTCGGGAAGATCTTTCCGTCGAAATACGGACAATGAATCGGTTCGCCATAGTTAGCGTCGATTTCCAGATAAAAGTTCTCGTTGGTGGACGAAATATGCATCGAGCCGTCATGATGGAAGTTCACTTGATAGAGGATCTCGTACGCACGCGGGTCTATACGGGTAGCCTCCACCACAATCGGCGTCTGGCGGTAAAGTTGGCGGGTCTTGAAGCGTCCCTGCGTGATATACTCTACGTTGAGGAACGGCAGCGAGTCCACTACTCTACTCATCAGGTCATACGAGCCGAGCATGATCATCTGGTTGTTCACGTTCTTGTAGCCCGCATCCACACCGAAACCGCTCATCAGCGCCGACGCCGACGTTCCGTACGTCGCGCTCTCCTTGATGACGATGGTGCCCTGCGAGTAATACGTAGGTATCCAGCGTCTGTTCTTGAGCATCGCTAAACCCAACGCGATCACGAGTGCGATCACGAACAGGTACCAATAATGCAGGAACGTGAATAGCCACTCCAGCGGATTGAAGTTCAGACTGCTTTCCTCGTCATCGCCCTGCTGCTGCGGGTCCTGCTGATAATACTGCTGGTTACCGCCCTGATAGTAATACTGGTTGTTTCCGCCCGGGTTGTAGTAATGATTGTTACTGTTGCCCGGCGTGTAATAGGCGTTATTGCTGCCCGGATTGTAATATTGATTATTTGCCATAATCTTTATTTATATAGATATGCCACATAGTTGAGTACCGTCGTCAGGAGCGCCACCGAGCTGGTGATCAGGCCCAGGAAACCCGTATAAGTCGGTACTTTATAGAAACTGTCTTTCGTACGCGCTACGTATATCACGTCATTCGGATAGATGTAGTAGTATTTCGAATCGATGATGGTGTTCGTTCGCATATCGAACTCCAAGATCTCCGGTTCTTCGCCGTTGTCATGCGGACGGATGATACGTATGTGACGGCGGTCACCGCTGTTCATCACGTCACCCGTCATCGCGAGAGCCTGGAAGATATTCATCTTCTCCTTATATACGTAGAACTGGCCTGCGCGGGCATCACCTACTACAGAGAAATACTTGTTATACAACGACACCTTCACATCCGCATCCGGGATGATCTCTCGGAATGCTGCCTTTAAGGTGTCTTGCGCCTCCAGCTCCGTCAGACCTTGTATTTTCACCGGCTTGAGGAAAGGCAGGTCCACCGTTCCGTCCTCATACACGCGGTAGGAGTTGGCGTACTGGCCATTCGTGATGGTATTGGCGCCTAACATCTTACTCATCGTCTCGTCAAGTGTTATCAGACGATAGATGATCTCGTCATTGACACGGATACGGTAAGGCTCGTAGGGAACGGAGTCATATACCGGCAGTTTGTTGGATTTGGTCGGTTCTTGCAGATAGCCTATCTGACGATGGCTGTAGCAACTCGACAACAGTACGGCTACGAGGCCGAAAAGGATAAATCTCATCGTTTTCATTTTGTACCTCCGTTTCCGTAATATTTGTTCACATGATTGATACCCGTCTGCACGATCGAATAGATGAATACGCCAAACGAGATAGTTGCGGCTGTCACACCTACTGCCGTAGCCGCAGAGTTGATACCAAAGCTATATCCCGGTATTTGACGGATGTAGATGATATCATTCGGCTCGATGTAGTAGAACTCCGAGTTGATAATATCTTTCGAGCGGGCATCGAAGGTCTTGATGGTCGTCACGCCTTCTTTCTCGCGCACGAGTTTGATCTCCTTGCGGCTGTTGAACTCGCCGAGGTCGCCAACCATCGCGAGGGCCTCGAAGATCGTCAACTTCTCTTTGTTAATCGGATAGCGACCACTCTGCGCACCGATGACGGAGAAGGAGCGGTTCACGATATTGACCTCCACGGAAACAACACTATAACCCGGAATTTCCTGCAACAACGAACTCAACTCGTTCTCCAGTTGTACCTTTACCTCACGCGTCGTCTTGCCGCGCACATACTGCTTTCCTATTGTCGGAAAGTCAATATTTCCTTCCTCATCAATTAGGTAGGTGTAGAGGTCATAACTGCCATAGGCGCCGCCGCCTTGGCTCATTTGCTGACGCATTTGCGAGGAACTTGTTCCGCCGGCGTTGTACATCTTCATCACGTTTTCGTCCAACGAATAGACATACACATACAATCGGTCGCCGATTCGCAATTTGTAGTCCTCAAAACTAAGTGTATCCGCATATGAGGGGATATACTTGTCGGGCTCTTGCATATAGTTCACTTTTCGCGCCGTCACGCAGGACGATAGCGCAAAGCAAACCAACGCAAGGATGCCTACCAATGTTAGTTTTTTATCCATAGTTTCTTAATACAATTCTTCGTTTTTTGGAGCACCAACTCCTTGAGCCACGCGGCTTTGTTGTTCGTCCAGCGCTGCGGATGCGTGGTGATCATCACGTGCGCCGGCAGTTGGTCGGCTTCGATCGCTTGCAGCAGTTGCGGCGTGGTGTGCCAAGTAAGGCCTTTGACGGTCCATTCTTCCTGGTGACCGGGTATCTTATCGCGCACACTCACTTTGTATCCGTCCCAGCAACGGCCCGTGTCCGTCAGGTAGAACACATCCGCGAAATCAGTATCTAAATACGGTTCGCCAAGGATGCCTACCGTCTTATAGTCGTATTTCTTCCATAGGTCTTTGCCGTCCCACTTACTCGTCGGCGCGCCGTGCATACAGATCGTCTCTACCGCGTAGTACTGGCGGAAATACTCCAGCCAGGTCTGAAAATGACTCCATGCCTCATCGACCTTTCCGTCGCACAGACTCATGTCTTCGTAGTGATAGCCGATCTCATGACCTAAAGCAGCGATAGCGCGGATGACTTCGGGATTATTGCTCTCCTTGTCTACGCGGAAATAATACGTCGCTTTCGCGCCGAGGGAATGCTCGATTTGCGCGGTCCGCAGACTGTTCTCGGGTCTCGCATCGACGTCGTGACGCAGGATGACGAACTTGTCGTCTTGCCGGCATGATGTCGTGACGTACTGACGATAGTCTATCAGTCGATAGCCCTTTGCCAGAAGGGTCTCTAACAACGCACGATATATGTCAAGACTAAAATCTCGCAATTCTTAATTCTTAATTTTTAATTTTTAATTTTCATTTACCGCTCCGCTCTAACGGGATTTTCAAGAAAATCACGGTAAGCGAGCGCAATACCTTCTTCCAGTTCGGTCTTATAGGTCCATCCGAGGGCCGTCGCCTTGCTCACGTCGAGTAGTTTGCGCGGTGTGCCGTCCGGACGCGTGGTGTCCCATAATATCTCGCCTTCGTAGCCTACCACCTTGGCTACCAACTCCGTCAGCTCCTTGATACTCAACTCTTTGCCGGTGCCCGCGTTGACGGTCTCATTACCCGAGTAGTGGTTCATGAGGAACACGCAGAGGTTCGCGAGGTCGTCTACATAGAGGAACTCACGTAGCGGCTTGCCCGTCCCCCAACAGGTCACAGACGGCGCCCCACTCTCTTTGGCTTCGTGGAAGCGGCGGATGAGTGCCGGCAGCACATGGCTGTGCTCGGGGTGGTAGTTATCGTTCGGACCATAGAGGTTGGTCGGCATGACAGAGATATAGTCCGTGCCGTATTGGCGGTTCAGGAACTCGCAGTACTTGAGTCCGCTGATCTTCGCCAGCGCGTAGGCTTCGTTGGTCTTCTCCAACTCGCCCGTCAGCAGACAACTCTCTGTCATCGGTTGCGGCGCCAAGCGCGGGTAGATACAACTCGAGCCCAAGAACTCCAGCTTCTTGCATCCGTTCTTCCATGCCGCATGGATGACGTTCATCTCGAGGATCATGTTGTCGTACATAAAGTCCGCAAGATGACGCTCGTTGGCGATGATTCCGCCTACTTTGGCTGCAGCCAGGAAGACGTACTCGGGTTTCTCGGTCGCAAAGAACGCTTCTACCGCCTCTTGACGGCAGAGATCCAGCTCTTTATGCGTACGAGTGATGATGTTCGTATAGCCCTGACGTTGCAGTTCGCGCACAATGGCGGAACCCACCATGCCGCGGTGACCGGCTACGTATATCTTTGAATTCTTCTCCATCATTTTACGATTCCTTTCTCGAGGTATTCGGCGAGGTTAAAGTGCTCGCGGGTCACTTTCTGCATATCGTGACGAACCATCAGTTCAACGAGTTCTTCGAAACTCGTCTTCTGCGGGTTCCAGCCCAGCTCGCGTTTGGCCTTACTCGGGTCGCCGAGCAGGTTCACTACATCCGTCGGACGATAGAAATCAGGGCTAACTGCCACAACGACATCGCCCTTTGTACATCGTACTTTGTCACTTTGTACCTTTTCCACTATACCTTTCTCGTCTACGCCCTGCCCTTCCCAGCGCAGCTCAATGCCCGCGTGGTGGAAAGCGAGGGTCGCGAACTCGCGTACGGTGTGTTGCACGCCCGTAGCGATCACAAAGTCCTCCGGTGTCTCATGCTGCAGGATGAGCCACATGCACTCTACGTAGTCCTTGGCATATCCCCAGTCGCGCAGCGAGTCGAGGTTGCCCAGATACAGGCAGTTCTGCTTACCCTGCGCGATGCGGGCAGCAGCCAGCGTGATCTTACGCGTCACGAAAGTCTCGCCGCGGCGCTCACTCTCGTGGTTAAAGAGGATACCCGAGCAGCAGAACATATCGTATGCCTCGCGGTACTCCTTGATGATCCAGTAGCCATAGAGCTTGGCTACGGCGTACGGACTATAGGGATGGAAAGGTGTCGTCTCAGATTGCGGCACTTCCTCTACCTTGCCGTAGAGCTCAGACGTCGAAGCCTGATAGATGCGGCAGGTCTTCTCGAGGTGGTTCGTACGCACGGCCTCCAGCACGCGCAGCACACCTACGGCGTCCACGTCTGCCGTGAACTCGGGCGCGTCGAACGACACCTGCACGTGACTCTGCGCCGCGAGGTTGTATATCTCGTCCGGCTGCACTTTGCCCACCAACTTCACCAGCGACATCGAGTCACTCATGTCTGCGTAATGTAAATGGAAATGCGGCATACCCTCAAGGTGCGCAATGCGCTCGCGGAAGTCCACCGATGAGCGACGGATGATGCCGTGCACCTCATATCCCTTCTCCAACAAAAACTCCGACAGGTAACTTCCGTCCTGTCCCGTAACACCTGTTATTAATGCGATTTTTGCCATATTCACTCAAAATTAGCGTGCAAAGGTACAAAAAATACTTGAGTTACACAATAAAATTAAAATAATTTTATGCATAAGGCATTTATTTTATATTTTTTTGAGCATTTTCTTGCGCATATGAAATAGTTTTCGTATCTTTGCCGCCGATTAGAATGTGCAAACAACAAACAATCTCTATTTATTAACTAAATTTTTTACATTTATGAAAAAGATTTTTACGCTTTGCGTAGTAACACTCGTAGCGCTGAGTATGTCTGCTAAACCGTACAATCACAGTATTGGTGTGGTAGCCGGTTCCGGTATCGGTGTTCAGTTCAAGACGATGGTAATGGATAACTTCACTATCATTGAGGAGTTCGGCTATTTAGGAAGTCTCTGCGCTGCCGGTGATGGATTCAATATGTCCACGCTGGGTGCGGTAGATAACCTCGTATTGGCTTATCAAGCAAAAGCTGCTGAGGGTCAAGGTATCGAGCTCGACTGGTTCGTCGGTGGTCAAATCAAAGCCGGTTTCCTCGGTGGGAACCTTGGTACTTTTGGAGCAGGTGCTGCAGCAGGTATTGAGGCTGTAATGCAGAATGCGCCTATCGCTTTCTCGTTTGATTTCCGTCCGGGTTATGGCTGCATTCTTGTAGGCAATGGTGGAGGAAATGTTGGTGTCGGTCATGTATTCGACTGGACGCTGAACCTTGGTGTTCGCTACAAATTCTAAGTGAGTAAGTCGAACGCCATTATTATTCCTGAAGGGTGCACAACAGTGCTGTTACATGCCTGTTGTGCACCTTGTTCTTCAGCCATCGTAGAGTGGCTGTTAGCGCATGATGTCACGCCCGTCATCTACTATTTCAATCCGAACATCTACCCTCTCGAGGAATACGAGATCCGCAAGAACGAGTCCAAACGGCATGCGGAAAGTCTCGGCATACAGTGGATAGATGAGGACCGGCGAGTCGCCGGAGACAGCCGGCCAGGCGGGTATGGCCATGAAGAATGGCTCTCTGCCGTGCAGGGGTTGGAGCACGAACCGGAGCGCGGCAAGCGCTGCGAGGCGTGTTTTTATTATCGCCTTGCGGCTGCTGCGAAGAAGGCACAAGAACTCGGCATTCCTTTCTTCGCTACTACCCTCGCCTCTTCCCGTTGGAAAAACCTCGACCAAATAAATGCGGCCGGAGAAGCGGCAGCTAAAGCGGCGAACAACACCCCGAATGGAAGTCCGACTCCGGAGCCTCTCCGGTTCTGGAACCAGAACTGGCGAAAGGACGGCCTGCAAGACCGTCGAAACGCTTTACTCAAAGAGTACGGATTTTACAACCAGCAGTATTGCGGCTGTGAGTTTAGTTTTCGGGCTTCTCTAAATCATATCGAAAACCCAGATAGATCTTCCAACCCATCGTAGGTCCGCAAACCATCGACGCATCGAAATTCGGACCGTATGGTTCTTCCCATGCTACAATCGGATTCTCCTGACGGAAATTCGTCATATTCTCTGCGCCCAGATACAGACTGCAGGTGCGGAAATACTTCGTGATCTGCGCCATGAGTTGCGGGTACCACGTGAAGGGCTGCTCAAAGCCGTCCGGCATACGTCCTACGCCGTTAAACTGGGCCGTCACATCGAACTGCCATTTCTTGAGCGGCGTCTGATAACTCGTCGAGATAATACCCTTAAAGCGGTTCGAGAGCGCTTTCGGACGCAGACGGGCTACTCCATCCGCTCCGATGGTCGTCTGACGTACGTCGGTATAGCGGAAAGCGGCCGTCCAGGTCCATCCGCGTAATACCTCGATGGAGGCCTCTATCTGCGCGCTGTGCGCAAAGGACTTCGCGCCCGGCAGGTCCGACTGGTTGTAGATATAGACGGCATGTTTGTCTTGGTCCAAGTCCACGATGAGGGAGTTCAGAAAATGCGTGTAGTAATACTCGCCGGAGAGCTGGAGTTCTTTGCTGCCTATCGGGATATAGAACGTCGTCGAGAGACCGGCATTGACCGCCCGCTCTTGTTGGACATTCTCCGTGAGGTGCAGCACCCTACTCGACGGCAAAATATTCGCATTATCGGAGATAGCGTTCGGACTGCGGTAACCCATGCCGACACTTCCGCGTAGCGTCCACCATTCGAAAGGCGTGTAGCGGATGTTCATACGCGGGGTGAAGAAGAAACCGTAGCGCGTGGAATAGTCGGCGCGGACGCCCGCTACGAGCGACAGCATCTCGTCGTATTTGAAGCTGTATTCGGCGAAGATGCCGGGTGTCACTTCCGAGCGGTCCAAACCATTCGGCAATATGCTCAGCGCCTCCTGATAGCGGTCGTAGTTGACGCTCAGGCCGGCACTCAGGCGGTGGTCATTATCGACATCGCCGCCACCCTCAAAATTACCCTGATAGATGGCATTGGCATAGACGTTCAGTTGGTCGGCGTTCCAATTCCGAAGGCCATAGGTGTTATTGAGGTTATGATAACTGATAGCAGTGATAAGTGCGACCGACGAACCGCTCTCCGGATCAAAGACATAGCCGTTCTTGAAGAACCCTTCTACGCGCCAGGTGTTGAGGTTTATCAGGTACGGGTCGGCAAAGGCAAAATGCTGATGCGCATTCTGTCCGCCGTAGCGACGGTCATAGAGTCCGCGCACAAAAGCCTGGAAGGTATAGTCGTCGTGGTGGTAGAACCATCGGTTCGCCACATTCACGTTCTGCACTTTCGGCATGTCGGCAAAGGTATCGTGGTTGCCGTCCATCGCCATGTAACTGCCGCCGTAATGGGCCAGGATGCCCGTGTAGAGCGTCTCATGGTGGCAGGGCTCGCCATCCGCGTGCTCGTGCTCTTTGAGGGGTATCTGCCAGCCGCCCATGATATTCGCTTCGCCCATCACTTCGCTGTTGAACATCAGGTTGACCGACAGCGGGTTTTGTATCTGTGGCTTGAGCAGTTCGACGTTGATCTGGCCGGAGGTCGCTTCGTAGCCGTTGATGACGGAGGAGGTACCTTTGCTGACCTGAATACTGCTCATCCACGGCCCGGGGATATACTCCAGCCCAAAACTCTGCGCCAATCCGCGTACTGCCGGCGTGTTCTCTTGGATGAGTTGCACGTATGTGCCGCTCAGGCCCAACAACCGGATCTGCTTGGCGCCGGTCGCCGCATCGGCATAGGCTACATCGACGGACGCATTGGTCTCGAACGCTTCACTGAGGTTACAGCACGCCGCGCGGCAGAGCTCTTCGGAATTGATCTTCTCCGTGTCGAAGGCCTCCGTACGGCTCTTGACCTTGCCTTTCTTGCGCTGCACGACGGTGACTTCCTCTATTTGGAAATCACTCGC
Organism: Paludibacteraceae bacterium; assembly: GCA_017446455.1. GTDB lineage: Bacteria > Bacteroidota > Bacteroidia > Bacteroidales > Paludibacteraceae > Colicola. The sequence continues at coordinate 24,863 of JAFSQV010000084.1, forward strand.
CTCTTGCGCGTACATGCCTGCGCTTAGGCATACTAAAAATAGGTATAAAAAGATACGTTTTTGCATAGTTTTTTCGAAATTCGGTGCAAAATTACTGCTTTCGCCCGAACCGTGCAATACCTAAAAGTAGGTATTTTTACTTCGTCACCCTATCTACAGCGCGCAAAATAGGCTCAATCGTCGGTGCTTCACCTACGGCCTGAATGAGCCACTCCTTCGGCGTCAGGCGGCCTAAGCGATAGATACGCATATATTCATATGCAAAATCTTTCTGCGTCTTGCATTGCGCCAGGTGCTCCTCTAACTGATACTGCACGATATGCCCGAGCGGATAGTTCGGTAGGTACATCGGTGCATTCACCATGTGGCTGTACACGGCCAACAAGATACAATCGTGTTCACCCAGGACCGGCTCGTAGTATGCATTCCATACCTCCCTGGCAATCGCCTGCGTGGCTTCGCACAGCTCTTTCGGCGTAGCCTTCGGGTGCGCATAAATCCACTGCCACATACGCATATCGACGAGGCTCACACCCATGATCTCGTACATCGACCAGAACTGATCGAGAACTGCGTCATTGCTGATTGATGATTGATGATTGGTGATTTTAGCGCCCGGCAGCAGCTGCAAGTCGCGTTGTTGCCAAAGGAACGCACTGGCCTCCGTATAGGCGGTGTTGGGCACGCCGGAGAGCATGTAATAGTCGATATAGTACATGTCGAGCACCTGCTCCACGCAGTGACCGAACTCATGTACGGCGATGTTATAGCCCTTGTAATCCATGCCGGAAGCAGGGATGCGGGTGCGGAGCCGCGCGTCTTCTTTGCGACCCAAACACGGCCATGCGTGTCCTGAACCGCGGGCGGGTTCTACGACGATATGATGGGCGATAGCGCGGGCATCTTCGCTATAGAAACCCATGCTCGTCAGCAGTCGCCACATGTCTGCCGCAAACGCATTCGCGTCCGGATAGAGATCGCGGGTCTGCGCACTCAGCGCATCTTCGTCCAAGGCTGCACGGGCTTTGAAGCCGTCGTACCAAATATCATACGGGCGCAAGTCCCTACCCAAGCGCTCGCGGATGACGGCCGCCACTTGCTGCACCTGCGGCGAACCCACCAAAGCTCTAAACAGACTGTCTAATTCCTCCGCCGGAATCTCTACCCCTTCTTCGAAGTTACGGATGATGCCAGTGGGCGCGGTCGGACAATACGGGTCGGCAGCGAAATACGCCTGCGCGATCTCGAGTATCCGCTCGTAGCGGGTGTAGGGCTCGCTCAGTCCTTGGTCAGAGTACGGTTTCCAAATATACTCTGCCCCATTTATCGCCGCCTGCGGGATCGTCTGATCGACGATGCGCTGCATCACCTGATAGATCATCTCCTGCCGCTCATCCCTTGTACTTTGTACATTGTCCTTTGTACATTGTACATTGTCCTTCGTACATTGTACATCGTCCCTTTGTCCCTTATACAGCGCCTTGAGTTCATCGCGCAGGTTCCAGTGGCTGAGCAATATCTTGTCTTCCGGCCAGAGTTGGCGACCGTCTTCCGTGCGGAGGTTGCCCATATAGATATTATAGTCCGCGATATAGTTCTCGGCCTTGGCATTGGCCTGCGCCATGCGGGTATTGACCTCTGCCGGCACGCGCGTCGTGAACACGTCTCCCATGCGGGCGAAAGCCCACTCCTGGCGGCTCCAGTGCTTGCCCAGCGTGTTCTTCTCCTCGAGCGTGTAATGCGGGAAGTTCAGGATAGTGATGAAGGCGAGTTTGTTCGCGAACATATCGTCCGAGAAATGCGCCAGCGGACTATAGCCGGAGAGGATCCAGTCCGGTGTCTGCGGCTCGGCGGCATTGGTCAACTGAGTCGGGCGCAGCAACTCTACTGTCAGCATGTCGGCCGACTGAAAGAGGTTCTCAAACGCCCTGCTGAGGGACTCAAAGAGCGCTACGCGCTCGCTGTCGGTCTTACAGGTGTGGTCGGCGATAAACTGCTCCAACTCCTCCTGTGTACCGTCTGCCGGCGTCCATAACGCCCGTACTTGTTGTTCACCACGCGGATAATCCATCGTCTCTGTCTTTTTCGCTGTGCATGCCGTCAGGCCTATCATCGCGCCGATCGCCATGCAGAATAATGTGTTATGTTTCATAATTGGTCTTATTTATCGTTCGAAAAGCCGTAGCAGCCGCATCTTCGTTTGTCCGGCTTTGCCGCCATACGGATGCTCGCGCAGCGAGAGATTAAACCGCGTGCGGCCTTTGAGCACCGTCTGCGGGTGGGTAAACTCACGGAAACCCCATTCGCTGTGGTACGCACCCATACCCGAATGGCCGGTGCCGTTGAAGGGCACACCCTTGACCATCATGTGGATACATACCTCGTTGATACATCCGCCGCCGAACTGCTGGGTCTGCATCACGCGGTTGGCCCAGCGCATGTTCTTGGTGAACACATACATCGCCAGCGGGTGCTCGCGGTCGGCGATCACGTCCATCAACTCGTCCACCTCCGCATCTTTGAACGGCACGATCGGCAGCAGCGGACAGAACAGCTCGTGCTGCACGATAGGCTCGTCTATATGCACCGGATAGATCATCGTCGGCGCATATCGGCGCGTCTCTTTGTCGCCTGATCCGCCGAACACGATTCGCTCTCGGTACTCGTCCGCCAAGTTCGCGCACTTGTCGTACGAGGCGTCGGTGATGAGTCTCGGGTACTCGTCATTCGTCTCCGCATGTTCGCCGATCTGGGCCACAAAAGCGGCTTGGAGTTCTTTGAGGAAATCGTCCGCTACTTCTTCGGCCACCGCTATCTGGTTGATGTTGATGCATATCTGGCCGGCGTTGAGCAGCTTGAAGAACGCGATCTTACGCGCCGCATCTTTGAGGTCCGCGTCGGCACGTACGACGCACCAGTTGCCGGTCTCGCCGCCTAACTCCAAGGCTACCGGCGTCAGGTTCTTGGCGGCTTCCGCGAGCACGTGTTTGCCCACCGACGGACTGCCGGTGTAGAATATCTTATCCCATCGCTGCGCCAGGCACATGTCGGCTACGTCGTGTCCGCCGTCTATCAGCGTCACGTATTCCGGAGGGAAAACCTCCGCGAAGAATTTCTTCAGCGCGGCCGTTGAGGCAGCGGATTTCGAACTGGACTTGATGACCACCGTGTTGCCGCCGCACATCGCCGAGGCTACGACACCTATCGTCAGAAGTATCGGGAAATTGAACGGACTGATGACGAGCGTCACGCCGTACGGCATCTTATAGACCTTGGTGAAGATACTTGGCCAGCACATCAGGCCGCTGAAATGAATCTCCGGTCTACTCCATCGGCGCAGACCCGATATCATCTCGTTTACCTCGGTGATGATTGGTCCGATATCGCATAGGTAAGCTTCTAACTCACTCCGTCCGAGGTCTTCGCGCAAGGCGCCGATTAACTCGTCCTGATGGGCTATCACCGCCGCTTTGAGGCGTTTGAGTTGCTTGATACGCCATGCTATCGGCAGTGTCTCGCCGGTTCTAAAGAATTTCCGCTGCGCGGCTACTATCTCACTTATTCTTTCTTCGGAATACTGTTCGCTGTCCACTGAAGGCTGAGGGGTGATTTTGTCAAGCACCGCCTTGATATCCGCGTTGCTGAGCGTGACGGGCGCGGAGTAATTGATCGAATCGGCGGCAATCATCGGAATGAGTTTCTCATGGTCGCAAGCGCGCACAGGCGAAACAATCTTATCCATACCGCTCGCGGCGATGAGTTCGCGTATCGCCTGCAGGAAATCCGACACGCCGCAGTACTTGGCGATGGCTTCGTAATGGGCCTGACAGGCTTCTTTCTGGAACTCCAGCACCGGTAGCAGCATCAGCGAGATAGCCTGTCCGTGCGAGAGGTGGTAGGTCGCGCCGATACTATGCGCAAAGGCATGCACATAGCCCGCCAACTGAGTATTGATGGCATTGCCGCCGTACATCGCCGCCTTCGCCATATTCAAGCGCGCCGCCTGGTTCTCCGGCTCTCGAAGCACAACGGGCAGGTTCTCCAGAATGATTTTCACGCCTTCCATCGACATGCGCATGTCTTCCGCATCGACCTCGGTGTCGCTCACCGCACCTTCGATACAATGACTCAGCGCATCGATGCCGCAAGCGGCTGTCACGGTTTTCGGAGCATGGATCGTCAGTTCGCTATCGTGAATGACGTGCGTCACGTTAAGTCCGATCAGCACAGTGGAACTCTTTGCGCCGTGGTCATTCGTCACGACTGCCCCAACGGTCAGTTCGGCTCCTGTTCCGGCAGTAGAGGGCACCATGATAAGCGGTAAGGTCTCTCTGGGGACCGGCAGGAACTTCAAAAGCAGCGCTTTTACCGGCACATGCGGCATCTTGCAGCCTGCAGCAATCATCTTGCAACTGTCCATGACACTACCGCCGCCAAGCGCGATGATGGCTTCGGCTTTGGTCTCCAATGCCTGCGCCCTACCCGCTTCTATAATGGCTATCGTCGGCTCGGAGTGGATGTCGCAGAAGAGCGAAGCGGCAATACCTGCGGCTTCAAGCGATTCTAATATCGCGGCGTCGTAGCCTAATTTATGCAAAGTCTCGTCGGTCACTACCAGCACGTGCTTGTAGCCCGCTTTCTTGCACATCGCGCCGATCTCGCGCCGCGCGCCATGCCCGGCCGTCACTTCCGGCTCCGGCAGCGGAATAGTATGTATCACCTTCCCCGGCAACCGGTGAATCTGTTTTCTAAAACGATAGGTATCCATAGTTCAACAATTTTGCGGGGCAAAATTACAAAAAAAATCTGATATGTGCAAATAAATCTGCCACAAAACGGAATTGTGCCGATTTTTAACGAGGATTGGAGTCCGTTAGTACTGTTAGGTTTCCCCTACATAGGGAAACTAACGTACGTACTAAGGACGTCGTTCCATTCCTGTTAACTCCCACTTTCATGATTTTTTGCTTTCATTCCCGCGACCATCTCGCGACCATTACGGACGTCACCGTTACGTATTGGTCCGGCTGCTTGGCTGTTGTGGCCCAGCCTCTTAGTAGGTCTATACCTATTATATAAGGTATAGACCTACTCTACTAAGGGGGCTTGCGGGCTACCCGCCAAAATCTGTCATTAAATTTTATCAGCCACAAAAATCACTTAATATTTGCGTATATCAGAAAAATATTGTATCTTTGCGGCGAATTATGAAAAAAGGCAAGATACATACGTGGAGGGAAGCGATGCGGGCATGGTTTGCGGAGCGGGGAAAGACCTTGCGGGCATGGAGAGAAGCGATGCGGGAGCGGATGAAAGCATGGCGGGAGCGGCAGACGCAGGAATACGGCGAGGTAGAGGCGACAAGCAAGCGCATCACCATCGAGAGCGTGACATCGAACTTCCTCGACGTATGGGGTTTCGGCAATAAGAATATCTTCATCACCCTCAAGCACCTGTTCTGGCGTCCGGGATTCATGATGCGCGACTACCTTGAAGGTCGCCGCGGACGATTGATGCAACCTGTTATGATGTTAGTAGTGCTAACCTTGGGCCTGATGCTGTTGGGGAAAATACTACCTGTGGAGATTATGCCCCGCGAATCAGCAACCTTGCATTTCTCGGAAGCACGTGCTCAATTAGACGGCTCGAATCCCGATGATGCTAAAACACTTCAGCTCTTAAATGCCGTAGAGCAGTTCTCTATGTATATGGAGAAAATACGTCAATGGGAAGAAGAGCATCCGGATTTCGGGCTGCTCTTTAAGTTTTCGATTACTATGTTGCTCATGTGGTTGCTGTTCCGTAAAGTGGGAGACAAAACCTATAATTTCGCAGAGATCATGACGGTTGTATGCTATGCGATATGCCAGTTACAGGTGATTTCCATCGTATGGTTACTCTGCACGGCGTGGTGGCATCCACAGATAAGTTTTAATCCCTTTATCTTCCCGTTTTACATCGCTCACATCGTGTTTTTCATCGATTTCCAGCAGCTTTTCCAACGCCGTTGGTGGTCCACGCTTTGGCGCACGATTGTGGCACTATTCTTTGTGTTCTGATATGAGAGAGATCCTGCTTTTCATAGTCCTTTGCGCGAGCCTCACGAGTCAGGCGATGCCGCATTACGAGTTGGCGTATAAGCTGACGGGTAATGGTTCGATGATGATGCCCGACGGCAAGGTCGATCAGTTCGTGCAGCGGCCTGTCTTAGGCGGTTCGTTTGCCGTAGAGTTCCTGCCCACCGGCCGCTGGCATTGCTTGCAGCAATGGAACAATGCGTCGATAGGCGTCGGGGCGACGTACCTGAACCTCGGCAATGAGGCGTTCTTAGGTTCGGCTATTGCGGCTTACGGCTATATGAATCAGCCTTTCTATAACGGCGAGCACTTCCGTATCGGCATTCGTCCGACCATCGGATTAGCCGCCGTGACGAAGACCTACCGCAATACCCTACCCGCCGAATATGCGCCATACAGCATTGCGCAGAAAGACGGTAAGTTGGTAGCAAACTGGTCTATCGGTTCGATCCTCAATGCGTACCTGACGGTGGACTTGTACATGGATTTCCCCATCAAAGACGGCTGGGAGATCACGCTCGCCGGCGGATGGCATCATATCAGCAACGGCTCCGTCATGCACCCGAATGCGGGCTATAACATGTTCGGCGGAGAGTTGGGATTGCGATATCATCCGGAAGTACAAAGTGACAATGTACAAGGTACAAAGGGAAAGCCGAAGCGGATGACGACGAAGGAGTTGCACGAAGAGGTCACGAAGCCATGGGCGGTGGAGATCAGCGCGACGGGCGGCATGAAGCAGAACTACTACAAGGATAATATCAACGGCATGCGGTTCTACGGCATCGCGACGCTCAAAGCCGCGGCGTACTGGGTACCGGTAAGTATCTTCCGTCTCGGCGCCGGTGTGGATGCGTTCTACGACGGCTATTACAGCGCGGTGAACGACGACTATGCGGCTGAGAACCCGGGTGCGCCGGTGACCTATTTCGACAAGACCTACCTCCGGACGAGCGATATAAAGAACTGTTTCCGCGTCGGCATCAGTATTCAGCCGGAGTTTATCATCGGTCATCTCACCGCCGGTATACACGTCGGATTCTATGTCTTCGACCCGATCAAGAACATAGAGAACAAAGAGGAGATACTTACCAAACACGGCGGCGAACCGTATAACTTAGGGATATTCTATCCCTACGACTTCTCGCAAGCCAGCAATAAGAAAGACGGATGGTGCTACATGCAGTTCGTGCTGAAGTACCACGTGCTGGACAATCTGTTTGTTCAGTTGGGACTGAAGACCCACGGCGTTCGCGCCGAGTTCATTGATGCCGGAATAGGCGTGGCCTTTTAGTGGTCAGCGGTCAGTATTCAGCATTCAGTTTTTTAGTAACTGATCTTCGATCAGATAGACTTGCTCGATGGGTACCCCGTGATCCACGAGTGCTTTTCTGTCGGGCCGGAAGAGGTTAAAGAACTCCTTGGAGGACTTGCACAACTGGCGCGCCTGACGGTAGTTCTCGACCGCCATGACACGGTCGCCCTGCAGCAACATACAATGACCGTAGTTGATGTAGTCCTTCGGCGAGTTAGCGCCTTTGCGTAAGTGCTCCAGGAGCCAGCGCGACGCCAGTTCGATATTATCCCACATCATATCCATCCGACCAACCGTCAGATAGGTCAACGCCATCCGGTTTTGGCGCTCATAACTCTCCCCTACAATGACGCTGAAGACCCATGTATCGGGTAAGATATCGATGATGCTACGCATGTATTCCTTCTCGGAATTGGTGATGATGGACTGGATGCCATTCATGCTGCTGTCTTCGCCCGTCTGCTCCAAGAGCGTATGCAATTCCTGCGGCATGTCGTCTGCTCGTAACTCCTTGACAGTCAGGTTCTTAAGCCACTCTTCATTGGTAGCAAGCACCAACGAGCATAGGGTTTCAAAAGCCTGCTCTCCGTCGTCATTCATCTCCGCGATGGCGTTGGCGAAGGCGTTTTGGAGGTCCGGGAAGAAGTCTATTCGTACATCGTAATGCGCCAGCAACAGGATGACATTCGACAGACACTGCTCGGCGATCACGTCAGAGCCGTTGTTGATGCCGTCAATGAGGGTAAGGATGGAGTCTTTCGAGAAGCATTGCCTTAATCCTTGCGAGATAGCCGAGACGGCCATGAGTGCCGTAGCGCCGCGACTCGGGTCACGGATGATATTCGACAACCAGTCCAGGTCGTTCTCATTCGGATGCACATGATTGGAGAAATAATGCATGACGGACTGCAGGTTGTCCGCATTAAAGCCGTGCATGATGGGCGAGAGACCGCGCTTGAGGCGGATAGCGGCATAGACCACATCCGCCAGCACATACGTATTTCCGGTGAGGCGGTCGAGTTCCTTATCGATACCTTCGTCATCGGCACTGACCCATCGGTCAAAGAGTTCCTGGTATTCCTGCTGCGTATCGAGAAAGAACTTCTCGAATTGATTGGCCTCCCCTAACTCGTTCACCCACGCGCGCAGGATAGCCAGCGCATGCGTGATCATGCGTTCTCCGAGCGAGCGCTCAACGGTTGCTATTTGTTCTTCCAGCGATTGCGCCATCATATCTCCTCTCTAATCAGATAGTCGTTGCGGGACGGGCTGTTACGGATGATGAGTTCCGCCAGGAAACCGGCAAGGAACAGCATACAACCGAGAATCATCATCAGAATAGCGATGTGGAAATACGGGTTGACACCCACCAACATCGCCGGCACATGGTTCGACAGCGCATAGAGTTTCATGCCGCCTACGACGATCACGGCGATGAAGCCGATGAAGAACATCAGGCTACCGACGAGACCGAAGAAATGCATCGGTTGTTTGCCGAACTTATTGAGGAACCACAGAGTCATGAGGTCCAAGTAACCGTTTACAAAACGGTTGAGACCGAATTTCGAGGTGCCGAACTCGCGTTTGCGGTGTTGCACCACTTTCTCGCCGATCTTCGTGAACCCGGCATTCTTCGCCAGGAACGGAATATAGCGGTGCATCTCCGAGAAGACCTCGATATTCTTCACTACCTCCTTGCGATAGGCCTTCAGTCCGCAGTTCATGTCGTGGAGCTTGATTCCCGTGACGCGGCGGGCAGTGGCGTTGAACAGTTTGGACGGCAGGTTCTTGGTAAGCTTGTTATCGTATCGTTTCTGCTTCCATCCGCTGACGAGGTCAAAACCGTCCCCGGTGATCATACGATAGAGTTCGGGTATCTCATCCGGCGAGTCCTGCAGGTCGGCGTCCATCGTGATGACTACGTCGCCCTGCGCCGCCTTGAAACCGCAGTACAGCGCCGCGGACTTACCGTAGTTACGACGGAAACATATACCTCGGACCGGAGAGGCTCCGGAGCCGGACTTTTCGTTTGCGTCCTTCAAATCCTGAATAACCTTCCACGAATCGTCCGTGCTGCCGTCATTGACGAAGATCACTTCGTACGAAAACTTATTCTCCTTCATCACGCGTGCTATCCACTCGTAGAGTTTCGGCAGCGACTCCGCCTCGTTGAAAAGAGGCACTATAATCGATATATCCATAAATCAATTTACCATTTGGTCATTTACCATTTACGATTTGGTCATTTACCATTTACGATTTTTAAATCAGGGCGCAAAGGTAGTATTTTTTTTTGAATTGTGCAAATAAATCCGAAAAAAACAAGGAAAAATGCGCGCGCACTTGCGTATGTGAAAAATTTTCCGTACTTTTGTGGCCGATTTATTGCGTAAGAATGGCAAATACCCTTTTCGGACATAAGACACGTGCGCTCTTCCGCGGTCAACGAGCGACCTTGGATGCGGAGCACCGGCCTATCTTAGAGGCCAACCGCGGCGCGGTGTGGATTCATGCGGCGTCGGTGGGAGAGTTTGAGCAAGCGCGCCCGCTCATAGAGCGTCTGCGCCGCGAGCACCCGGATCGTAAGATCGTTGTGACCTTCTTCAGCCCTTCGGGCTATGAGGCGCGTAAGAACTACCCGCATGCGGATGCCGTGCTCTATCTGCCTTTCGCTACGCGGCGTAAGGCAAAGCGCTTCTTGGAGGGCTTGCAGCCCTCGATGGCGATCTTCGTGAAGTATGAGTTCTGGCCGGCGTACCTGCGGGAGTTGAAGAAACGCGGCATACCGACCTATAGTATCTCGGCGATCTTCCGCCCCACCCAACGGTTCTTTCATTGGTATGGCGCGGGCGCACTGAAGCTGCTGCATTGCTTCACGCATATCTTCGTGCAAGACGAGGCTTCGCGCCGGTTGTTGGCGGAGCACGGCGTGCATGAGTGCTCCGTGGCGGGTGATACCCGTTTTGACCGGGTGAACGAAGTGCTGGCGGCTGCGCGCGAGCGCCAGGACGCGCGCTTGCTGCCTATCGCGCAGTTCGTGGAGGACGCGCCGCAGGTGGTGGTAGCCGGTAGTACATGGCCGGAGGACGAAGTACTTCTCGAGAAGTACATTGAAGATTGTAGATTGAAGATTGGTGGTTGTGGTGCGAAGCTTATTCTTGTGCCGCACGAGATCAATGAGGAGCACCTGCATGATATCTTCCAGCGCTTCAAGGGCCGTTTTGTCAAGTTCAGCGACATCAGCGCGATGCCGTCTAACCTCAGCCGCGTGAACATCTTACGCCGCGCAGACGTGCTGGTGATCGACACCATCGGCTTGCTGTCGACGATCTATCAGTTCGGTCAGGTGGCGTATATAGGCGGCGGTTTTGGCGAAGGTATCCATAACACGATTGAGGCGGCCGTATATGGTGTGCCGGTGGTGTTTGGTCCTAACTACCATCATTTCCGCGAGGCACAAGGACTGATTGACGCCGGCGCAGGGCGCAGTATTAAGAACTACAAGGAATTGGAGACGGCGTTGACTGCCGCATTAAGCGATTATAAGACAATAGGACAAAAAGCAGCCGAGTACGTACAATCCGAACTTGGCGCAACAGAGAAAATATACAAGTATATTTTTAGTTGAGAGTTTAAAGATGAGAGTTTAAAGAAGTTGAAAGTTTAAAGTTTATAGATAATGGCACAAAAACCAAGTATACCTAAGGGCACGCGGGACTTCGGACAAGTGGAGATGGCCCGCCGTAATTATATCTTTGACACCATAAAGGGTGTGTTTCAGTTGTACGGTTTTCAGCAGATAGAGACGCCCGCGATGGAGAACCTCTCGACGCTGATGGGTAAGTACGGCGAGGAAGGCGACAAACTGCTCTTCCGCATTCAGAACAGCGGAGAGAAAGCTGCTCTGGCGCCGGAGAAAGGACTAAGGTATGATCTGACGGTTCCCTTTGCCCGCTATGTGGTGCAGCATCGCGAGGAGATTGTTTTCCCCTTCAAGCGCTTTCAGATTCAACCCGTATGGCGTGCGGACCGTCCGCAGAAAGGCCGCTACCGCGAGTTCTACCAGTGCGACGTCGATGTGATCGGCAGTGATAGCCTGGTGGGCGAACTGGAGTTGATACAGATTGTAGAAGAGGTGTACCGCCGCTTGGGTATCCGCGTGTGTCTGCATATCAACAACCGCAAGGTACTCGCCGGCATCGCCGAGGTCATCGGTGCGCCGGACAAGATGATTGACATCACCGTAGCGATCGACAAACTCGACAAGATTGGTGTAGAAGCCGTCAATGCCGAACTCATCGAACGCGGACTGGATGCTGCGCAAGTAGAGAAACTACAACCGATCTTGAACCTCAGCGGTAGTACCGCCGACAAACTCAGCGCACTGAAATCGATTCTCGCGAGCAGCGAGGTAGGACTGAAGGGTGTTGAGGAGTTGGAGATCGTCTTTGACGAATTGGAAATTGTACAATGTACATTGGATATTGAACTTGACTTGTGCCTGGCACGCGGACTGAATTACTACACCGGCGCGATCTTCGAGGTCAAGGCGCTCGACGCGCAGATAGGTTCTATCACCGGTGGCGGACGCTACGACAACTTGACGGGTATCTTTGGCTTACCCAATGTATCTGGAGTCGGCATATCCTTCGGTGCCGATCGCATCTATGACGTGCTGACGGAGTTGGATTTATTCCCGAAGGAGTTGCAATCCGCCACGCAAGTGCTATTCGCAACGTTTGGTGCGGAAGAATTACATTATGCGCTACGCTGGGCAAAAGTGCTGCGGGCTGCAGGAAAGACCGTGGAAGTGTATCCCGAGCCGACCAAGATGAAGAAGCAGATGGGCTACGCCGACGACAAGCATATTCCGTTCGTGGCAATAGTGGGCGGCAATGAGATGGAGACCAACACCGTGATGCTCAAGGAGATGGCGAGCGGCGAACAGAAACAAGTAACATTAGAGGAATTAATAGTTCGCATATAAACCCTTCGGAGTAATATAAACTATATGGCAGATACAAATAGGGAATTTGACCAAGTGACGGCGAAATGCCGCCAGATATTCATTGACAAGATGAAGGACTATGGTCCTTCGTGGCGCATCTTCCGTCTGTACGGCATTACAGACCAATTGTATATCAAGGCTTGTAATATTCGTCAGCGCCAAGAGACTGGTATTAGTTTGGTAGGAGATGACATAGAGGGGAATCTACGCGCAATCGTAAACTACGGCATCATGGCTATTATCCAAGAGCGCAACGGATATGCAGATGCTACAGACATGAGTAGTGAAGAAGCCACGAAGTTATACGACGGAGTGCTGCAGGAAGCCAAGGAACTGATGGTGCGTAAGAACCACGACTACGGCGAGGCATGGCGCGAAATGAGTAAAGAAGGCATTGTCGATATGATCCTGGCGAAAATCATCCGCATCAAGAATATTCTTGCCAACAACGGCAAGACCATCGCCTCAGAAGGAACCGAAGGCAATTACTTTGACATCATCAACTACGCTATATTTGACTTGATTCACTATACGATATGAAAAAGAACCTTGCTTTACATATTACAGGCTCCGTTGCCCGCACACTATTAGCCCTCACCTTCCTGTTCTCGGGATTTGTGAAGGCAGTTGATCCGCTGGGCACGGTGTATAAGATTGAGGACTATCTGAAGGCCTTCGGCGGTTTTGCTACCGACCTGCTGCCTTTGGCAGGAACCGCAGCAGTGTGTCTTATTGCTGTTGAATGGATATTGGGCATATGCATGTTAGCAAATATTCGCACGCATTGGACGAGTTGGTTAGCTCTTGCTTTCTACCTTGTCATGACACCCCTTACACTTTGGATTGCGTTAACCAATCCTATCAGCGACTGCGGTTGTTTCGGCGACGCACTGGTACTGACGAATTGGCAGACTTTCTGGAAGAATATAGTGCTGCTTAGTCTTGTCGTCATCCTATTGGCATGCCGCAAAGCGATTCCGCAGTTATGGTCATGGTGGATGGAGTTATGCATCGCCCTCCTCGGGCTCGGCATCGTAGCCGGCATCATGGGCTATAGCTACACCCACCTGCCGCCGATGGATTTCCGTCCCTATAAGGTAGGCAACCACATCCCTACTCTCATGGAGATTCCTGAAGACGCGGAGCCGGATATCTATGAAACGACCTTGATATACGAGAAAGACGGGGTACAGCAATCCTTTACTATAGAGAACTACCCGAAAGGTGACCCGGAGTGGACGTTTGTAGATCAGAAATCCGTACTCGTCAAGAAAGGCTATGAGGCGCCGATACATGATTTCGAGATCCTGACGATGGACTTCGACGATATCACCTACGATATATTGGAATCCGAAGAACCCGTGACGCTTGTCATCATATACGAGATCAAGAAGATGAACCGCTCGCAGTTAGACAAGTTGCGCGAGATCATCGACGAGCGCGAGAACCTCTACGTGCTCACGGGCTCGGGCGAAGACGAAGTGATGGAGTTGGCGGACGACCTCGACTTGGACGAAGAGACCGCTTGGGCGACGTTCTGCTATACCGATCCCGTGACGCTGAAGACCATCGTGCGGGCTAACCCGGGACTGATCGTAGTTCAAAACGGAACAATTATCGAGAAAAAGAATTTACGAAATTTATAAAAGTTCGCATATAAACCCTTCGGAGTAATTCGCCCCCTGCTCAACGACTCTCGCGGACCCCAACCGCTCGAGACGCCTCCGAGAGGGTTACATGCTCACAAAAAAACACAAAAGACAAAATTTATATACAATGGCAAGAATTAAAATGGTAGCAGGTAACTGGAAGATGAACAAGAACCTGCAAGAAGGCGTAGCATTGGCTACCGAGTTAAAAGAAGCAGTAAAGAACCCCGCATGTGCTGTAGTGATCGGCACGCCGTTTATCCACTTGGCTACGGTGGCTGAGTTGCTGAAGGGTTCGCCTATCAAGGTAGCCGCAGAGAACTGCGCAGACCACGAGAAGGGCGCATACACCGGTGAGGTAAGCGCAGAGATGGTGAAATCCACGGGTGCGGAATACGTGATTCTGGGTCACTCGGAGCGCCGTCAGTACTACGCTGAGAGCTATGAGATGCTGGCTGAGAAAGTGCGCCTGGCGCTCGCTAACGGTCTGAAGGTCATCTTCTGCATCGGTGAGGTAAAAGAGGAGCGCGAGGCAGGCAAGCAGAACGAGGTAGTGAAAGCCCAACTCGAGGGTTCGGTCTTCGGTCTGAGTGCAGAGGAGTGGAAGAACATCACGCTGGCATACGAGCCGGTTTGGGCAATTGGTACGGGTCTGACGGCTACGCCGGCACAGGCACAGGAGATCCACGCCTTCATCCGTAGCCTCGTAGCAGAGAAATTCGGCAAGCAGGCGGCTGAGGACACCACGATCCTCTACGGCGGTAGCTGCAATGAGAAGAACGCAGCTGAGTTGTTCGCATGCCCGGATATCGACGGTGGTCTGATCGGCGGTGCAGCCCTCGTAGCAGAGAAATTCCTGGCTATCATCGCAGCAAGATAAAAAAGTTCGCAATGCTACTCTTCGGGGTACCGGCAGGGCTCGAGTACATACCCTTCGGAGTAACTCGCCCCATGCTCGATGACTCTCGCGGACCCAAACCGCTCGAGACACCTCCGAGAGGGTACATACTCTCACTCAAAAACCAAGAGTACATATGCTCACTATTAATTATTATGGCTCTAATCAAAACCATTAATAGAAACGGCGAGATCCTTACCCCGCGCATCGCGGATGACGTGTTTATGGCTGAGAATGCCACCGTCGTCGGCGATGTGACGGTGGGTGAAGGCTCGAGTCTGTGGTTCAACAGCGTGCTGCGCGGCGACGTGAACACCATCATGGTGGGCAAGCACTGTAACATCCAAGACGGCGCAGTGCTGCATACGCTCTACCAGAAATCGACGATTCGCCTGGGCGACTATGTGTCCGTAGGACACAATGTCACGATCCACGGAGCGGATGTCGATGACTATGCGCTGATAGGCATGGGCTCTACTCTACTCGATGGCGCGCATGTAGGTCAAGGCGCAATAGTAGCGGCCGGTGCATTGGTGCTCTCGAACACACAGATAGGTCCTAACGAGATCTGGGGCGGTGTGCCGGCGAAATTCATCAAGAAAGCCGAACCCGCACAGACCCAAGAGATCAATCAAAAAATAGCCAATAACTACGCCATGTATTCCACGTGGTACAAGGAATAATACTATGTTTAAACGAATACTTCTGAAACTCTCCGGTGAGAGTCTTGCCGGAGAAAGCAAACAAGGCATCGACACCGAGCGCTTGAGCCAATACGCCGAGCAGGTGAAGGCCATCGCGCAGCGCGGTGTACAGATAGGCATCGTGATAGGAGGCGGAAATATCTTCCGCGGCTTATCGGGTGCACAGCGCGGTTTTGATCGCGTCAAAGGTGACCATATGGGCATGTTAGCGACGGTCATTAACGCTTTAGCGTTACAGTCCGCCCTCGAAGCCATCGGTCAGCCTGTGCGTGTACTGACATCCATCCGCATGGAGCCTATCGGAGACTTCTACAGCCCCGCGAAAGCTATCCGTCTGTTGGAGAAAGGCAATGTAGTGATTCTCGCCGGAGGCACCGGTGCACCCTACTTCACCACCGACACGGGTTCGAGTCTGCGTGCGCTGGAGATCAAAGCCGACGTGATGCTCAAAGGTACGCGTGTGGACGGCATCTACACCGCCGACCCGGAGAAAGACCCGAAAGCCACGAAGTTCGACGAGATCACGTATGACGAAGTCATCCGTCGCGGACTGAAGGTGATGGACCTCACCGCTACTGCGATGGCCAAAGAAAACGGCCTGCCGATCTATGTATTCAACATGGATGAGTTAGGTAACCTCGCGCGCGTCATCGACGGCGAGAAAATTGGAACACTGGTCACTCCGTGACAATTGATAATTGATTATTGATAATTGATACTATGAACGACGAATTAGAACTCTATCAGTCTGCAGCAGAAGAATCTATGCAGAACGCAGTGGAACACTTGGACGACACCCTTCAGCACATCCGTGCAGGAAAGGCCAATCCGCGTATCTTAGACCCGATCAAGATCGACTACTACGGATCGCTGTCGCCCCTTTCCAGTTGCGCCACCATCACCACTCCCGACGCACGTACGATTGCTATCACGCCGTGGGAGAAGAAACTGATCAGCGACATCGAGCGCGCTATCATCAACTCGAATATCGGTCTTGCGCCGTCCAACAACGGCGAGACGATTCGTCTGATCCTGCCGCCGTTGACCGAGGAGCGCCGCCGCGACCTCTGTAAGCAATGTAAGGCAGAAACCGAGAGCGCCAAGATGTCCATCCGCAATGCTCGCCGCGACGCCATCGAGGAGTTTAAGAAACTCGTGAAGAACGGTCTGAGTGAGGACATCGAGAAGGATGCAGAAGAGGATATGCAGAAGACCCACGATAAGTATATCGCCAAGGTTGAAGCCCTCTACGCAGCCAAAGAGAAAGAGATTATGACAGTATAGCTGTCATTGCTAATTGCTAATTGGTAATTGGTGAGGGGACTCGTCATTAAATCTACGGGCAGCAGTTACATCGTCCGGATGAACGATGGTTCGGATGCGGAGTGTCATATCAAGGGCAATTTCCGCATCCGAGGCATCCGTAGCACCAATCCGGTAGCCGTCGGAGACTTGGTGGAGATACAAACTCTTTCTGACGGCACGAATTGGATCAAAGAGATCGAAGAGCGGCGGAATTATATCATCCGCAAATCCACTAACCTCAGCAAAGAGAGTCATATCTTAGCTGCCAACATCGACCAGGTGGCGCTTATCGTCACCATCAATCACCCTGTCACTTCCACTACCTTCATTGACCGTTTCCTGGCAACCTGCGAGGCGTATCGCGTGCGCGCGTACCTTATTTTCAATAAGACCGACCTGCTCACCGACGAAGAACTCGCGCAACTCGACGAACTGCGTGCGCTCTATGAGTCGCTCGACTATCCCACCCTCGCCATCAGCGCAAAGCAACTAAACGCCGAAGGCAATACACGCGAAGCTTTAACTGCCCTGCTTACGGGCAAAACGACGCTCTTTAGCGGTAATTCCGGCGTAGGCAAATCTACACTGCTGAACGCGCTCTTCGGCAAGGAACTCACGCGCACCGGCAAGATATCCGACGCGCATGACACGGGTATGCATACCACCACCTTCTCGGAGATGTATTTCCTGCCTCAAGGCGGTGCAGTCATTGACACCCCGGGTATCAAGGGTTTTGGTACCATCGACTTCGAGAAAGAAGAGGTGAGTCATTATTTCCAGGAGATCTTCCGTGTCGGCCGAGACTGCCGTTTCAGCAACTGTACCCATACTTCCGAACCGGGCTGCGCCGTGCAGGAGGCCGTAATAAAAGGATCCATAGCGATCTCTCGCTATGAATCCTACTTATCTATTCTCAACGATTCTACAGAAGGAAAGTATCGAGGGTAGCCGTTAGTTCGTCAAAACTCTTGGCTTTCGATTTTTCCCGTATTGCTGCGATCTGGTTGTTCACCGCCTGGTCGTACGTGTCTGCTTCTACGCTTCGGATAACACCGAGAGCGATAGGCAACTCATCACTTGTACATTGTACATCGTCCCTTTGTACTTCCGTAAAACGGTCTTGGCCCATCAGGCCCAACAGACGGTGCAGCGTCGGATCGGGCTGCGTAGCGTCGTGCGTCAGCACGCGCGGGTCGTCAGCAGAAACGACGATCATCTTTGGCACGAAGGTCACAGGGTCGATCTCCACCGCCAGACCTTTGTCATTGTTAGCGCCGAAAATCATCTTCTCGCCGTGCTTGAGGATGATGCTATGCTCTGCGCGCTGCTCGCGGTCAGCAATCCAGGCGTGCGTGCCGTTGTTGAAGATCACGCAGTTGACGAGACACTCCACGATCGAGCATCCTTTATGCTGCTGTGCAGCTACGAGGCAGTCCACCGTCGTCGGCATATCGACATCCAGCGTGCGGGCAAAGAACGTACCTCCGGCGCCGAGCACTAACTGCGCCGGCACAAACGGGCGTTCTACCGTACCAAACGGAGAAGATTTGGACACAAAGCCCTTCGGGCTTGTAGGCGAGTACTGACCCTTTGTAAGACCATAGATGCGGTTGTTGAACATGCATACATTCAGGTCCACGTTTCGGCGTATTTCATGGATAAAATGGTTTCCTCCGATAGCCAGACAGTCACCATCTCCGCTCATTTGCCAAACGGTGAGTTCCGGATGCGAGGTCTTCACGCCGGTAGCTATCGCGCCGCCGCGGCCGTGGATGGTATTGAATCCGTAGGTGTTGAGGTAATGCGGCATGCGGCTGGAACAACCGATGCCGGAGATGACTGCCACTTCGTGCGTCGGGATACCTATCTGCGCCATGGCTTTCTGCAGCGCCATACATATCGCATGGTCACCGCAACCCGGGCAGAAACGAACGTATTGGTCGGATTTAAAATCACTTGCTTGCATAGTCTACTATCCTTTCTACAGCAAACGGCTGTCCTTGAATTTCGTTATATTGTTCAAATTGAATATCCGGGAATTGTGAACGGAGATAAGCTGCGAACTGACCCGTATTCAATTCGCAAACTATTATTCGCTTGTATTGACTGAGTACATCGCGGGTATTACGCGGTAGCGGACAGATATAGTTGAACTGCGCCAAATCGCATCCTAAAGCGTTCGCCGCGGCATGTAAATGACCTTCCGTACTACCCCATCCGACCAAGAGCGTTTCACTCATTGGTGATTGGTCATTGGTGATTTGTGATTTAATGACTTTGAGGTCAGGAATGGAGTTGGCTATCTGCTCAATCTTATGCTTGCGGGCCATGACCATGGTCTCGTGGTTCTCCGGATTCGTGGAGATAGTTCCTTTCTCAGCATCACGCTCCAAACCGATATTGCGGTGCTCGAAACCTTCCACACCCGGGAAAGCCCAGTAGCGCACGCCGCGTTCGTCGCGGAGCGCCGGATTGAAATGCCCTTTTAGTTCTTCGGGTACGGTCTGCGGATGAATTTCCGGCAGGTCAGCCAGTTGAGGAATTCGCCAGAGTGCCGTTCCATTCGCCAAGTAGGTGTCGGTAAGCAGAATGACCGGTGTCATATTCTCCAACGCGATCTTACATGCCTCGTAGGCGAAGTCGAAGCAGTTAGCACTGCTTGAAGCGGCCAAAACGACCGCCGGGCACTCGCCATTACGGCCGTAGAGGGCTTGGAGCAAGTCCGTCTGCTCGGTCTTCGTTGGCAGTCCCGTACTCGGTCCGCCGCGCTGCACATCGACCACTACCAGCGGCAGTTCGGCCATCACAGCCAGACCTATCGCTTCGGATTTAAGACTCAGACCCGGGCCGGAAGTCGTTGTACAAGCCAAGTCACCGGCGAAAGCCGCACCGATAGCCGTACAAACACCGGCGATCTCGTCCTCCGCCTGCACCGCCATGACGTTCATGTCCTTGCGCGCCGCGAGTTCATGGAGGATATCCGTAGCGGGCGTGATAGGATACGAACCAAGGAAGAGGTGCTTGCCGGCTTTCTCTGCCGCGGCGATGAGTCCCCAAGCCGTGGCTTTATTGCCGGCGATGGAGGTGTATCGACCATGTGCCTCGGAGGGCTTACCGTCTAAATGTATCTGGTTGATGGAAAGCGCGAGGTTCTGGCCGTAGTTGTAGCCATCGACTATGACTTTCGTGTTCGGCGCGATGAGGGCCGGCTTTTTCTTGAACTTGTCTTCGAGCAGGTGAATCGCCTTCTCCATCGGTTCGTCGAAGAGCCAGTAGATGAGGCCGAGCGCGAACATGTTACGGCACTTGAGGATGGACTTATTATCCATACCCGAGTCCTTGAGGGCCTCTTTGGTCAGCGTCGTCAGGGCTACCGGCACGATCTGTACGGACTCAGGGATGCCGAGTTCCGTGAACGGATTGTCCGTGTGATAGAGCGCCTTCTCGAGGTCTTTATCGGTGAGCGCGTCGGTGTCCACTATGACCACGGCGTTACGGTGATAAAGGGCAAAATGATCATCGAAATGCGCCTGCGGATGGTTGAAATGCGAACCTAAGGTACATACCTTCAACGCCGCGGCATTCATCGCGACGAGCACGTCGGCTTTGTCGCCGGGCGTATAGACCTCACTGCCTAACTCTACTTGAAAACCACTCACGCCGCCTAAGGTACCTTGCGGCGCACGTATCTCCGCCGGGAAGTCCGGCAAAGTAGAGATCTCGTGACCTAATTCGGCAGCCAACTGGGCAAACATGTTACCCGTAAGCTGCATTCCGTCGCCCGAGTCTCCACAAAAACGTACTACGATATTTTTCACAACTATAGATTAATTGTTAAATTTTGCGCAAAGTTACGAATTTATTTTGATATGTGCAAATTTTTTTATACCTTTGCAGCCGAATTTAGTTTGGGTAAATAGGATTTAATGGATAAGATACGAAATTTCTGTATAATTGCGCATATCGACCATGGTAAAAGTACCCTGGCGGATCGTATGTTGGAGTTGACGGGCACGGTGGATGCACGCAACATGGAGAACCAGGTTCTGGACGATATGGACCTGGAGAAAGAGCGCGGCATCACCATCAAGAGCCATGCTATCCAAATGGACCATAAGGGTTTTACCCTTAACCTCATCGATACTCCGGGACACGTGGATTTTAGCTATGAGGTAAGCCGCTCTATCGCGGCCTGCGAGGGTGCGGTGCTTGTGGTGGACGCTACGCAAGGCGTGCAGGCGCAGACAATCAGTAACTTGTATATGGCGATTGAGCACGACTTGGAGATCATCCCCGTGCTCAATAAATGCGACATGCCGAACGCCATGCCCGAGCGCGTGGAGGATGAGATTGTAGATCTCTTGGGCTGCAAGCGCGAGGATATACTGCGCTGCTCGGCAAAGACGGGCGAAGGTGTACCGGAGATCTTAGACGCGATCATCGAGCGCATCCCTGCGCCGGTAGGTGATCCGAACGCGCCGCTGCAGTGCCTCGTCTTCGACTCGGTCTTCAATTCCTTCCGCGGTATCATCGCTTATTTCAAGGTTGTCAACGGCACGATGCACACCGGCGACCACGTGCGTTTTGTGAACACCGGCAAGGAGTACGACGCCGATGAAATCGGTATTCTGCGGCTTGACATGAGTCCACGCAAGAGTATCAGCGCCGGCAATGTGGGATATATTATCTCTGGTATCAAAACCAGTACGGAGGTAAAGGTAGGCGACACGATCACGCATGTCGCGCGGCCTTGTGAGAAAGCGATTGACGGCTTCGAAGAAGCCATGCCGATGGTCTTTGCCGGTGTCTATCCGATCGAGAGCGAGGATTATGAGGACTTGCGCGCGAGTCTGGAGAAATTGCAACTCAATGACGCGAGTCTGACCTTCCAGCCGGAGAGTTCGATGGCCTTAGGTTTTGGTTTCCGTTGCGGATTCTTGGGTCTATTGCACATGGAGATCGTGCAGGAGCGTCTCGACCGCGAGTTCAATATGGACGTCATCACCACCGTGCCGAACGTAAGTTATAATGTCTATACCAAGGACGGCAACATGATCGAGGTGCATAACCCTGCCGGCATGCCGGACTTGACGGAGATAGACCGCATCGAAGAGCCGTATATCCGCGCGAGTGTGATCACTACGGCCGACTATATCGGACCGATCATGACACTCTGCCTCGGCAAACGCGGCGAGTTGGTGAAACAGGCATATATATCCGGCAACCGCATGGAGTTGCTCTTCGACATGCCGCTCGGTGAGATTGTCATTGACTTCTACGATAAGCTGAAATCCATCAGTAAGGGCTACGCGTCCTTCGAGTGGCACATGAACGGATTCCGGCCGTCGAACCTCGTCAAACTGGATATTCTGCTGAACGGCGAGCAGGTCGATGCCCTCTCTACCCTCACCCACCGGGACAATGCCGTGGACTTCGGACGTCGCATGTGCGAGAAGCTCAAAGAGCTATTGCCGCGTCAGCAATTCGATATTGCGATTCAGGCGGCAATCGGTGCGAAGATAATTGCACGCGAAACCGTAAAGCAGGTTCGCAAGGATGTGTTGGCGAAATGTTACGGCGGTGACGTGAGCCGTAAGCGTAAGTTGCTCGAGAAGCAGAAACGCGGAAAGAAGCGTATGAAGCAGATCGGAAATGTGGAAGTGCCGCAGAAAGCCTTCCTCGCCGTCCTCAAATTGGACTAAATCCACTAAATCTGCACCAGCGAGTGCAGATTTTTTTATACCTCGGACACTTTTAGTACGGCTGTATAAAACATCCCTTACTATAGTATTGGATTGATGGTTTTGTGCAGTTTAGATTATGAAAATTTGCGAAATAAGGTGTTTATAACCCATGAAAAATTGCAAAATAAGACGTTTATAAACTAAAAAAAATGCAAAATAAGATGATTCACTTGCACATGTCATTTATTTTTAGTAATTTTGCGGCGATTTTAAAATTACTTCATTATGCGGAACTTGGAAACGATCTTGTCAGATCAACGTCAGGAACTATTAAATACGGATTGTAAGGCTCTTTTGAGCAGGCAGGAAGAAAAGCAAATTGACTTAGATAGTAAGTTGGCTCAGGTTGTTATCGGAGTCCGCCGTAGTGGCAAATCCATGTTATGCCAGAAAGTGTTACTGGAAAGCAACGTTCGCTTTGCGTACGTCAATTTCGACGATGAAAATTTGGCGGATATACAAGTTTCTGAACTGAACGACATTGTGGAAATGCTTTATCGAGTCTATGGAGATTTTACGCATTTGTTCATTGATGAAGTACAGAATGCTCCGCGTTGGCCGCTTTTTGTGAACAGGCTTATGCGCCAAGGGTTACATCTTATTTTGACCGGAAGTAACGCTAACTTGCTGAGCGATGAACTGATCACGCATCTAACCGGCAGATACCATGAGATTCGGCTTTTTCCTTTTTCGTATGAAGAATACTGCCGTATAAAGAATGTGGACATTGCAGGTCTGCATACAAAGGCTATCGGCTTGCGCGGATACGCGTTGAATGAATATCTCAAAGATGGAGGCTTCCCGGAAACGATGGATGGTTCGATTGATAAGACCGCCTATACTAAAGCGCTGCTGGAAACCATCATAAAGAAGGATATTTGCAAGCGTTACAAAGTGCGATACCCGGCTTCACTTAGGCAGGTGGCTGACACGGTCATTGATAATTTCTGTCAAGAAATCAAGTTTGAAGAGATCCGCGAGAAATACGCTATTCGTTCTGTCCAAACGGTAAAAAACTATGTCTCATATCTGAATACGGCTTACCTGGCGCGTGTGTTGCATAAATATTCGTTCAAAAGTGTAGAGCGGCAAACGAACTTGAAAGAATACATTATAGATAATGCTTTTTTGAGCAATCGGGAAAATACTTTACAACCGGAAAATTTAGGATGGCGATTAGAAAACGTGATTGCTATAGAATTGCTTCGTCGCCAGAAATATGCCGATGAGCAGTTATATTACTTGCGCGAAAGTAATCGGTATGAAGTGGATTTTGTACGTACGCAGGCAAGCAAGGTTTTGGAACTGGTACAGGTGACGTATGATTTCAATAACCCTACCACTAAACTTTTTAATCGTGAGATAGGTGGTCTTGTAAAAGCCTCCAAGAAAACTCATTGTGACCACTTAACGCTGATTGTTATGTACGGAGAGACAGGCATAATCGAACATGACGGCAAAAAGATCCGTGTAGTAAATGCCGCAGATTGGCTGCTCGGAAAGTAATAAAACACATCCAAAGGTTACTTTTGCCCTCACCGACACAAGACCGAGACAAGACCGACAAATGAAAAGTAAAAAAGCGGCAAATTGTAATGAACCCCAAAAGTTGAACAAAAAACTTTTGGGGTATTTTATGCTTAAAAAACATCCTTATGAAGAACGGTTGCTTGCCGTAAAATTATGTTTAGGAGGACGTCCTTTAAAGTCTGTAGCTCGTCAATTGGGC